>NZ_JBFACN010000007.1:0-351393 GCF_040640875.1 Streptomyces sp. NPDC021562
GGGGGGGGCCCCCCCGGGGCCCCCCCCCCGCCCGGAACCGGGGCCACCGCGCCCGGCAGGCCCGCGGCACGCACCCCCCGTGGACGAGGAGCCGACCATGCAGCCACCCGCCGGTGACACCGCCCGCACCCGCGCGATCCCCCCGCCCACCGCCCGCCCGGCACCCGTCATCAGCACGCGCGGCCTGGTCAAGGCCTACCGGGGCCCGGACGGCACCACCACCCACGCCGTGCGCGGCCTCGACCTGGACGTCCTCGAAGGCGAGACCTACGCCTTCCTCGGCCCCAACGGCGCGGGGAAGTCCACCACCCTCGCCCTGCTGTGCGCCCTGGCCCGCCCCACCGCCGGACAGGCCACGGTGGCGGGCGCCGACGTCCTCAGCCAACCGGAGCTGGTACGGCGCACGGTCGGGATGCTCTTCCAGCACAGCGCCCTCGACCCGGACCTGACGGCCGAACAGAACCTGTACCTCCACGCCCGCCTGTACGGACTGCGCCGCCACCGCGCCCGCCTGCGCGTCACCGAGGTGCTCGAAGCGGTCGCACTGGCCGACCGGCGGCGTTCCCCGGTCCGCACCCTGTCCGGAGGGATGCGACGCCGCCTGGAGCTCGCCCGCGGCCTGCTGCACGCGCCCCGGGTGCTGTTCCTCGACGAGCCGACCACCGGACTCGACCCGCACGCCCGCGCCCAGGTCTGGGAGCACCTGCGCACCCTGCGCGAACGGCACGGCAGCACCGTCCTGGTCACCACGCACTACCTGGAGGAGGCGGAGAACTGCGACCGCCTCGGCATCATCGACCACGGCAGGCTCGTCGCCGAGGGCACGCCCCTCGCCATGAAGGCCGCGATCGGAGCCGACCGGGTCAGGCTGCGCACCGGCGACGACCCGGCGGCACTCAAGGTCGTGGAGCGGACCGTGCCGCCCGGCCCCGCCGTCACCGCGGACGCCGACGGAATCTGCCTGCGGCTGCCCGACGGCAGCGCGTGGATTCCCCGCCTCTGCGCGGCGCTGGCAGCCCACGGCATCGCGGTGCACGCCGCGTCCGCGACCCCGCCGACCCTCGACGACGTCTTCTTCCACCACACCGGCCGCAGCATCCACGCCCCAGGCCACCGCCCCGCACCGGCCGCCCCGGCTCCCGGCGGACCCACGGCGGCGACCGAGGAGGCCCCGTGACCGCACCCGCTCTCCCGGCCCCGGACGCCTCCCGCGCCTCCGGCCCGGCCCCGTGGACCTCCCTGCGCCACGAACTGCGGGCGGTCCACGCCCTGGTCCACCGCGACCTGCTGCGCCTGTCGGTCCAGCGCGTCCACACCGCCCTGATGCTGGTCCAGCCGGTGCTCTACCTCTTCGTGCTCGGGGGCGGACTGGCCGCGCTGATCCCGCACGCGTCCCTGGGCGTCGGCTACCAGACGTACCTCTTCCCGGGCATGCTGATGATGACCGTACAGGCGCCGGCCGTCATCGTCGGCATCCGTCTGATCACCGACCGGCAGAGCGGCTACCTGCGCGAACTCCTGATGGCCCCGGTCAGCAGGCCCACCCTCCTGCTCGGCAGCTGCGCCGGCGGCACCGTCGTCTCCACGGTCCAGGGCGCCGTCCTGCTCGCCCTGGGCGGCGCCGTCGGGCTGCCCTACGACCCGCTCCTGCTGGTGCTGCTCCTCGCCGGCCTGACCCTGGCCTCCTTCACCGTCACGGCGCTGTCCCTGCTGCTGGCCGTCAGCATCGCCCGGCCCGAGATCTTCCAGATGCTGCTCGGCCTGGTGATGATGCCGCTGCTCTTCCTCTCCGGCGGCTTCTTCCCGCCGGCGAACCTGCCGGGCTGGGCCCGCACGGTGGCCGCCGTCAACCCGCTCGCCTACGGAGTGGACCTGCTCCGCCGCTGCATCACCCTGCGCGTCCCGGGCCAGGTGACGCCCCCGGGCATCGAGTGGGCCGGCCGGCAACCGCCCCTGCTCCTGGAAGGCGCCCTCCTGCTGACCGTCGGGGTCGTGGCCCTGGTCTGGGCCGCCCGCCGCTTCGGCCGCCCCGAATGACAATCGAGGACGCGGATGCGGCCCGGGCGGCAGGCCCTAGGGTGGAGCGCAGTTGCCGTGGAACAGGAGTGCTCATGCCGCAGATCACCGTCGACTACACCGCCGCCGCGGGCGCGGCCTTCGACAAGGCCGGCTTCGCCAGGGCCCTGCACACCGCCGTCGTCGAGATCGCGGCCGCCAAGCCGGAGGCCTGCAAGACCCTGTTCCGCGCCGCCGACGACACGGCCTACGGCTACGAGGAGGGCGGCCACGCCGTCGTGCACGTGACCTTCGGCCTGCTCGCCGGCCGCACCGAGGAGACCAAGGCGAAGCTGACCGAGACCACCCTGGAACTGCTCCGCGCCCACCTGAAGCCCGAGGGCCTCGTCCTGCACGCCTCGGCGGAGGTCCGCGACCTGGACCCGTCGTACCGGAAGTACGAGGGCTAGTCCTACCGGAGAGACGGGGGGCGGCTCAGCCGGCGAGTGCGATGAGGCGGGCCGCCAGGTCGGCGAACGGCCCGTCCGTCGGCTCGCCCTCCACCATCCGCTTCACCAACCCGGTCATCTCCGCGTCGTACGAGGCGCTCACCGCAGTCAGCGCGGCGAAGTCGTGCACGAGCTGCACCTCCAGCTCGCCGCGCGGGATGCGCCGCCCGTCCAGCCAGATCAGGGCCGTCGACTCGGCGAGCGAGATCCAGGAGCGGATGACCAGTTCGAGACGGGCCGGGGCCTCGGTGACGCCGAGGTGGGACAGGATCTGCTCGTACGCGGCCTGCCGTACGGAGTCGATGAGCGCGTTGGTCGCGGAGGAGCCGACGGCGGGACCGCCGCGCATCAACGCCGCGAAACCGGGCCCGTGTTCGTCGACGAAGTCGAAGAAGCGCCGCATCACGCGCAGCAGCCGGGCGCCGAGCGGACCCTCGTGCGGCTCGGTGAAGCGCCCCGCGAGATCCTCCGCGGCCCGCTTCAACGCGGCCTCGTACAGGCTGAGTTTGCCGGGGAAGTAGTGGTACACCAACGGCCGCGAGATACCCGCGGCCGAGGCTATCTCGTCGATGGAGACCTCGTCGGGCGAGCGTTGGCTGAACAGTTCGAGGGCCACGCCGATCAACTGCTGCCGTCGCTCTTCGACTCCAAGTCTGCGGCGTACCCCGGTACTCATGCGAACACCTTACCGATCGGATTCGGCCTCCCACGGCTCCGACCGGGCACCCGGGTTCACTTGATCGGCCCAAGCCTCCCGCCTCACCGCAGCCCGCTGATCTCGTTCCCGCCCGCCAGCGTCCCCTTCAGAGTGGCCTGGGCCCCCTGCTTCGCCCTGGCCACCAGCAGCGAGCCCGGCGCCGCCGCCGTGACCCCGCCGGTCGCCCGGATCGACGTGGTGTCCCGGCCGCCCGCCGCCAGCAGGTACCACTGGCCGCCCCCGGACTTCCACAACACCCCGGCCAGCACGTGCGGATCACGCGGACCGCAGGCGGTCACATCGGTCCCCTTGGCGGTGACCGCCCCGTACCGGCTGCCCGGGGTGCGGAACTGGGCCAGGGCCAGCGTCCCGTCGCCCCGCCAGGTCTCCGCCCGGGTGCACACCCACGACCCGGTGCCGCCGCCGGCCGGCAGCGGCTGCTCCGCGAACGCCCACGCGTTGACACCGCGCACCCCCGCCGAGCGTTCCGCGGCCAGCGAGCAGGCGTACGGCGCCCAGTCCCGCGCCACCGCCGCGGAGTCACCGCCGTTCGTGCCCGGCCGCCCGGCGGTGAGCCGGGCCGGCACCAGCTCGCCCAGGTCGGTCGCGAGCCCCGTCCCCTGTGCGCCGGTCAGCTGGAGCGCGTTCCACGTGGTGCACGCCCCCTGCTGCAGCGCGCCACTGGCCAGCGGACCGGTCACGCCATCGGTCACCGCGACGTCCGTCGCCGGTGAGGCCGGCTTCATCAGGTCCCGCTCGGCGACCCCGGTCACCCAGGGCGCCGTCAGATAGCGGACGTTGCCGTCGGCACGGCCGAGGACCAGGGCGCTCGCCTCCAGCCCGGTCGCGCCGTCGACGCGGGCGAGGTCCAGCGCCGCGCCCGCGGTGCCGTCCTTCGGCTCGGCGTAACGGGCGATGCGCAGACCGTCGTAGAACACCACCACGCGGGCGCTGTCGACAAGGCCCGCGTACAGCAGCTGGGGCGGTCCGGCCGGGCCGCCCGTCTGGGTGCCCGGGGTCGCCGAGACGCGGACGGTGGTGCCGGGGCGGGCCCAGACCGCCAGGGCGCGGCGCAGCAGCGCGGTGTCGCCGGTGAGGGCGCCGCGCGCGGGCCAGACGGAGAAGTCGGTGCGGGCGGCCGTCCGCCACGCCGTGGCCGGGACCTTCGTCAGCTGGGCGGGGTCGAGGGCGGCCTGGGCCGCCGGGTTCCGCGCGTACGCCGGGGCGGCCGCGCCGTCGGCGCCCCAGCCGCCGCCGGGCAGCGCCACCAGCGCCCCGCAGACCGCGAGCGCGGCGGCCGCGGCCAGCGCGGCCCTGCCGTGCCGACGGCGGCGCAGCAGGTCGGTGGGCCGGGCCTGCAGGAAACAGGGGTCGAACTCGGGGGAGTCGAGCAGCGGGTACTGCGCCGGGACGCCGTTCGCCTCGGCGAGCGCGCCCTCCGGGTGCTCGATCCCGGCCGCCCTGAGGATGCCGCGGACGTCACCGTCGGGGAGCTGTTCGAGTCCGCGCAGCGCGTACGCGGCCCGGGCCGGCCCGGAGAGCGCGCCGAGCCGCTGGTCCAGGGCGAGTTCGTCGGCGCCGCCGGAGCGCGGGAAGAGCCTGAGGCCCCACACCTGGGGGACCAGCGGCGGCAGCTGGGCGCGCTTGGGCCACGAGGTGAGCCGCAACGGCCGGCCCGCCTGCAGCGCCGAGCGCACCACTTCGAGGCGGACGAGCGCGTACCCGGGGTCGGTGTCCCGGCCCGTCGGCTGGGCCGGGACGACGGGGGCCGGCCTGCGGCCCCGGGGCAGCGCCCGCTGGACCAGGGCGTGCGCGGTCAGGACGCGGCGGCCGCGGCCCGGACCGGGCGGCAGCACCAGATAGGCGAGCCGGACCAGCCGTGGGTAGTGCTCGACGAGCGCGGCCTCGGCCTGCTCGACATCGACGGCCGGACCCGGGGCCCCGGCGGAGGCGGCTGCGTGACGCTGGGCTACATCCTGTGACTGCACGTCCTGGAGAACGAGCCAGTCGTGGGTCGGTCACCGCCGCCCGGGTGACCGCGCCGTCCTGGACCCGCGTTCGAATTGAGCGTCCCGTGCCCCGCGGCCGTATCGAAGGGGAGGCCCCCGGAGGCACCCCAGGGCCAGCAACGCGACCGGAGGAACAGATGAGGTTGACCCGACCGATGCTCGCGGCGGCCGGCGCCGTGGCCGTACTGGCGCTGGCGGGCTGCGGGTCCGGCGACGGCAGTGCCGAGACGAAGATCCCGGTCACCGCGACCGGCAGCCTGGAGAGCCTGGCCGCCAAGGTGAAGTGCACCCCGGACATGCAGATCGACTCCGACGAGGTCCGCCAGGCCACCTGCAAGGTCCACGCAGGCACGTTCGTCTTCGCCACCTTCGCCACCGACCGCGGCCAGCGCGAGTGGATCAACGACGCCAAGGACTACGGCGGGTTCTACCTCGTCGGCCGCAAGTGGGTCGCGGTGGGCACCGACAAGCTGGTCAAGTCGCTGCAGACCACGCTGGGCGGCTGGGAGGAGATCGGTACCGACCACAGCAAGCACACCAGCTGAGACCGCGCGGCAGCCGGCGAGCGGCACACACGGAAGCGGGCGGTGGGAGAATCCCACCGCCCGCTTCCGTGCTGTCGGTCAGTCAGTGCCTACTGGCACTTCCTCCCGGTGTTGATGCAGTTGGCGATGGTGTTCGCCAGGTTGTTCTTGGTGACACTGATGAAGTCGTCGTGGTCGGTGGCCGCCTTGTGGAGCTGCTCGGGGAAACCGTCCACGGCGTAGGCGTTCTTCACCTGGCCGTTCACGATGCTCGGCTGGGCCAGGTTGTACACCAGGCGCATGGTCAGCTGCGGGATCGCCTTGAAGCCGTTCGGGCAGACACCGCTCGCCGGGTCCGCGAACGCGACGTGCGTGCGGTGGTTGGCGCTGTCGATGTTCTTGCCGTCCCAGCAGCTCTGGAAGGCGAAGGTGCGGACCACCTGGCTGCCCTTCGGGCAGATCGGGTACTGCTGGGTCAGCTGGACCTTGTTCTCGAAGCCGGTGCAGCTCCAGTGCGCGTTGGCGTTGCCCAGACCGTTGGTCGTGGTCTTGGCGTCACCGGTGATGATGCGAAGGAACTGCGGCATCGCGGTGACCTTGCTGGCCGGGCTGCCGACGTACTTGATCTGCGCCTGGACCGGCGTGATGATCTTGCCGACGTTGCCTTCCTTGCCACCGCCGAGCGCGTTCGCGTCGAACTCCTGCGAGCCGTCCTGCTCACGCACGACCGGCCAGTAGTAGGCCGAGAGGTCACTCTGGTTCCGGCAGCTGGAGGGGGCGGCCAGCAGCGAGTTGTTCGTGGAGAGCGCGTTGACCTTCTGGTTGCCGACGTAGTCGTGCTCGTGGTGCGCGCCGTTGGTCACGCCGGGTGCCACGATGACGTTGTCGGTGTTGTGGTTCTTGTTCGCGTTCACACCGCACTTGGTGACGAAGGAACCGGTCGAGGCCTGGGCGCCGTTCTGCGGCTTGCCCTGGACGTTCGGGGCGACCTTCGTGATGTCCACGAAGTCCGCGGCCGTCGGGCCGTTGCCGGCCTGGCCGCCGATGCCGACGTCGACCGGGGTGCTGGCGCTCGGGGCGGCCGAGGCCTGGCCGTTGTTGCCGTTCTGGCCGTTGTTGTTCTGACCGCCGTTGTTGTTCTGACCGTTGTTGTTCTGGCCGTTGTTGTTGTTCTGGCCGCCGTTGTTACCGCCACCGCCCGCGGTGGTCTGGTTCGTGGTCTGCGTGGTGCAGGCCGCGAGCTGCGACAGCGAGTTGTCGAACTGGCCGCCGACCCGGGTGATGTCGATCCGGATCCGGTCGATCGTGGCCGCCCGCTTCTCCTTCAGGGGGCCGACGATCGCGTTCTGCACGAAGCTCGCGTCGCCCGCCTGGGCCTGACGGGTGGAGGCGAGCCGGGAGTAGGCCTCGGTGATCTGCTTGTCGAGGTTGGCGAGCTCCGTGGCCACCCCCTGCTTGGCGGCGGCCGGCACGCTCGTCAGCTTCTGGCCGACGTCCGGGCAGGCGATGGTCGCCACCGTGGCGGCGGCGGCCTTCGTGTAGTTCTGGGCGGCGTTGTTCGACTCGTGAGCCGAAGCGTTCATCTGCGCCCAGAGCAGCCCGCCCCCGCCGAGCGCTATGGCCGCGGATGCGGCAATGGCCTTGACGGCCAGCGGCGAGCGGCGTTTGCGTATGTTGCGTCCCATGGAACTCCTCAGACCTTCCTTGCGGGGCGGCATCGAGGCGCCCGACAGGAGTGAAGCGGCGCCTTCTCATACGGACCTCATCTCAGAGGTGTTCAGCCGCCTCACAAATTCATCAGAGATTTGTTACGCACTTGGGCCACAACCGCCGTTTGAGCTGCGGAAGTTCCGGGGAAATCAGCGGTCGCGGTCGAGGTGGGCCAGCACCGCGAGGACGCGCCGATTGTCATCGTCCGACACCTCGAGTCCCAGTTTGGTGAAGATGTTGGAGGTGTGTTTGGCGATGGCCCGTTCCGTGACGACGAGCTGCCCGGCGATCGCCGCGTTCGAGCGGCCCTGCGCCATCAGCTCCAGCACCTCCCGCTCGCGCGGTGTCAAGGCGCCCAGCGGCCGGTCGTCGGCCCGCCGGGCCAGCAACTGCTGGATCACCTGAGGGTCCATGGCCGTACCGCCCGCCGCGACCCGTCGTACGGCGTCCACGAACTGCTCCGCGTCGAACACCCGGTCCTTCAGCAGGTACCCCACCCCGCCGCTGCCGTCGGCCAGCAACTCCCGTGCGTACAGCTGCTCCACGTGCTGGGAGAGCACCAGCACCGGCAGCCCCGGCCGGTCCCGCCGGGCCCTGAGCGCGCACTGCAGCCCCTCGTCGGTGTGCGTGGGCGGCAGCCGTACGTCCACCACGGCCACGTCCGGGTCCAGCTCGGCCAGCGCGCGGGCGAGTTCGGGGCCGGACTCGACGGCGGCGGCGATCTCGAAGCCGTAGGCCTCCAGCAGCCGGACCAGTCCGTCGCGCAGCAGGAACAGGTCCTCGGCTAGGACAACACGCACGGAATCTCCATGGTGACCATGGTGGGACCGCCCGCGGGGCTGCTGACGGCCAGGACGCCGTCGAATGTACCCAGTCGCCGCTCCACCCCGGCAAGGCCCGAGCCCGCGCCGACCACCGCTCCGCCCCTGCCGTGGTCCGTGACCGAGATCCGCAGCATGCCGCCGTCGTCCGCGACGTGGTGCAGGTCCACCCAGATCCGGTCGGCGCTGGAGTGCTTGACCGCGTTGGTCAGCACCTCGCTCACCGCGAAGTACGCGGCCGACTCCACCGGCGCGTCCGCCCGTCCGGACAGCTCCACGGTCACCTGCGTCGGCACCGGCAGCCGCAGCGCCAGCGCCCGTACGGCGTCCCCGAGGCCACGCTCGGCCAGCACCGGCGGGTGGATGCCCCGGACCAGGTCCCGCAGCTCGCCCAGGGCCTCCACGGAGGCCCGCCGGGTCTGCGCGAGCAGTTCCCGAGCCCGCGCCGGATCCTTGTCCAGCAGCATCTCCACGGTCCCGAGGTCCATGCCCATCGCGACCAGCCGGGCCTGCGCCCCGTCGTGCAGATCCCGTTCGATCCGGCGCAGCTCGGCCGCCGAGGTGTCCACGGCGTCCTTCCGGCTCTCCGTCAGCACCCGTACCCGCTCGACGAGTTCACCCCGGCCGGGGTCGAGGACGGCGCGGCTCAGCCGGAAGTGGGCGACGAGCAGACGCGGGCACAGGTACCAGGCGCCGACCAGCAGGACGGCGGCGGTGGCGGCGGCCCCGAACGCGGTGGGCTGCCCGGAGACCGGCACGAAGCCGTACCAGTAGGTGCCGTCGTCGGCGAGCACCCGCCACAGCCCGGCGGCCACCGCGAACCCCTCGAACGGGTAGAACAGCAGCACCGCGGGCAGCAGCGCGGTCACGAACCCGGCCGTCATGTCCACGAACAGCCACAGCACGTCTCGCCCGACCTGCGGGTCCCGCAGCATGCCGAAGGTCCTGGCCCACGGGTTGGCGTCCGCCGGCAGCGGCCGGTACGCCGACCGGATCCGCACCCCGCACCACTCGTACGCGAGCCGTCGCCGCACGTCCGCCACGCGCCGCGTCCCGTCCAGGACCCAGGGGGTCGTGACGATGCCGGCGCCGACCGGGATCAGCGCGACCGAGATCGCGGTCAGGGCGAAGCACAGGACGGAGACCGGCAGGATCACCAGCGCCAGCACCAGCCCCCGCACGGCGGCGAGCAGCACCTCCCGGGCCCGCTCGCGCGGGCCGCCACTGTTCGTGTTCGTCGTCATGGCCGTCAGTCTGTCCGACCCCACGGACCCCGGTCACTGGTCCGAAGCCCCCGGTCAGGGGGTGGTGCCAGGTACACCCCGGGGACGGTGAGCGCCCTGTGCGGCTCCGCCGCCCGAGCGCGCCCGGCGCCCACCGGCCCGCACCCGGCTCACGACCCGGCCCCCGCAAGCCCGAGCACCCGCGCCTCGACAACGGGGTCCAGCCCCACGGCCGGCCGGTCCTCGCGGGCCGGCGCCACCCCGCCGATCTCCTGGAGCCAGCGCCACGTGTCGGCCACCGTCTCCTCGGCGGGCCGGCACACCAGGCCCGTCGCCAGGGCCCGGGAGATGTCCATCCGGTACACGCAGTCGTACAGCTCGCTGTCCGGCGGCAGCCACACCGGGAGCTGCGTCCACGGCTCGATCCCGGCGGCCAGCACCGACTCCGGTGCCGTCCAGCGCAGTTCGGCGTCCGAGCCGGTCACCCGGCGGCAGGTGTCGAGGAGTTCGCCCATCGTGGTGTGCCCGGTCGGCCCGACCAGGTTGTACGGCCCCGAAAGGCCCCGCTCGACCGCGCCGAGGGTCCACTCGGCGAGGTCCCGGGCGTCCACGTACTGGAGGGCGAGGTCCCGCGGCCCCGGTGCGAGGACCGGGCCGCCCCGCGCGATCCGGTTCAGCCACCAGGGCAGCCTGCCCACGTTCTCGTACGGCCCGAGGATCTGGCCGGCGCGGACGAGGACCGAGCCGTCCGGGCCGAAGGACTCGACGGCGGCCAGCTCGCCGCCCCGTTTGTCCTGCGCGTACTCGGTCTGCTCCGCGTCCGCGGCGGCGCCCGTCACCACAGCGGTGTCCTCGGCGTGATCGGCCCGGCGCGGCCACTCGTACACTGAGCAGCTCGACACGTACACATACCGGCCGACGCGGCCCCGCAGCAGCCGCGCCGTGTCCCGCACCGCCCGGGGCGCCGCCGACCAGGTGTCGACGACCGCGTCCCACTCGGTTCCGTCCGCGAGCGCGGCGAGGCCCTCGGGTGCGGTGCGGTCGCCCCGCAGCGACCGCGCCCCCGGCGGGGCCTGCCGGTGCCCCCGGTTGAACACGGTCACCTCCCAGCCGCGCCCGAGCGCCGCCTCGACGACGGCGCGCCCCACGAACTCCGTACCACCCAGCACAAGAAGTCTCATGCCGATGATCGTGCCCGGCCCCACCGCCCCAGGGAACGCGTATCTGCCGACAGCAGAGCGCCCGGCGCCGACGGCGGGCCCGGCCGCCCCGGACCGCCGCGATGTCCCCGCCACCCCCGACAGCACCGACCGGACCCGCTCGCCGCCGAGCCGGCCGGTCCGGCGACCGGATCCGTCGGTGGACGGGCCGGGGGCCGCCCCCTCGACCGACGCATCCGGTCGCCACCGACCGCGGCAGCCGGTCCGGTCGGGCGCGACCGGTCAGCGGCCTGTCGGCGGGGTGTACTTGTAGCCGACGCGGCGGACCGTCTGGATCGCCCGGCGGTGTTCCGCGCCCAGCTTGCGGCGCAGGCGGGCGACGTGGACGTCGACCGTGCGGCCGTCGCCGACATGGCCGTAGCCCCAGACCGTGGTGACCAACTGGTCCCGGGTGTGCACCCGGTTCGGATGCGCGACCAGATGCGCGAGCAGCTCGAACTCCAGGTAGGTGAGGTCGAGTTCACGCCCGGCGACTGCCGCGGTGCGCTGGACGCTGTCGACGGTCACGAGCGGCTCGCCGACGGCGGCCGCAACCGTGCCCGGCGCCTCGCCGGCGGCCACCGGCCGGTCCGGGACCGCGACCGGGAGGAACGGCGGCTGCTGGTCCGCCGGGACCAGCACCAGGTAGCCGATCATCGGCGGCTGGCCCGGCAGGGTGGGCAGGGCGTGCTGCGGCGCGGGCAGCCAGGTGGCGCCGGGCGGCAGCAGGTCCGCCATGTCCACGACCTCGTCCCGGTCGACGGCACGCAGCCGGTGCCGGGGGGCGGGGGAGGCGGCGAGGGTGGGAGCGGGGGAGAGGGAACGAGTGGTCGCCATGAGACGTCAGCTCTTTCGCGCGAGGAGTTCGTCGGTCGGGACGACGGCCGCGATTCGTGGTCGGGCGCGCCGGGGACGTACTGCGTTCCGCGCTGGCCGAAGGCCGGGGTGTACGGCTTTAGAGGGCCCGCGCGTTCATCGCGCGGCAACACACCCGGTCGAAGTCGTGGTGCTGACGGGAAGGCCAGAACGGCTCGAGGTCATGGCGACCCGTCGCGGTGTGGTTCTGGAAGCTGGCCATGCGCATATTGAAGCAGACACAGCCCGGAAACAGGACCCTCCTCTCACTGGTTGGACGCCTCCCGGACCCGGCACCGACCCCGCCCTCCTCACCCCACCAGGCGTTTGTGCCAGGTCAGCGGAGTGAGCTCGATCGCCTTGTCCGGATTGCCGTCCCACACTGCGGACAACCCGGCGTCCACGAGCGCGGCGACGACCGCACGGCCGACGGCCTCGGTCGTGCCGGCCGAGCCGTCGAAGCCGCCGTAGTAGAGACTCAGCCCCCGGCCTTCGGCTGCGCCACGGGTGCCCTGGTGGTGGAAGAAGACGAAACCCCGCGTCCGGTCCGCGTCCCGCGCCTCGGCGCCTATCTCGCTCAGCCCACAGGAGCGGCAGCACGTGAAGTCCTGGCGGGCCACGATCCCTTCGCGCTCCAGGGCCGCGAACGCCCGCGTCAGCCGGTCCGGGTCGGTGAGCCCCCGCCAGGCCCGCTGCTCCGCCACCCGCTCCGTCCAGAGCCGTGCCACGACCTCCCGGACCTGAGCCGCGGAGACCGGCTCACCCTCCTCCATCAGGTACACGGTCTCCTCGACGAGCCGGTCGATGCCGAGGTAACCCTCCGTCAGCAGTGCGCGCACGTGGTCCTCGACGCGGGCCGCCACCTGGGGCGCGAGCGCGGGCGCCGCCTCGCGCGGCGGTACGGCGACCGGCTCCCAGGCGACCCCGGCGTCCCAGCCGTCGTCCTCCCGCGCCCAGTCGACCAGCAGGTCCGCCGCCCGGTCCGGGTCCGTGAGGCTCGTACCGGAGAACCGGGCCGCGCCCAGCCGGTGTTCGAGGCGGTAGTCGCCGCCCTCCTCGTGCCATATCTGCGCGAACACGTCCGGCAGGTCCGGGACGCGCCGCGCGACCAGGAACCGGTTCCCGGCGCCGCCGAGCCCGCGCACGGCCTCCCGCAGCTCCCCGGGCGCACACCACACGTACGTCTGCCCGCTCTCCGTCCAGGCGTGGACGGAGAGCACCTCGTCGATCTCCATGCCGCCGACGATGACACGCGCCACTGACAACGCGGCCCCGGGCAGCCGGAAGGGGCGCCCACCGCCGGACGGTGGACGCCCCTTCGAGGAGCCGGGCGCGGATCAGACCTGGCCGGCCTTCTCCAGCGCGGAGCAGCAGGTGTCCACGATCAGCCGGGTCACCACGTACGGGTCGACGTTGGCGTTCGGACGGCGGTCCTCGATGTAGCCCTTGCCGTCCTTCTCGACCTGCCAGGGGATGCGGACCGAGGCACCGCGGTTGGAGACGCCGTAGGAGTACTTGTCCCACGGTGCGGTCTCGTGCAGACCGGTCAGGCGGTCGTCGATGCCGGCGCCGTAGTTCTTGACGTGGTCGAGCGGCTTGGAGCCCTCACCGAGCGACTCGCAGGCGGTGATGATCGCGTCGTAGCCCTCGCGCATCGCCTTGGTGGAGAAGTTGGTGTGCGCGCCGGCGCCGTTCCAGTCGCCCTTGACCGGCTTGGGGTCGAGGGTGGCGGAGACGCCGAAGTCCTCGGCGGTGCGGTAGAGCAGCCAGCGGGCCACCCACAGGTGGTCGGAGACCTCCAGCGGGGAGACCGGGCCGACCTGGAACTCCCACTGGCCGGGCATGACCTCGGCGTTGATGCCGGAGATCGCGAGCCCCGCCTTCAGGCAGTTCTCCAGGTGGGCCTCGACGATCTCGCGGCCGAAGATCTCGTCGGCGCCGACACCGCAGTAGTAGCCGCCCTGGGGGGCCGGGAAGCCGCCCTCGGGGAAGCCCAGCGGGCGGGCGCCGTCGAAGAAGGTGTACTCCTGCTCGATGCCGAAGATCGGCTCCTGCGCGGCGAACTTCTCCGCGACCTCGACCAGCGCGGCCCGCGTGTTGGAGGAGTGCGGGGTGAAGTCGATGTCCAGGACCTCGCACAGGACGAGGACGTCGTCGCCGCCGCGTATCGGGTCCGGGCAGGTGAAGACAGGCTTCAGTACACGGTCCGAGGAGTGCCCCTCGGCCTGGTTCGTGGAGGACCCGTCGAAGCCCCAGATCGGCAGCGCGTCCAGGCCGGCGGGGGCGCCCGCGATGATCTTCGTCTTCGAACGCAGCTTGGCCGTCGGCTGGGTGCCGTCGATCCAGATGTACTCAGCCTTGAAGGTCACGGGCCACATCCTTCGGGGGTGGGTCGGGCGCACTCGCGGGTGCAGCGGCGCTACGGCACCGGGGCGCCGCTTTTCTGCCCGGCAGCCTGTCAACAGGCGATTTCCCGACCATTGCCCGTATGTGAACCCCGTGTTACCTGGGGGTTCTGTGGTGCGGCTCACGGGCCGCCGGCTCTCCCTCCGTGAGAGCCGGCGGCCCGGCGGCCTCAGCCGGTGGTCCCGGTCAGCCGACCTTCTCGATCAGCGCGCGCCGGATCAGGAACTTGCCGGGCTCCCTGACCTGTTCGAAGGCCGCGTTGTTGAGCAGGACGCAACTGCCGGACACCGAGGTGACCTTCACCGTCGTGGACTTGTTGTTGTCCAGGTTGGTGACCTTCAGCGTGGTCCCCGCCGGGAACTGGTTGCTGGAGGCGGCCGGCGCGCCGGCCTCGCCGGACAGGGTGACGGTCGAGCCCTTGCAGACCTGCTGCCCGGAGGCGGCGGCCGCACCGCCGGTGCTGCCGGCGGCCGCGCCACCGGTGTTTCCGGTGGCCGCGCTCTGCGAGGGCGCCGCACTCTGCTGCCCCGCCTGTCCCGCCTGACCGGTCCCGCCCGTCTGCGCGCCGCTCGCCGCCTGGGAGCCCTGAGCCGACTCCCCGACGACGCAACCGGACGCCTTCTGCTGGACCTTGATCTGGTCGATGACCGCCTGCCGGTTGGCGATCCGGGCCGCCGACTGGGCGTCCGGGTTCGCCTGCTGCCCGGCGATGAACTTCTGGTTGTTGCCGAGGGCGGTGGCCAGCCCCGCGCAGACGGTCGAGTCCGCGGCCGACGACAGGGTCTTCGCGTTCTGCGGAGTCTGTGCGGCGTTCGAGGTGGACGCCAGGGCGAAGGCCCCGCCGCCGGCGACTGCCGCGGCGCCCACCAGCAGAGCGATGCTCTTCTTGGCGCCGAGAGTTCTCCTACGCGACATGCGCGCCTCCTGAATGAGGTGGGGGAACGTACGCCGCTATGTACGAGATGCCGAACGCCGTTACTCAGCGGTTACCGGAGCCGCTGAAGTAACCTGCGTCACAAGGATGGTGAGCGTTGCTCAGCTACTGTGCCTGGCCAGCGCATCCCGTACGGCCTCGTCGGTACGGCCGACGACCGCGGTGCCGTCGTCCGCGGTGATGATCGGCCGCTGGATGAGCCTGGGGTGCTCGGCGAGGGCCGTGACCCACCGGTCGCGCGCGCCCGCGTCCCGCGCCCACTCCTTGAGCCCCAGCTCCTTGGCCTCCGCCTCCTGGGTGCGGGTGATGTCCCAGGGTTCCAGTCCGAGCCGCTCCAGCACGGACCTGATCTCGTCCTCGGTCGGCACGTCCTCCAGGTAGCGGCGGACGGTGTAGTCGGCTCCCTCGGCGTCGAGCAGGCTGATCGCGCTTCGGCACTTCGAGCAGGCGGGGTTGATCCAGATCTCCATGCGAAAACCGTACGCGAGCCGCCATCCGGAGCACGCTCTGTTCGATTTTCCGAAGCGGCCGCACGGACCTCTCGCGCCCATCGCGCCACAGCCTGAATACCCTTTCCCAACAGGGCAGTTCGCCACTCTCGCGGCCTGTCCCGTTGTCAGTGGCGGCCAGTACACTGGACACAGTGTTCGAGAGAGTCGCCGGAGTGTCCGGGGGCCCTCTGACCGCGACAGGAGGATGCCCGTGCCCGCTGCCGCCCTGAAGCCGAAGCCGTTGCCGACCCAGTCCACCGCGAAGCGTGCCGTCGTGCTCGACTCGCCCTACGCGCCGGTGGAGAAGCGCCCGCTGCCGGCCGGGCGGCCCCGCGACTGGTACGTCACGCACAACCGCCGCCTCAAGGCCATGCGCCTCGCCATCGCCCTGCTCGACTCCGGCATCTACCTGCCGAACCAGGCACGGAACGAGACGATACGGAGCACCGCGCAGAGCATCGGAGTCCACCCGCCGTCGGACACGACGTGTCACATGGTGCGGGCGCTGATGCGTTACGCGCGCTGACGTCTGACGCATGCTGACGTCTGACCCGCGCTGAACCGAAGGCGCCGGGCCCCGCGAGCGACTCCTCACGGCACCCGGCGCCGCCGCCCGGCGTCACCCGTTCGCCGGGTCCGGCATGCGGGCGACCCGCCGGGCGCTCTTCACTGCGATCAGCAGGTGACGGAGGGAGCAGCGACCGAGGGGAGCGCCGGATGCCCACACCCGCAGAGCGGGCCGCCCGCGGCAAGGCCGCCCGCAAGCGCGCCCCCCGGTCCGGGCAGGCCCTGTGGCTGCCCGCGGTGGACCGGCCCGACCCCGTCGCCGTACTGGAACGCCAGGGCCGTGACCGGCTGCCCGAGCTGCTGCCCATCCGGTACGGGAGGATGGCCGCCTCACCGTTCGCGTTCCTGCGCGGTGCCGCCGCCGTGATGGCCGCCGACCTGGCCGCCCAGCCGCACACCGGCCTCACCGTGCAGCTCTGCGGCGACGCCCACCTGCTGAACTTCGGGCTCTACGCCTCACCCGAGCGGGCCCTGCTCTTCGACCTGAACGACTTCGACGAGACGTTCCCCGGCCCCTTCGAATGGGACGTCAAACGCCTGGCCGCCTCCGTCGCCGTCGCCGCCCGCGAGAACGGCCACAGCGACCCGCAGGCACGGACCGCGACGCGGGCGGCCGTCACCGCCTACCGGACCGCCGTGCGGCGGCTGGCGGGACTCGGCGAACTCGCCGTCTGGTACGAGCGCGTGGACGCCGACAGCCTCACCACCCTGGTCCGCTCCACGCGGCGACGGCGCAGGATCGAGGACAGCCTCAGCCGGGCCCGGCGCCGCACCAGCCTGCACGCGCTCGGGAGACTCACCGAGGTGACCGGCGGGCAGCGCCGCATCATCGAGGACCCGCCCCTGCTGGAACCCGCGGGCGCCGCGGACATGGCCTCCCTCCGCAAGGCCTTCAGCGACTACCGCTCCACCCTCGCCGAGGAACGCCGGCTCCTCCTGGACCGCTACCGGTTCGTCGACGCCGCCCGCAAGGTCGTCGGCGTCGGCAGCGTCGGCACCCGCTGCTTCATCGTGCTCCTCGCCGGCCGCGACGCCGACGACCCGCTGTTCCTGCAGATCAAGGAGGCCCGGGCCGCCGTGCTCGCCCCCTACCTGCCGGCCGGACCGCACACCCACCAGGGCCACCGGGTGGTCGCCGGACAGCGGCTGCTCCAGGCCGCCGGGGACATCTTCCTCGGCTGGATGACCGGCCCCCAGGGCCGCGCCTTCTACTGGCGCCAGCTGCGCGACATGAAGGGCTCCATCGAGGTCGCCGCGATGGACCCGACCGGGCTGCGTGTATACGCGGCCCTGTGCGGTACGACACTGGCCCGCGCCCACGCCCGTTCCGGCGACCGCATCGCCATCGCCGGCTACCTCGGCGGCGGCGACACCTTCGACCGGGCGATCACCGACTTCGCCCTCGCCTACGCCGACCGGACCACCGCCGACCACGCCCTCCTCGAGGCCGCCATCACGTCCGGGATCCTGTCGGCGACGCCCGGCGTCTGAGCCGGCCCGCCGCCGGCGAAAACGGGATGCACGCCCAGTGACCGGCTGACTACGCTGGACACGCGTTGCGGAGGCGGCCACCACCGCTTTCCGCAGCGGGCACCGCGCCCCGGTGGCCCGGGGCTACTCTGCTGCACACCGACGGACGGCCGCCCGTCCCCCCGCGTGCCGTCGGGTCCGTCGAACCGCTCACACACCCACGCCACGGAGGCCCGTCATGGGCACCATCGTCCTCTCCGGGACCGTCGTCCTGGTCGTCCTCGGATTCGGCAACCACAACTGGTGGCTCGCCGCGGTCGCCCTGCTCTTCCTGTACATCCGCTACGGCCGGGACTCGGCCTCGGCTCCCTCGTCGGGCGGCTCGTCCGGCGGGGGCGGGGGCATGGCCGACGACTACAAGACGTACCGGGCCCGCCGCGACCGCCAGGCCAGGTGGGAGCGCCGCTACCGCCGCGAACGCCCCCTGGAGGTCCGCCGCCAGCAGCGCGACAAGGGCAGGTAGCCGGGTCCCCCGGCCGCTCAGAGACCGGGGGCACCCCACACCGGGAACCACCGGCTGAGGTCCTGCTCGATCCGCAGATCGTTCGCGAGCACCGCCTTCACCTGGAGTTCCAGGGCGCTGTCCCGGCGCTGGGAGGTGCTGGACACGGGGGCGAAGGGGTAGAAAGTGCCCCGCTTGTAGAGGTAGACCAGTGCGAGGCGGCGGCCACGGGCGTCGGTGAAGGCGGCCAGGGAGCAGAGGAGTTGAGGGCCGAAGCCGTTGACCTCCATCGAACTGTTCACCGCGTGCAGGTCGTTGACCAGCTGTACGAGCTGGTCGGGGGAGCGTTGCGAGACCAGCCAGGAGTACCCGTAGTCGTCCTGGCGCAGCTCCACCGGCACCCCGCCGCGGTCTGCGTCCGCGTCGAGCAGTGCCTGCACCTCGCGGTGGGTCTGCTCGAAGGCCGCGCCCTCCACGGTCGCGAAGCACACCGCACCCCCGCCGGTCGGCGTGAACCCGGCCGCCGCCTCCAGGGTCACGGCGGCCGAGGGCAGTGCGAAGAGCTGGTCGAGATCGGGTGCGACGGGCTTGGTGCGGCCGAGCAGGATGTCCAGGAACCCCATGCTCACCCGGCCTTCCCGGGCGTCGCCGCCTCACCCAGCTCCGCCGAGATCCGCCCCAGCTGCTCGAGGCGCTGCTCCAGGGGCGGGTGGGTGGAGAAGAAGCGCTCGATGCCGGGCTCCTTGCCGGTCGCGGGGGTGAAGTAGAACGCGTTGAAGGCCTGGGCCGTCCGCAGGTCCTTGGTCGGGATCCGGGCGATGTCACCGGAGACCTTGGTGAGCGCGGAGGCGAGGGCGGAGGGGCGGCCGGTGAGGTGGGCGGCGGCCCGGTCGGCGGCCAGCTCCCGGTACCGGGACAGCGCCCGGATCAGCAGGAAGCTGATCGCGTACACGGCCGCGGAGACGCCGATGACGGCGGCGAACACGGCGGCGGTGTTCTGGTCCCGGCGCCCGCCGCCGAAGAGCTGCGAGTAGAAGGCGAACCGCACGATCAGCCCGGCGATCACGCCCAGGAACGACGCGATCGTGATCACGGCGACGTCCTTGTGGGCCACGTGGGACAGCTCGTGGGCGAGCACGCCCTCCAGTTCGGCGGGCTCCAGGCGCCGCAGCAGCCCGGTGGTCACGCAGACGACGGCGTGGTCGGGGTTCCGCCCGGTCGCGAACGCGTTCGGCATGTCCATGTCCGACACGGCGACCACCGGCTTGGGCATGTCGGCGATGGCGCACAGCCGGTCCACCACGGCGTGCAGCTCCGGATACTCCTCGCGCTCCACGACCCGGCCGCGCATGGCGAACATCGCGATCCGGTCGGAGTACCAGAACTGCGCCACGAACATCGCGCCCACCAGGACGACGACCAGCAGCCACGACTTCAGCAGCACGATCAATGCGGCGACGAACCCCACGTACAACAACCCGAGCAGGAACAGCGTGACCGTCATCCGCACGGTCAGCCGTCGGTCGCTCCGGAAGCGGCTCTGCATGTGCACCACCCCGCAGTCAGGCACTCGTCCCGCTGTCCAGTGTGCACCTGCCGGGGGCAATGAGGAGGTTCCGAACGGCCCTAGTGGCGGCAAAGGCTCCTGGGTCCCTAGTACGGTGACCGCGTCTGGAGGTACCCGAGCAGGACGATCACCGCCGCCACGCAGCCGAGGACGATCGCGGTCGACACCCACGACGACCGCCGTGGCACCACCGGCCCCGGATCGGCCCGGAACGGCGCCGGGTCCGGCGGGTTCTCCTTCCAGCGGGCGGCCAGCATGCGGGCCCGCGCCGACGGCTCCTTGTGCTCCGCCTGGTCGGCCCACCGAAGATCGAACTCGCGCTCCTCGCCGTCCTGTTGCGTCATCCCGTCCCCCGTGTCGAACGCCAGTACCCCCGCACCATACGACGGCGCCCCCGCCCTGAGAAACAGGGACGGGGGCGCCGGCCGCCGGGGAGGCGTCGATCACACGTCGAAGTTCTGACCGGCGCCCCGACCCGAACAGCAAGAGGAGCACCCGGACGCGTGCTCCTCTTGCTGTTCGGCGCGCGCGCCGCCCGATGGTCGCGCCGCGAAGCGGCTCCTTCTTCATGATCTGAGCCGCACTGCACCACCGCAGACACCCCCCTCTTTTTTCCTAAGTGGGGAACGCTGCGTCACCTGCGTCACCACGGGCGGAAAGCGCCCCGCGACCTGCGCATACATGGGTGACGCAGGACGGCGAAGTCTGCGTCACCCCGCGTCACCTGCGTCACCCATGACGGACAGCCTGCGTCACCGGTGACGCACCCCCTGCGCTCTGCGTCACCCAAAAACCGCAGGCCAGAACTGCCCGGTGACGCAGGTGACGCGGTGACGCAGAAATCCCCACCTCGGACACACGCGGGCTGCAAAGCCCCCTGAAACCAATTCCATTCGCAGGCTCCGCTTTCTCTGGAGGCCTCAACATGCCGTCCGTTGTCGCGAGCGACCCCCGCGTGATCCTCCGCGGTGGTCTCCCAGCTCGATAGTGCAAGCACGTCAGTTACGTGGCGCCCCGGGGTATGGCCCAATGGGCACTCTATATAGCGAATTGGCCCATAAACTGCTGACCTTCACTCACTCTACGCTTACGATTCGATGCACTCGGTAGTCATTTGTCGGTGAAAGAAGGGACTGAACATGGGCTCTGCTCGTACTCGCCGCGCTGGACGACGTCTGGCGGCCTGCGTGGCCGCTGTCGTTGCCGCAGCCGTGTTCCCCACGGTGACCGCGAGTCCCGCCGCTGCGCAGGACTCCTTCAAGATCAAGGCCTTCGGCCGTTGCGTGGAGGTCAAGGACGGCAGTCGGCAGGACGGTGCCCCGATCCAGCTGTACCGCTGCTACGACTGGGACAGTCAGCGCTTCACGTTCGAGGATGTCGGCAACGGCACCGTCAGGATCAAGACCTTCGCCGGCAAGTGTCTGGAGGTCCAGGACGGGTCTTTGCTGGACGGTGTTCCGATCGTGCAGGGCCCCTGCCACGACTGGCGCGTCGACCAGGAGTTCGCGATCGTGGACCTCGGTAACGGCGAGGTCAGCATTGAGAACGCAGGGACGCTCCTGTGGTGGACGGTTGGTCGGGGCACCCCCGCCCCGATTGTGCAGCACCCACTCAATTTCGGCCCGGGACGGTTCACGCTGGAGTACTGACCGGGCCCAGCACGCGCCCGGCTCCAAGCTCCTGTGGACTCCGATGCGGAATCCGCAGGAGCTGGTGCCCGCCCCGTGCTGACCGCCGCCGTGAGGCAGCGGCCGACGACCGGATGTTGATCAGCCCGCCGAAGATGCCGTACGCGTCGGCAGTCAACCGATGGCTCTTGACTTGCCGATTCGAGGTTCAGGAACAGGCTCTGAGCGCCGACGCGCCGGGGGCTCTCGACACCGGCCCGCGGTGCTGGCCCGAAACAGGCCGTCGGCCGTGCCCTTCCAGAGGAGGAAGAGCACGGCCGACGGCCCACAGACGGCCCAGGGGAGCGGATACCTGCTCTGACCTGGGGCGATATCACACGTCGAAGTACAGCTCGAACTCGTGCGGGTGCGGACGCAGCTGCAGCGGGGCGATCTCGTTGGTGCGCTTGAAGTCGATCCACGTCTCGATCAGGTCGGGCGTGAAGACGTCACCGGCGAGCAGGAACTCGTGGTCGCGCTCCAGGGAGTCGAGGACGGCCGGGAGGGAGGTCGGGACCTGGGCGACGTTCGCGTGCTCCTCGGGAGCCAGCTCGTAGAGGTCCTTGTCGATCGGCTCGGCCGGCTCGATCTTGTTCTTGATGCCGTCCAGACCCGCGAGCAGCAGGGCCGAGAAGGCGAGGTACGGGTTGCCGGAGGAGTCGGGTGCGCGGAACTCGACGCGCTTGGCCTTCGGGTTCGAGCCGGTGATCGGGATACGCATCGCGGCGGAGCGGTTGCGCTGCGAGTACACCAGGTTGATCGGGGCCTCGAAGCCCGGCACCAGACGGTGGTACGAGTTCACCGTCGGGTTGGTGAACGCGAGGAGCGAGGGCGCGTGCTTGAGGATGCCGCCGATGTAGTAGCGGGCGGTGTCCGACAGGCCCGCGTAACCGGCCTCGTCGTAGAAGAGCGGGGCGCCGCCCGACCACAGCGACTGGTGGACGTGCATGCCCGAGCCGTTGTCGCCGAAGATCGGCTTCGGCATGAAGGTCGCGGTCTTGCCGTTGCGCCAGGCCACGTTCTTCACGATGTACTTGAAGAGCTGGAGGTCGTCCGCGGCGGCGAGCAGCGTGTTGAACTTGTAGTTGATCTCCGCCTGGCCGGCGGTGCCCACCTCGTGGTGCTGGCGCTCGACCTGGAGGCCGGACTTGGCCAGCTCCAGGGAGATCTCGGCGCGCAGGTCGGCGAAGTGGTCGACCGGCGGGACCGGGAAGTAGCCGCCCTTGTAGCGGACCTTGTACCCGCGGTTGTCCTCGAGGGCGCCGGTGTTCCAGGCGCCGGCCTCGGAGTCGATGTGGTAGAAGCTCTCGTTCGCCGAGGTGGCGAAGCGGACGCTGTCGAAGACGTAGAACTCGGCCTCGGGACCGAAGTACGCGGTGTCCGCGATACCGGTCGAGGCGAGGTAGGCCTCGGCCTTCTTCGCCACGTTGCGCGGGTCACGGGAGTACTGCTCGCCCGTGATCGGGTCGTGGATGAAGAAGTTGATGTTGAGCGTCTTGTCGCGGCGGAAGGAGTCCACCCGGGCGGTCGACAGGTCCGCGCGCAGCGCCATGTCGGACTCGTGGATCGCCTGGAAACCACGGATCGACGACCCGTCGAAGGCGAGCTCCTCGTCCGGGTCGAACGCCTCGACGGGCAGCGTGAAGTGCTGCATGACGCCCGGCAGGTCGCAGAAACGGACGTCGATGAACTTGACGTCCTCGTCCGCGATGAACTTCTTGGCCTCGTCGGCGTTCTGGAACATCCAGCTCCTCCTACTCCCGGCCGTTCCCGTGCCGGGGTGGTAGTTCGTTCGTGCGGCCAGTGCGGTGGCACACGCTGACCTCGACCCTAGGGACGGGTGGTTTCTCGGGCGTGACCCGTTTGTTTCGCTGAAGTTAACCGGGTTCGTTCCACCGTAGCCCCTGGACACCCCGCCGGGACCCCGGTGGGCGCCCGGGCAGTACCGTGGACGGGTGGACAACAGGCAAGCAGTCGGATCGTGGCTCTCCGGACCCCGCGCGGCCCTGGAAGAGGCGGGCGCGGAGTTCGGGTACCGGGGTGAGCAGCTCGGTCTGCCGGAGCACGGGCCGGGCTCCATCGCCCGCCCCGGTCGGCGGCTCGGCGCGCTGCTCGTGGACTGGGGGCTGTGCGTCCTGATCGCATACGGCCTGATCACCAAGGGCTACAGTCCGGCCACCAGCAACTGGGCGCTGCTCGTCTTCCTCGTCCTGGGCGTCCTCACCGTCGGCACGGTCGGCTTCACGCCGGGCAAGCGGCTGTTCGGGCTGCGGGTGGTCGGGGTCGAGACCGGCCGGGTGCAGCCGCTGCGCGCCCTGGTCCGCACCGTCCTGCTGTGCCTCGCGATCCCGGCGCTGGTGTGGGACCGGGACGGCAGGGGGCTGCACGACCGGCTGGCGAAGACCGTGGAGGTCCGCATCTAGGGCGCGCAGCCCGCGGAAGTCAGCGGGTGCGCAGCACCCTTCGCAGGACCTCCCGCAGCTCCGCTTCCGCCTCGCCCCGCGCGGGGCCCTCCGACCGCCACGCCACGAACCCGTCCGGCCGGACCAGCACCGCCCCGTCCGCCGTGGTGCCGTGGGCCGTCGCCCAGTCGGTGCCCTCCGCGTCCGGGGCGAGGTCGCCGCCGGTGCCGATGCCGTACGCGTCCAGTCGTACCCGCTCCGTGTCCGCGATGCGGCGGGCGGCCCGGTGCCAGGGCGTGTCCGGGCTGCTGAGCAGCACCAGGGAGCGCTCGTACAGGTCGAGCGTGGAGATGCGTTCGCCCGCACGGCGCAGCCACAGGTGCGGGGCCCGGCTGCCCGGCTGCCCCGTCAGGTTCATCCCATTGGGTACGAGCGGCTGGTCCGGGTCGGCCCCGACGACCGCCCCCTTCGGGTACCGGTAGCCGAGGACGACGTTGAGGATGCCGCCGCGCCGGTCGGCGCCGATCCCGGGGGCCGGTGCGAAACCGGGGTGGCTGTGCTCCACCGAGCGGGCGGAGGCGCGGGCGCTGGTGGCCAGGGCGATCGGGCGGCGCTCGGTGTCGTACGAGTCCAGGAGTCCGGGGCCGGCCCAGCCGTCCAGGACGGCCGCCAGCTTCCAGGCCAGGTTGTGGGCGTCCTGGATGCCGGTGTTGGAGCCGAACGCGCCGGTCGGGGACATCTCGTGCGCGGAGTCGCCGGCGAGCAGGACCCGCCGGTCCGCGTAGCGTTCCGCGACCCGTTCGGCCGCCCGCCAGGACGCCCGGCCGGTGATCTCGACGTCGAGGTCCGGGACGCCGACCGCGCGGCGGATGTGCCGGGTGAGGCGTTCCTCGGTGAACTCGTCGAGGGTTTCGCCGCGCTCGGGGTGCCACGGGGCGTGGAAGACCCAGCGTTCCTTGTTGTCGACGGGCAGGAGGGCGCCGTCGGCCTCCGGGTCGGTGAGGTAGCAGCAGATGAAGCGGCGGTCCCCGACGGTGTCGGCGAGCAGCTTGGAGCGGAAGGTGATGCTGACGTTCGCGAACAGGTCGCCGGGGCCCGTCTGGCCGATGCCGAGGCGGCCGCGGACCGGGCTGCGCGGGCCGTCGGCGGCGACCAGGTAGTCCGCGCGGACGGTGTACATCCGGTCGGAGTCACGGTCGCGGACGTACGCCGTCACTCCTTCGGGGTCCTGTTCGAAGGACTCCAGCTCGTGGAAGTAGCGCAGTTCGCCGGTGAGTGATTCGGCCGCCCGGCGGAGTACCGGCTCCAGGTCGTTCTGGCTGCACAGGCACCAGCCGGTCGGGCTGAACCTGGCGAGTCCGCCGCCCGGGTCGATCTCCTTGAACAGCCAGTCGCCGGCGTCGCCGACCAGCGTCGGGGCCTGGAGGATGCCGTGGTTGTCGGCGAGCAGCGAGGCCGCCGCCCGGATGTCGGACTCGATGCCGGCCTTGCGGAACAGCTCCATCGTCCGCACGTTGTTGCCCCGGCCGCGGGGATGGATCGAGGTGCCGGAGTGCCGTTCGACGAGCAGGTGGCGTACGCCTAGACGGCCCAGGAACAGGGACATGGACAGGCCCACGAGGGAGCCGCCCACCACGAGGACGGGGACCTGGTGATCGGTTTTCTGGTGCATCGGGCACTCCAGGGGCGGGTGTTGTGCGTCAGGTGCGATGGAACTTCCATGCCCCATCCGGGCCCCTTCGGGAGGGGTTCGGCGCGCTCAATCACCCACCTGGTTCACGCGAGTCGCGCGCGTCGGAGGACCGGCACAGGATCGAGAAGCGCTGACGCCGCGTCATCGGCGAAGGCGCAGGCCGCTGCCCCAGCGAAGGAGATGTGCGAAGCATGACGACGATCTCGGAACAGGTTTCGGAACAGCTGACCCGCCCGGTGTCGAGACGGGTCTCCCAGTCCGTCTTCGACGGCTCCCGGCTCCGGGTCGTCCTGCTGGTGGACGTCAACGACGGCGCGCAGCAGCAGTTCCTGGAGGCCTACGAGCAGCTGTGCAACCAGGTCGCACAGGTTCCAGGACACGTCAGCGACCAGCTCTGCCAGTCCATCGAGAACCCCTCGCAGTGGCTGATCACCAGCGAGTGGGAGAGCGCCCCGCCGTTCCTCGCCTGGGTGAACAGCGAGGAGCACGTGGAGATGGTGAAGCCGCTGCACAACTGCGTCCGGGACACCCGTTCGCTGCGCTTCCACGTGGTCCGTGAGACCGGCGGGCCGGCCGCGGACGCCGTGCGGGTGCTCCAGGCCGACCCGCGGATGGGCGACGGCGTGATCCGCCACGCGCTCACCTTCACGGTCCGGCCGGGCAGCGAGGCCGAGGTCGCGAGGATCCTCGCGGACTACGCCTCGCCCGAGGCGAAGGTCGACGACTCCACCCGGCTGTGCCGCACCTCCCTGTTCATGCACGGCAACCGGGTCGTGCGGGCCATCGAGGTACGCGGCGACCTGATGGCCGCCCTGCGCCACGTCGCCCGGCAGCCCGAGGTGCGGGCCGTCGAGGAGGCCATCAACCCCTACCTGGAGCAGGAGCGCGACCTCAACGACCAGGAGTCCGCACGGGTCTTCTTCACCCGGGCGGCGCTGCCCGCCGTGCACCACGTCACCGCCGAGGAACCGGCCGAGGGCGAGCGGCACGCGCTGTACTACCCGGCCCGGCCGGGCTGCGGGATGCGGCTCGCGGAGCTGCTCGCGCAGCAGGACGAGGCCGCGTCCGAGGACCCGGCGAGCCCGGTGCTGCACAGCACGGTCTTCCAGCGCGACGACGTCGTCGTACGACTGGTCGAGCACCGGTTCGGCACGGCCCCGGACACCACGCCCGCCCCCGCGCTGGCCGCCCTGCTGGACGGCGACGCGGTACGGATGCGGCTGATCACCGACCGCCGTTCGCCGGCCGCCTGACCCCCCACCACCGTCGCACCAGACCGCGGCGACACATCCACGGCATCACAGTCACGGAGGAGTACGTGATGAAGCCCATTCCGAAGATCGTGGACCTCAGCGAGGTCGAGCCCAACACCAAGCGCGGTGGCGACCTGCGCGCCATGCTCACCCCCGCCACCTGCGGTTCCACCAGCGGATTCATGGGTGTGGCCATCGTGCAGCCGGGCGACCGCATCGCCGAGCACTACCACCCGTACTCCGAGGAGTTCGTGTACGTCGTCTGCGGTGATCTGGAGGTCGACCTGGACGGCGAGCCGCACCCGCTGCGCCCCGAGCAGGGTCTGATGATCCCGATCAACATGAAGCACCGCTTCCGCAACGTCGGCAACGTCGAGGCCCGGATCGTCTTCCACCTCGGTCCGCTGGCCCCGCGCCCGGCCCTGGGCCACGTCGACACCGAGGAGACGGAAGCCGTCGCCGTGGGGCAGGTCCGGTCGTGACCCGGCGCGTGGCGGTTACGGGCATAGGCATCGTGGCTCCGGGGGGTGTGGGCGTACCGGCGTTCTGGGACTTGCTCGCCGCCGGCCGGACCGCGACGCGCGGCATCACCTTCTTCGACCCCTCCGGCCTCAGGTCGCGGATCGCCGCCGAGTGCGACTTCGACCCGGCGGCGCACGGCCTGGACGCCGAGGACGTCGAGCGGGCGGACCGTTACATACAGTTCGCCCTGGTAGCCGGTGACGAGGCGGTCCGGGACTCCGGTCTCGACCTGGGACGGGAGGACCCCTGGCGGATCGGGGTCTCCCTGGGCACGGCCGTCGGCGGCACCACCCGTCTGGAGCACGACTACGTCCTGGTGAGCGACGCGGGTCGGCACTGGGACGTGGACCACCGGCAGGCCCAGCCCCAGCTGCACCGGGCGTTCTCCCCGAGCACCCTGGCCTCCGCGGTGGCGGAACGTTTCGGCGCTCAGGGTCCGGTGCAGACCGTCTCCACCGGCTGCACCTCGGGCCTGGACGCCGTCGGCTACGCCTTCCACACCGTCCAGGAAGGCCGCGCCGACATCTGCATCGCCGGTGCCTCGGACTCCCCGATCTCCCCGATCACCATGGCCTGCTTCGACGCGATCAAGGCCACCTCCCCGAACAACGACGACCCCGAGCACGCCTCCCGGCCCTTCGACAACCGCCGCGACGGGTTCGTCATGGGCGAGGGCGGAGCGGTGCTCGTCCTGGAGGAGGAGGAGCACGCCAAGGCCCGCGGCGCGCACATCTACTGCCGGCTCGACGGCTACGCCACCTTCGGCAACGCCTACCACATGACCGGCCTCACCAGTGAGGGCCTGGAGATGGCCCGCGCCATCGAGACCGCCCTCGACCACGCCCGCCTCGACCCCACCGCCATCGACTACGTCAACGCGCACGGCTCCGGCACCCGGCAGAACGACCGCCACGAGACCGCCGCCGTGAAGAAGGCGCTCGGACAGCACGCGTACAGCACGCCCATGAGCTCCATCAAATCCATGGTGGGCCACTCGCTCGGCGCCATCGGCGCGATCGAGGTCGTCGCCTGTGTGCTCGCCCTGGCCCACCAGGTCGTCCCGCCCACCGCGAACTACGAGACCCCCGATCCCGAGTGCGACCTCGACTACGTGCCGCGGGTCGCCCGCGAACGCAGGCTGGGCGGCGTCCTGTCCGTGGGCAGCGGGTTCGGCGGCTTCCAGTCCGCGGTGATCCTGACCCGGCCGAGAGGAAGGACACCATGAGCGGATCACGCCCTCGGCGGGCGGCGGTCACCGGCATCGGTGTCGTCGCGCCCAACGGAACCAGCACCGACACCTTCTGGAAATCCGTCCAGGAGGGACGCAACGTCCTCGACAAGGTGACCCGCGACGGCTGCGAGCACCTGCCCATGAAGGTCGCCGGAGAGGTCCGCGACTTCGACCCGGCGGCCGCCGTCGAGGAACGCCTCATCGTCCAGACCGACCGCTTCACCCACTTCGCGATGGCCGCGGCCGACCTCGCCCTGGAGGACGCCCGCCTCGGGCGCGCCGACACCGACGGCACGCCGTTCGACGTCGGCGTGGTCACCGCGGCCGGCTCCGGCGGCGGCGAGTTCGGCCAGCGCGAGCTCCAGCAGCTGTGGGGCAAGGGCAGCCGGTTCGTCGGCCCCTACCAGTCCATCGCCTGGTTCTACGCCGCCAGCACCGGCCAGATCTCCATCCGGCGCGGCTTCAAGGGACCCTGCTCGGTGGTCGCCGCCGACGAGGCCGGCGGCCTGGACGCCCTCGCACACGCCGCGCGCGCGGTGCGGCGCGGTACGGACGTGATCGTGGCCGGTTCCACCGAGGCGCCGATAGCTCCGTACTCGGTGGTCTGCCAGCTCGGCTACGAGGAGCTCAGCCGGGAGACCGACCCGGCCCGCGCCTACCGCCCGTTCACCGAACAGGCCTGCGGGTTCGTGCCGGCCGAGGGCGGCGCCATGCTCGTCGTCGAGGACACCGGCTCGGCCCGCCGACGCGGACTGCCGGTGCGGGCCACCCTCGACGGACACGCGTCGACCTTCACCGGCGCCTCCCGCTGGGCCGAGTCCAGGGAGGGGCTCGCCCAGGCGATCCGCGGCGCCCTCGCCGAGGCCGGCTGCGCACCCGAGGAGGTCGACGTGGTCTTCGCCGACGCCCTCGGCGTACCGGCGGCCGACCGGGCGGAGGCGCTGGCCATCACCGACGTCCTCGGCGCGCACGGCACCCGCGTGCCCGTCACCGCGCCGAAGGCCGGGATCGGCCGCGGCTACTGTGCGGCCCCCGTGCTCGACACCGCCGCCGCGGTGCTCGCCATGGAACACGGGCTGATCCCGCCGACCCCGGGCGTCTTCGACATCTGCCACGACCTCGACCTCGTGACCGGCAGCGCCCGCGCCGCGGCCCCCCGCACGGCGCTGGTCCTCAGCCGGGGACTCATGGGGTCGAACTCGGCACTCGTCCTGCGCCACGGCGCAGCCGGGTGACGTGCACAACAGCTGCTGACCGGCAGCGAAGAAGGAGGAGTTCCCTATGAGCATCACCGTGGACGAACTGTCCGAACTCATGAAGAAGGCCGCCGGCGTCACCGTCTCCCCGGCCGACCTGCAGGACCGCGCCGACACCGGCTTCGACGCCTTCGGGGTCGACTCGCTCGGCCTGCTCGGCATCGTCGGCGAACTGGAGAACCGGCACGGCGTGCCCATGCCGGTGGACGCCGAGCGGTGCAAGACCCCCCGCCAGTTCCTCGACCTCGTCAACAGCGCCATGCCCGCGGGAGCCTGAGATGACCGGACACACCCAGAACGAGATCACCATCGCCGCCCCCGTCGACCTGGTCTGGGACATGACCAACGACGTGGCCAACTGGCCGCAGCTGTTCAGCGAGTACGCCAGCGCCGAGATCCTGGCGGAGGAGGGGAACAAGGTCACCTTCCGGCTCACCATGCACCCCGACGACAACGGCAAGGTGTGGAGCTGGGTCTCCGAGCGCGAGACCGACCGGCAGAACCTCACCGTCCGGGCCCGCCGCGTCGAGACCGGCCCCTTCGCCCACATGGACATCCACTGGCGGTACGAGGAGGTACCGGCCGGCACCCGGATGGTGTGGACGCAGGACTTCGCGATGAAGCCGGAGGCCCCCGTCGACGACGAGTGGATGACCGACAACATCAACAAGAACTCCAAGGTCCAGATGGCCCTCATCCGGGACAGGATCGAGAAGGCGGCCAGTGGCAGGCGCCCCGACCCGGCGCTCGCCGACTGAGCCGGCCGGACGACAGGAACGGAGAGACACGTGCACCAGGCCCTGATCGTCGCCCGTATGGCCCCGGGCTCCGCACCCGACATCGCGAAGGTGTTCGCGGAGTCCGACCGGGGAGAGCTGCCGCACCTCGTCGGGGTCACCCGGCGCAGCCTCTTCCAGTTCGGTGATGTGTACATGCACCTCATCGAGTCCGAGCGCGAGCCGGGACCGGCCATCGCCAAGGTCACCTCGCACCCCGAGTTCAGGGAGGTCAGCGACCGTCTCACGGCGTACGTCAGCGCGTACGACCCGGAGACCTGGCGCTCCCCGAAGGACGCGATGGCGCAGCGCTTCTACCTCTGGGAGCGCGACGGCGCCCGCTGAACCGCCGTCCAGCCGAACGGTGCCGGGCCCACGTCGGACGCGGGCCCGGCACCGGCGTGTCCGCAGCCGCTCAGGGGGCGGGCACCACGCAGTCGAAGGCGTGCAGGTAGGGGTTGACGGGACTGATGTCCTGGACGGTCAGCCCCGCGTCGGTCAGCCGCCGCACCATGCTGTCGGTGGTGTGCTTGGCCCCGCCGACGTTCAGGAGCAGCAACAGGTCCATCGCGGTGCTGAACCGCATCGACGGGGTGTCGTCGACCAGGTTCTCGATGACCACGACCCGGGCCCCCGGACCGCCGGCCGCGGTGACGTTGGCGAGCAGCCGCGCGGTGGACTCGTCGTCCCACTCCAGGATGTTCTTGATGACGTAGACGTCCGCGTCGACCGGCACGGCCTCGCGGATGTCGCCCGGCACGATGCTCGCCCGGTCCGCGAGGTCACCGCCCTCGCGCAGCCGGGGCAGCGCCTTGTCCACCACCTTCGGCAGGTCCAGCAGGTAGCCCTTCATCGCCGGGTACTTGTCCAGCAGACAGGCCACCACGTGCCCCTGCCCGCCGCCGAGGTCGGCGACCGACCGGCTGCCGGACAGGTCGAGCAGGGCGGCGACCTCACGGGCCGACTGCTCGCTGGAGGTGGTCATCGCCCGGTTGAAGACGTCCGCCGACTCCGGCGCGTCCTCGTTCAGGTAGACGAAGAACTCCTTGCCGTAGAGGTCCTCCACGACGTTGCGGCCGCTCTTCACCGCCTCGTCGAGCCTCGGCCAGGCGTCCCAGGTCCACGGCTCGGTGCACCACAGGGCGATGTAACGCAGGCTGTGCGGGTCGTCCTCGCGCAGCAGCCGGGAGGTCTCGGTGTGCGCGAACGTGCCGTCCGGGCGCTCGGCGAAGACGCCGTAGCAGGACAGCGCGCGCAGCAGCCGCCGCAGCGGCCTGGGGTCGGTGCGCACCGTGGAGGCCAGGCTCTCCACGGTCATGGGGGCGTCCCCGAGCGCGTCGGCGACCCGCAGTCGGGCGGCCGCGCGGACGGCGGCGGCACACGCCGCCCCGAACACGAGCTCGCGCAGCCGCATCGACGGCGGCGGAGCGCCCTCCTGCGCCGGCGCCCCGGACTCCTTCGCGGGCGCCGAGAGGTCGCGTGCTGGTGCGGTCATGTGCCGCCTTCCTTCCGTGTGAGGGTGTCGTACGTCCGACCGGTCAGCACAGACCCGCGGGCTTGGACTTCTTGCACGAGTTGCCCTTGAAGGCGTTGCCGTGCTTGGCGGCCTCCTGGTTGACCAGGTCGGCGGGGGCGTTGCCCGACAGGCTGTTGTCGGTGACGCTGTTCTTGTCGCTGGTGGCGCCCACGAAGCTCTTGAAGATCACGACGCCGCCCGACAGCGGGGACTTGCCGGAGTTGCCGGTCACGAGGTTCCTGGTGACCAGGGTGTTCTCGGTGCCGGTCAGCACGATGCCGGAGCCCTGGAGGAAGGACAGCCGCGTGGTCTTCGGGCAGTACTTGTTGTTCTTGACGACCTGGTTCCCGGTGACCGTGATCCTGCCGGCCTTCGGCTTGTTCTCGTCCCCGACGACGAACACGCCCGCGCAGTTCCCGGTGACCGAGTTGTCCGCGACGGTGAGGTTGCGCAGCCGGCGCACGGTGACGCCGATCCGGTTGCCCTCCAGCAGGTTGTGCTCGACGACGGTGCCCGCGGTGTCGGTGGCGCCCTTCTCCGCCGTGATGGAGTTGGCGAGGAACAGGCCCGCGTCGCCGTTGTTCCGGGCGACGTTGTCGCGGTAGGTGCTGTGCACCGAGCGCTCCTCGGCGATGCCCCACTGACCGTTCTTCACGGCGGCCACGCCGTGCACGTTCAGGTTGGCCGTGCCGACGGCCATGACACCGGTCCGGGAGAACCCGGTGACGGTCATCCTGGCGATGGTCACGTCCTCGACGGGCTTGCTCTTGGTGCCGACCACGCAGATGCCGTTGCCCATCTCCGCACAGGACTTCTGGGCGGCGGCCTTCTTCCTGCCGGGCTTGGCGGGCTTGCCGGCCTTGGCGGGCTTGGGCGCCTTGGCCTTCTTGGGGGGCTCCAGCACGGTCGCCGGTCCCATGCCGCGCAGGGTCAGACCGGGCGTGGTCACCTTGACGCTCTCGCGGTAGGTGCCGGCCATCACGAGAACCGTGTCGCCGGGCTGGGCGGCGTCGACCGCCTTCTGGATCGACTCACCGGGACGCACCCAGTGCACGTGGTGGGCGGCGGACGCCGGAGCGGCGCCGAGGAGGGCACCGCACAGGGCGGTACCGCACGCGAGGTATGTGATATGGCGTTTTGTCACATTCGGAAGGGTAGGAGCCGATGACCCGATAAACGCCGCGATGCTCCGTTCGGCGGCGTGTCATCGGGCAGGCCGCCCAGGCGTCCCCACGTCGTACGACGGAAGGGGCCGCCCGGAGTGATCCGGGCGGCCCCTTCCGGGCACGTACGTCGCGGGTCAGCGGGTTCTGCCGCCGCCGCCCTTCGGCATCCGCATGCCCTTGGGCATGGGCCCCTTCGGCAGCGGCATGTTGGACATCAGGTCGCCCATCGCCCGCAGCCGGTCGTTGGTGGTCGTCACCTGCGGGCCGGTCAGCACCCGCGGGAACTTCAGCATCGTCGTCCGCAGCTTCTTCAGCGGGACCTGGCCCTCACCCGTACCGACGATCACGTCGTGCACCGGCACGTCGGCGACGATGCGCGCCATCTTCTTCTTCTCGGCGGCCAGCAGGGTCTTCACCCGGTTCGGGTTGCCCTCGGCGACCAGGACGATGCCGGCCTTGCCGACGGCCCGGTGCACGACGTCCTGGCTGCGGTTCATCGCGACGGCCGGCGTGGTCGTCCAGCCCCGCCCGATGTTGTCCAGAACGGCGGCCGCGGCACCCGGCTGGCCCTCCATCTGGCCGAAGGCCGCCCGCTCGGCCCGGCGGCCGAACACGATCGCCGTCGCGAGGAAGCCGAGCAACAGGCCCAGGATGCCCAGGTAGACGGGGTGGCCGATCAAGAAGCCGATCACGAGGAAGACCGCGAGCGTGCCGAGACCGACACCCGCGAGCACAAGACCGATCGTCTTGTCGGCCTTGCGGGTCATCTTGTACGTAAGGGCGATCTGCTTCAGTCGCCCGGCATTCGCAGCGTCCGCTGCGGGTTCCTTCCTCGCCATGCCCCGAAGTCTACGTGGCTCCGGGAGCGGCTACGACGGCAGTGTCCCGGAAGGCCCGCGGGACGGGGGTCAGGAGCGGCCGGCGGCCTGCTCCAGGAAGAGCTGCGCCTCGACCCGGTCCTTGGCGCGACGGCGGTCCTCGAGCACGGAGGTCCACGCGTTGCGGCGCGCGGTGCGCTGGCCGCTGCTCAGCAGCAGCGACTCGACGGCGCGCAGCGCGTCGGTGAAGGACGGGATGGCGGTGGCGCGAACGGGCGCGGCCTGCATGGTGGAGGTCCCCCTCGGAGTGGGTACGTGCTGTGATACCAGCGTCACTGTTCGGTGTTACCAGGGCGTGACCGACCGGTCAAACAGCCATGAAGCCTTGATGCGCGCCCCGGGAACGCCGACGCGGCCCCGGCGTACGCCCTCATCAGCGAGGACGGCCAGGACCGCGTCCATTCGGTCATTACTGACCAGTAGCTCCTTGTGCGTGAATTCACACAACCCGGACGGCGGGCAGTGTCAGACCGCCTGTGCGGCGACGAACGCGCCCCGCTTCTCGACGGCCATCTGGTAGAGGCGCCCGGCCCGGTAGGAGGAGCGGACCAGCGGCCCGGACATCACGCCGGAGAAGCCGATCTGCTCGGCCTCCTCCTTCAGCTCCACGAACTCCTGCGGCTTCACCCAGCGCTCGACGGGGTGGTGCCGGACGCTCGGGCGCAGGTACTGGGTGATGGTGACCAGTTCGCAGCCCGCCTCGTGCAGCCGGCGCAGCGCGTCGCTGACCTCCTCGCGGGTCTCGCCCATGCCGAGGATGAGGTTGGACTTGGTGACCAGGCCGACGTCGCGGGCCTCGGTGATGACCTTCAGCGACCGCTCGTAGCGGAAGCCGGGGCGGATCCGCTTGAAGATCCGGGGCACCGTCTCGACGTTGTGCGCGAAGACCTCGGGGCGGGACGCGAAGACCTCGGCCAGCTGCTCGGGGACCGCGTTGAAGTCGGGGGCCAGCAGCTCGACCTTGGTGCGGCCGCCCTCGCGCCCGGCCGTCTGCTCGTGGATCTGCCGGACCGTCTCGGCGTACAGCCAGGCCCCGCCGTCCGCCAGGTCGTCGCGGGCGACACCGGTGATGGTGGCGTAGTTCAGGTCCATGGTGACCACGGACTCGCCCACGCGGCGCGGCTCGTCGCGGTCCAGCGCCTCGGGCTTGCCGGTGTCGATCTGGCAGAAGTCGCAACGCCGGGTGCACTGGTCGCCGCCGATGAGGAAGGTCGCCTCGCGGTCCTCCCAGCACTCGTAGATGTTCGGGCAGCCGGCTTCCTGGCAGACCGTGTGCAGGCCCTCGCTCTTCACGAGGTTCTGCATCTTCGTGTACTCGGGGCCCATTTTCGCCCGGGTCTTGATCCACTCGGGCTTGCGCTCGATGGGGGTCTGGCTGTTGCGGACCTCCAGGCGCAGCATCTTGCGTCCGTCGGGTGCGACTGCGGACACGACCGGCTCCCTAGCGTTGATTCTTCGGCGTGCTCCAGCGTACGCCCGTGGATTCGAATGCCTGGCGGCCGGAGTCAGGCCGCCGGTGTCTTCTCGATCACCCTCGGCGCGAGTTCGGCGTTCTCCAGGACGTCCCTGAGGTGCCGCTCCACCACGGGCAGCACCTCCTCGATCGTCACGTCCCGGCCCAGTTCGCCCGCCAGGGAGGCGACGCCGGCGTCCCGGATGCCGCACGGGATGATCCGGTCGAACCACTTGTTGTCCGGGTTCACGTTCAGGGCGAAGCCGTGCATCGTGACGCCCTTGGCGACCCGGATGCCGATCGCCGCGATCTTGCGGTCCTCGCGGCGCTGGCCCGCGTTCGAGGGCGCGTACTCGGGGCCGTTCAGGCGCGGGTCGAACTCCTCGTCGTGCAGCCGCGGGTCGAAGTCCAGGGAGAGGCCGCCGAGCGCCGGCCGCTGCTCCACCGGGTCCCCGAGCACCCACACCCCGCTGCGCCCCTCCACCCGCGTGGTCTCCAGGCCGAACTCGGCGCAGACCCGGATCAGCGCCTCCTCCAGCCGCCGGACGTGGGCGACCACGTCCACCGGGCGCGGCAGCTTCTGGATCGGGTAGCCCACCAGCTGGCCGGGGCCGTGCCAGGTGATCTTGCCGCCGCGGTCCACGTCGATGACCGGGGTGCCGTCGAGGGGGCGCTCGTTGTCCGCCGTGCGGCGGCCGGCCGTGTACACCGGGGGGTGTTCGAGCAGCAGCACCGTGTCGGGGGCCTCGTCGGCGAACCGTGCCGCGTGCACCCGGCGCTGCTCGTCCCACGCCTCCTGGTACTCGACCGCGTCCGCGCCGAACCCCATACGGACGAACCGCAACTCACTCACGGCAAGCGCCTCCCTTGGCGACGGGTGTGTCAGGCACATAACGCGCCCAAGCCACTGTACGTCCGCCGGTCGCGCGTCAGCCCTGGGGTCAATCCTCACACGATCGGATGAATGAATGTCGAAGTGTGCGATCAGGTGCTCACTCTCCGCTACATTCGCGCCGTCCATGAGCGCCAAAAGGGCTGCTCACCGGCAATCCGGGCACAAGCCACCGAGCTGAGCCAGAAGGCAGGAGACCGCACCCCAGATGACGGACCGACCCGCGCAGCGCACCCCCAACCGCCAGCTCGCCGCGCTCATCGCAGAAGCGGGGTTCTCCAATGCCGGTCTGGCCCGTCGCGTCGACCAGCTCGGCCTCGAACACGGACTGGATCTCAGATACGACAAGACATCGGTCACCCGCTGGCTGCGCGGCCAGCAGCCCCGTGGCACCACCCCCGCCCTGATCGCCGAGGTCTTCACCCGGCGCCTCGGCCGCCGGCTCACCGCCCAGGACCTGGGCCTCGACGCCTGCGCCCCGGTGTACGCCGGACTGGAGTTCGCGGCCACCCCCGAGGAGGCCGTCGACATCGTCAGCGGGCTGTGGCGCAAGGACTCCGGCAGCCACGCCGAACTCCGCAAGATCGCGTTCACCCCGGCCGGGCTCGTGGTCCCGAGCCGGGACTGGCTGATCGGCCGGGCCGACGACCGCGTGGCCCGCGGTGAGCCGGCCCCGGCGACGGCGGCCCGGGTGCCCGCGCAGGCCCGCCCCGCGGCGCCCAAGCAGGTGCAGGCCCTGCCGCTGCGGCCACGCGGGGGGACCGAGCGCGGACCCGGCCAGAAGGTCACCGCCGGCGACATCGCCGCGCTCCGCTCGGTCGCCGAACTGTTCCGCACGCTCGACGACGCGTACGGCGGCGGGCACGCCCGGCAGGCGCTGGTGCGGTATCTGGAGCACGAGTGCGAGCCGATGCTGCGCGGCACGTACGGCGAACAGACCGGCCGCAGGCTGTTCGGCGCGGCGGCCGACCTGACCCGGCTCGCGGGGTGGACGTCGTACGACATCGCGGCGCACGGTCTCGCCCAGCGCTACTTCGTCCAGTCGCTGCGGCTCGCCCAGGCGGCGGGGGACCGGGCGTACGGCTCCTACGTCCTCGTCACCATGAGCCGCCAGGCGGTCTACCTGGGACACGGCAGGGAGGCGGTGCAGCTGGCCCGCGTCGCCCAGCAGGGGGTCGGCACGAACGCCCCGCCGGTGGTCCAGGCCCTGCTGCACGCGGCGGAGGCCCGGGCGCACGGCGTGCTCGGCGAGGTACGGGCGTGCACCGGCGCACTGGTCCGCGCGGAACGCGCCCTGGAGACGGCCCGGCCCGGCGACGACGTGCCCCACTGGGCGCGCTTCTTCGACGAGGCCCAGCTCGCCGACGAGTTCGGGCACTGCCACCGGGACCTCCAGCAGTTCCGGGCGGCCGCGCAGCACGCGGAGCGCTCGCTGCAGCTCCGTGCGCCCTCCTATGCGCGCAGCCGCCTGTTCTGCCGGGTCGTCCTCGCCACCGCCCGCCTCGGGCTCGGCGAACTGGACCAGGCCTGCGCGCTCGGGGCGGAGGCGGCGGGCGCGGCGGCGGAGATGCGCTCGGTACGGGCGGCGGAGTACGTCAGGGACTTCGAGCGCCGACTGGAGCCCTACAAGGACGCGGCGCCGGTGAAGGGGTACCGCGAGAAGGTGGCGGCGCTGAACTGACGTACCGGTAAAGCGCCGGGCACCCTTGTCCGCCGCAGGGGTGATCAGCCACGACGGCGGGCTTCGGCGGTGCCGGGCCGGGCTTCGGCACTCGCCGTTGCGGGTGGCGGTCTGTCCGCTTGGTGCCGCGCCGTCGTGGCTGGTCGCGCTCCGCGGCGGAGCCGCATACCGAATGCAGCCCCGCGCCCCCTGAGGGGCGCGCTCCACCGGTGCCGCACGGTCGCTGCGCCGGGCACCCTTGTCCGCCGTGGCGGTGATCAGCCACGACGGCGGGCTTCGGCGGTGCCGGGCCGGGCGTCGGCACTCGCCGTTGCGGGTGGCGGTCTGTCCGCTTGGTGCTGCGCCGTCGTGGCTGGTCGCGCTCCGCGGCGGAGCCGCATATCGAATGCAGCCCCGCGCCCCTGAGGGGCGCGTTAAGCGGCGCGGCGTTGCATGGGTTCCGCCTGGTTCAGGGAACCCGATGCGCCCAGGTCCGCCAGGATCGCCGCTGTCGCGCGGTGGGCCGAGTGGAGGGCTCCCTGGACCGTGCTGGTGTCGCGGTGGTCGCCGCAGGCGTAGAGGCCGGCCAGGAGCCGGACCGGGCGGCGCAGGTCGTGCGGTGGGCGCATGGCGGGCAGCGCCTCGGGGGTGTGGTGGACCGCGAGGGTCTCCCAGCGGCGCGTCGACGTGCCGTACAGCCGCGCCAGGTGCATGCGCACCGCCGTGTCGACGTCGGCGGGCGGGGTGCCGAGGACCGTGGAGGAGATCAGCGCGCGGCCCTGGGGCGCCCGGCTCGGGTCGACGTTGCTGACGACAGCGGTGTGCGAGACCGGGCCGCTCCGGTCGGCGTCGAGGAGGAGCGACGCCCCGGTGGTCAGGCTCGCCGGCTCGTCGGTCGTGTGGTGGACCACCGTCACCTCGTGGAAGTCCGGCACCCGCAGGCCCGGCAGCAGCTCGGCGGCCGCGCGCGCGTCGGTCGCCAGCAGCACCGCCCGGCAGCGGATCTCCCCGTGCTCCGCCGTCCGCACGGAGGTCGTCGACACCGAGGTGACCCGGACCCCGGTGTGCACGGTGCCCGGCGGAAGGGCCCGGGCGAGCAGGTCCGGGAGGACGTCCGCGCCGCCCTCCGGCAGGCACAGCCGCCCGCTCGCGAAGGAGCGCAGCGCCAGGTCCGCGCAGCGGCTGGACGTCGTCAGCTCGGGATCGCACAGCAGGGCCGCCAGCAGCGGACGCAGGAAACCGTCGATCGTGCGGGCGGACACCCCGCGCTCCGTGAGGGCGCGCGCGGCGGTGCGCTCGGGCCGGGCGAGGATGCGCTCCACCGGCGTCCCGGCGAGCCGGCCCAGGGCCGCGCCGAGCCGTGCCTGGTCGACCGCGCCGCCCATGGGGGCGTGGGCCCGCACCGGCGACACGGCCGAGCCGCCCCTGGGGGCGCTTGCCAGGGCGCGCACGGCGTGCAGTGCGCCCCTTGCGCTGCCCCCGCCCGCCGGAGCGCCCGCCCGGTGCCTGCGCCCGTCGCGATGCAGCAGCACGCCGGGCGCGAACCGGCGCAGAACCAGGGCGTCCAGTCCCGGGGTGAGCCGTAGTTCCGGGTAGGACGTGGACAGGAGCTGGCCGATCCGGTCGAGCCGGAAGCCGTCGACCTTCTCGGTCGACATCCGCCCGCCGACATAAGGAGCGGCCTCCAGGACCGCGGTCGTCACTCCTGCGCTGTTCAGCCGATGGGCCGCGGAGAGTCCGGCGACACCGGCCCCCACGACGACGACGTCCGCCTGGTACGCGGGCTCATGCACGAGGCCCCTCCTCGATTGCGCGTCCGGTGGAGACGTGATGCCCCCAACCCGCTCCGGGGATACCCGAGTTCGGGTCGAGGTTAGGGCGCTGACCGGTCAAGGGCAGTCGCGCATGAACAGGGCACGGTCGCACGGCGGTCGCATGCGGTCACAGGGGCCGTCACGCCGCGCGGATCGCGTCCTCGATGCCGGGGAACGCGAACGTGAACCCTGACTCCAGCAGCCGCTCCGGCACCACCCGTTGGCTTCCGAGCACGTCGCCGGCCAGCTCACCGAGGGCGGCCCGCAGGGCCGCCGCGGGCACCGGGAAGAGGGCCGGGCGGTTCAGCACCCGGGCCATCGCCGCGGTGATCTCACGGTTCGTCAGGGGGTGGGGCGCGGTGAGGTTGAACGGGCCGGAAAGACCCTCGGTCTCCATCAGGAAGCGGATCGCGGCCACCTCGTCGTGCAACGCGATGTACGACCAGTATTGGCGCCCGTCGCCCAGCCGGCCACCCAGGCCCGCCTTGAACAGCGGGAACAGCCGCCCCCACGCCCCGCCGCCCCGGGCCACCACGAGGCCGGTACGGGTGAACACGGTCCGCACCCCCGCCTGCCGCGCCGGATCCGCCGCCGCCTCCCACTCCACGCACAGCGACGGCAGGAAACCGTCCCCGGGCGGAGCGTTCTCGGTCACGGCCCGGTCGCCGGTGTCGCCGTAGATGCCCACCGCGCTGCCGCTGACGAACACCCGCGGCGGCTCCGCCAGCTCCGCCACCGCCCGCGCGAGCGCCGCCGTGCCGAGCACCCGGCTGTCCCGGATCTCCCGCTTGTAGGCGGCCGTCCAGCGCCGGTCGCCGATCCCGGCCCCGGCGAGGTTCACCACCGCGGCGCAGCCGGCCAGCCCGGCCGTGTCCACGTACTGCCCGCCCGGGTCCCAGCAGACCTCGTCGGGGCCGTGCGCGGCCCGCCGCACGAGCCGGACCACCTCGTGCCCGTCCGCCCGCAGGGACCGCACCAGGGCACTGCCGATGAGACCGGACGCACCGGCCACCGCGATACGAGAGCGTTCCATGGCACCCAAGCATGCCTGCACGGGGACCGGAAAACGCGTGGGGGCACCGGTACCGGCCGACTTAGGGTGACCGCATGCCAGAGCCGTACATACGCACCGCCCTGCCCGACGACGACGAGGAGCTCTCCGCCCTCGACCGCGCCACCTGGTCGTACCGGCACGCCGTACTGCCCCGGCCCCAGCCGCCGTACGAGCCCTTCTTCGGTGAGCGGCACGCCCCCGAGGACACCCTGGTCGCCGAACTCGACCGGCGGATCGTCGGCTACATCCGGCTCGGCCGCGCCTACCGGCTCGCCGCCAACGCGCACGTCCGGCAGATCCAGGGCCTCGCGGTCGCCGAGGACGCCCGCGGACGGGGCGTCGCCCGGGCGCTGCTGCGGGCCGCCATGGACGAGGCCCGCCGCCGCGGTGCCCGCCGGATCAGGCTCGGCGTCCTCGGGCACAACACCCCCGCGCGCCGGCTCTACGCCTCCGAGGGTTTCGCCGTCGAGGGCGTGCTGCCGGGGGAGTTCCTCCTGGACGGCGAGTACGTCGACGACGTGATCATGGGCCGGCCGCTGTGACGGTCAGGGCGTGATCAGCTCGCCGGTGTCCACCGCCGAGGTGGCCCGCGCCCCGCGCGCGGCGTCCGCGGCCACCTCGTCGGCCGTCAGCACGTACCCCGTCTCGCCGTCCGACGTGGAACGGGCGAACACCACGCCGTACACCCTGCCGCCGGTGGTCAGCAGCGGGCCGCCGGAGTTGCCGGGGCGGACCGTGGAGCGGATCGAGTAGATCTCCCGGGTCACCGTGGCGTCGTTGTAGATGTTCTGCCCGGTGGCCTGCACCTTGTTCGCCACCGTGGCCGCCTGGAGGTTCAGGTCGCCGTCCTGCGGATAGCCGGCCACCACCGCCGACCTCCCGCGCGACGCCGAGGTGTCGAACCTCAGGACCGGCGCCCGCAGCTGCGGCACGTACAGCACCGCCACGTCCCGGTCCGGGTCGAAGAGCACGACCTGCGCGTCGTACGACGCCCCGACCCCGCCGATCCGCACGCTCGGGTTGTCGATGCCGGCCACCACGTGCGCGTTGGTCATCACGTGTTCCGGCGCGAACACGAAGCCGCTGCCCTCGCGGCCCTGGGTGCCGGAGGACCCCTCGATCTTGACCGTGCTGCGCTTCGCCGCCTCCGTGGCCGCCACCGTCACGTTGTCGCCGGAGGGCTTGGCGACCTGGGCCGTCGACTCGTTCTCGAACGGGTTGAAGACCTGCGGGAAACCCGCCTCGGTGAGCGCCGAGGTGGCCCGCGAGAACCAGGCCGGCGTGGTGTCCGGCATGGTGTGCTGCACCGCGCCGAGCACCCGGGAGTCCCGGATCGCCGTCGTCACCGCGGGCGACGAGGACGCGCCCAGGACGCTCGCCGCCACCCACGCCACGATCAGCACCGCCACCGAGTTGGCGACCGCCCCGCCCAGCCCGTCCGCCACCCGCAGCGGACCCTGGTCCAGCTCCCGGCGCAGCCGCAGCGCCAGCCGTCCCGCCAGCTCGTGCCCCACCACCGCGGGCACCAGCACCGTGAGCACCGCGACCACCGTCGCCGTGGCCGTCCCGCGGGCGACCAGTTCCATCACCCAGGGCAGCACCCACACGCCGACCACCGCGCCGCCCACGAACCCGGCCAGCGACACACAGCCGGCCACCAGCCCGCGCCGGTAGCCGGCCGCCGCGTACACGAGGACCACCAGTACGAGCACCAGGTCGAGCAGGTCCACGGAGCCGCCTTTCTCTCGGTGCCCTTGAATACGCTCGGGACAGGTCCAGTGATCAGTTCACGCACGCGGGAACCGCGACAACCGGCCACGCGTGCGTGTACCCCCTGAAACGCCCCGGACCGGGACGATGGTTCCACCAGGTGGCACAGCACACATCGCGGGCGGCTCCGGCCGCGCCGAGAGTGGGGGCCATGCGTGTCTTCCCCCGAGCAGGGCGGCGCACCAGAGCCACCGCCCTGACGCTGCTCGGCTGCCTGCCGGGCCTCGCCGCCGCCCTCGCGCTGGCGCTGTGCCCTCAGGGCGCCGACCACCCCGTCCCGATGCGCCTGGCCGCACCCGAGCCCGCCGGCCCCGCCACTCACCACCGGGCGCCCAGACCCCGCATCGTGCCGCGCGAGGTCTGGCTGGACGCCACCGTCCGACGCACCCAGCCACCGCCGCGCTACGACGACCGGGTCGTCGCCGTCTTCGTGCACCACACCGACTCGCCCAACGGCTACTCCTGCGCCCAGGCACCCGAGATCATCCGGCGCCTCTACACCGGCCAGACCGGCGACCGCGACTGGGACGACATCGGCTACAACTTCCTCGTCGACCGCTGCGGCACCATCTACGAGGGCCGCGCCGGCGGCGTCGACCGGGCCGTCACCGGCGCCCACACCCAGGGCTTCAACCACCGCACCGCCGGCATCGCGGCGCTCGGCACCTTCACCGCCGGGGTGCCCGTGCCGCGCGCCATGACCGACGCGATCGCCGCGCTCGCCGCCTGGAAACTGGGCCTGGCCGACGTCGACCCGCGTGGCGCGACCCGCCTGGTCTCCAGCAACGGACTCAGCCGCTACGAGAAGGGCACGGCCGTCACGCTGCCCGTCGTGGCCGGCCACCAGGACGGCTACCGCACCAGCTGCCCCGGCGCCGCCCTCACCGCCCGCCTCCCCGAGATCAGGACGGCCGCGGCCCGGCTCCAGGGCAGAATCCCGGCGGCCACGGGGGCGCCGACGCGGACGCCCGGTGCGACGCCGACGCGTACGCCCGGTGCGACGCCGACGCCCTCGGTGACGCGGTCGCGGCCGCCCCTGCCGACCCCCGCCGGAGCGTCCACAGGGACGCCATAGGCGGCACGCAGGCTGCTCAGATCCGCGCGTCCTACCGTCGTGGACATCAGCAGCCGACCGGAGGCGGGGATCATGAACAGCAGTCGTACCGAAGCCCGTGCCGAACACGCGGAGCAGCCGGAGAAGACCGGGTGGGTCAGGGCGTCCCGGGGGCCCTGGGCCGTGGTCTGCGCGGTCGCCACGGTCGTCCTCGGCCCGGCCGCCGTCACCGCGTCCGCCCTCGACCAGGCCAACGCGGCACCCCTGCACCACGCGGTCAGGGCGGACCAGACCCAGGCGTACATCCCGGCCGACGTGACCCGGCGCCGTGCCGCGGCCTGACGCTCACTCCTTGAAGCGGTCCCACAGCCGCGGGAACCGCTCGGCGAGCGCCCGCTCGTTCTCCAGGTCGACCGGCGTGCCCTCCGGTTCGGAGGGCGCGGGGGCGATGCCCAGGTCCGGCGCCACCGTCCCGGTGAGCTGCTCGTACGCCTCGTCCGCCGCGTACCCCAGCTCCTCGCCGTCGCCGTCGACCTCCTCGTCGAAGTCGTCCAGCAACTCCGCGAGGGCGTCCGGGTCGTGCAGGGCGCCCTCGAAGACCTCCCGGCCCTGGGCGATCAGCCAGCACCGGAAGAAGTCGAACGCGTCGTCGCTGGCCCCGTCGAGCAGCACCCAGGCCGCTCCCCACAGGTCCCAGCTGTAGGCGCGGTTGTAGCGCGCCTCGAAGTGACGGGCGAAGTCCAGCACCAGGTCGGGTTCCAGCTGGAGCAGCCGTTCCACGAGCAGGTCCGCCTGGTCCTCCGGGTCGCCCTCGGCGGCCTCGCGGGTCGCGTCGATCAGCTCCCAGAACTCCGTCTCGTCCATCACGCGTCCAGCATCGTGCCTGGGCGCCGGGGGCGCACGCGGAGTGGTGCGGATTGTTATCCGGCGTCGCCCGGGCGCGCGTAGAGCTCCGCCAGCCGGGCCGCGTCCGCCGCGAACCGTGCCCGCAGCCGCTGTGGCGCGAGCACCTCCACCTCCGGTCCCAGCGCGGTCAGCTGGCCGTGCGCGACATCCTCGCTCTCCACCGGAAGCGTCACCGTCACCCACCCCCGGGCGTCGGGGGCGCCGGCACCCGCGACCGCCTGCCGGGCGGTGGCCGGGTCGACGGCGTACGGCAGCCTCCGCAGGCCGACGGCCGACAGCCGCACCACCACCTCGGCGCGCAGGATCGACCGGGCGAACTGCTCGGCCCGCTGCTCCCAGAACCCCGGCAGGTCGAACTCCTCGTCCCGCTCGAACCGCTCCTCGCCGGCCTCGACCGAGGTGAACCGGTCGATCCGGTAGACCCGGTGGGAGTCGGTGTCCGCGACCCGCGCGCACAGGTACCAGACCCCCGCCTTCAGCACCAGCCCGTACGGCTCCAGCCTGCGCCGCACCTCCGACTCCCCGCGCCGGTAGTGCGCCACCACCCGCCGGTCGTCCCACACCGCGTCGGCGACGACGGGCAGCAGCTCCGGGGTCTTCGGCTCGGCGAACCAGTTGGGCGCGTCCAGGTGGAACCGCTGCGCGACGGTACGGGACGTGTCGCGCAGGGAGGGCAGCAGCGCGGCGGACACCTTCAGCCGGGCGGCACTCGCGGCGTCCTCCAGACCCATCTCCCGCAGCGCGCCGGGCACGCCGCTCAGGAACAACGCCTCGGCCTCGCTGCGGCCGAGCCCCGTCAGCCGGGTCCGGTAGCCGCCGACCAGCCGGTACCCGCCCGCCCGTCCCCGGTCCGCGTACACCGGCACGCCCGCCTCCGACAGCGCCTGCGCGTCCCGCATCACGGTCCGCTCGGACACCTCCAGCTCGGCGGCCAGCTCGCCGGCCGTCATACCGGCCCGAGCCTGCAGCAGAAGCACCATCTTGATGAGCCGAGCGGCACGCATGCGTCACATGATGCCGGGACCTCCGACATCCCGCCGCAGCGGCAACGCACTGACCGACGTCCGCCGGTCCCGTTCCCCCACGGAAAGGTGTTCACCGGCGTCCGCCGGCCCGGCACCGCCGGCAGCCGTCGTGGTGGCGGAGCGCCGTTGCGGCGGAGAGGGGTGAGCGGCGGAGAGGGGTGAGTGCCGTCCGGTGGTCCTGTTCCGCCGGGTCCGGTCCTGTTCCGCCGCGGTGGCGCTCAGCCGGGACGAGCCGGTCCGGCGGTGCCGAACCCACCGCCACGGCCGGCCCGGCACCGCCGGCAGCCGCCGTGGTGGCGGAGCGCCGTTGCGGCCGGAGAGAGGTGAGCGGCGGAGAGGGGTGAGCGCCGTCGCGGCGGAAAGGTTCGCTGCGACGGCGCTCGGCTTTGGGGCCTGGGTTGGCTACAGCCCGTACTTCTCGCGGGCTTCCTTCACCGCCGTCGCCTTGACCTCGCCGCGCTTCGCCAGCTGGGCCAGGGCCGCGACGACCACCGACTCCGCGTCGACGCCGAAGTGACGGCGGGCCGCGTCGCGGGTGTCGGAGAGGCCGAAGCCGTCGGCACCGAGCGAGGACCAGTCCTGCTCGACCCACTGCGCGATCTGGTCCGGGACCTGACGCATGTAGTCGGAGACCGCGAGGACCGGCCCGTCGGCGCCCTGCAGGGCCCGGCGGACGTACGGCACGCGCTCCTCCCCGCGCAGCAGGGCCGCGTCCGCCTCCATCGCGTCGCGCCGCAGCTCCGTCCAGGACGTCGCGGACCACACGTCGGCCGCCACCCCCCACTCCTCGGCCAGCAGCCGCTGCGCCTTCAGCGCCCAGTGGATCGCCGTACCGGAACCGAGCAGCTGGAGACGAGGGGCGTTCGCCGGCAGCGACAGCCCGGCGGACTCCGCCGTGTTGAAGCGGTACAGGCCCTTGACGATGCCCTCGTCGATCCCGGGCCCGGCCGGCTTCGCGGGCTGCGGGAGCGGCTCGTTGTAGACGGTCAGGTAGTAGAAGACGTTCGGGTCCTCGCCGGGCAGCGCCTCGCCGTACATCCGGCGCAGACCGTCCTTGACGATCGTCGCGATCTCGTAGGCGAAGGCCGGGTCGTACGAGAGCGCGGCCGGGTTGGTCGCGGCGATCACGGGGGAGTGGCCGTCGGCGTGCTGGAGACCCTCGCCCGTCAGGGTGGTACGGCCGGCGGTCGCGCCGACGAGGAAGCCGCGGCCGAGCTGGTCGCCGAGCTGCCACATCTGGTCGGCCGTGCGCTGCCAGCCGAACATCGAGTAGAAGATGTAGAACGGGATCATCGCCTCGCCGTGCGTCGCGTACGCGGTGGACGCGGCGATGAAGTCGGCCATCGAACCGGCCTCGGTGATCCCCTCGTTGAGGATCTGGCCGTTCTTGGCCTCCTTGTAGTACATCAGCTGGTCACGGTCGACCGGCTCGTACGTCTGGCCCTTGGGGGAGTAGATCCCGAGGGACGGGAAGAGGCTCTCCATGCCGAAGGTGCGGGCCTCGTCGGGGACGATCGGCACCCAGCGCTTCCCGGTCTCCTTGTCCCGGACCAGGTCCTTGACGAGCCGGACGAAGGCCATCGTGGTCGCCACGTTCTGCGACCCCGAGCCCTTGTCGAAGGAGGCGAAGGCCTTGTCCGCGGGGGCCGGCAGCGGCGCCAGGGCGTGGGTCCGGCGGGCCGGGGCGGGACCGCCGAGGGCCGCGCGGCGCTCCTGGAGGTAGCGGACCTCGGGGGAGTCGGCGCCCGGGTGGCCGTAGGGCACGACCCCGTCGGTGAAGGCGCTGTCCGGGATCGGCAGCTCCAGCAGCTCCCGCATCGTCTTGAACTCGTCCACCGTCAGCTTCTTCATCTGGTGGTTGGCGTTCTTCGACGCGAAGCCCTCGCCGAGGGTGTGGCCCTTGACCGTCTGGGCCAGGATCACGGTCGGCGCGCCCTTGAACTCGACGGCGGCCTTGTACGCGGCGTACACCTTGCGCGCCTCGTGACCACCGCGGGAGAGGTGGAAGCACTCCAGGATCTTGTCGTCGCTCAGCAGCTTCGCCATCTCGGCGAGCGCGGGGTCCTTGCCGAAGAAGTCGGCGCGGATGTAGGCGGCGTCGCGGGTCTGGTACGTCTGCACCTGCGCGTCCGGTACCTCGCGCAGCCGTCGTACCAGCGCACCGGTGGTGTCGAGCTGGAACAGCTCGTCCCAGGCGGTGCCCCAGAGCGTCTTGACGACGTTCCAGCCGGCGCCGCGGAACTGGGCCTCCAGCTCCTGCACGATCTTGAAGTTGGCGCGCACCGGGCCGTCGAGGCGCTGCAGGTTGCAGTTGATGACGAAGGTGAGGTTGTCCAGGCCCTCGCGGGAGGCGAGTGCGAGGGCCGCCGTCGACTCCGGCTCGTCCATCTCGCCGTCGCCGAGGAACGCCCAGACGTGGGACGCCGAGACGTCCTTGATGCCGCGGGCGGTCAGGTAGCGGTTGAAGCGGGCCTGGTAGATCGCCGAGAGCGGGCCGAGGCCCATGCTCACGGTCGGGAACTCCCACAGCCAGGGCAGGCGGCGAGGGTGCGGGTACGACGGGAGGCCGTTGCCGCCGGCCTCCTGGCGGAAGTTGTCCAGGTGCGCCTCGGTCAGGCGGCCGTCGAGGAAGGCGCGGGCGTAGATGCCGGGGGAGGCGTGGCCCTGGATGTAGAGCTGGTCACCGCTGCCGTCCCCCTCCTTGCCCTTGAAGAAGTGGTTGAAGCCGGTCTCGTAGAGCCAGGCCGCGGAGGCGAAGGTGGCGATGTGGCCGCCGACGCCGTGCTTGCTGCCCCGGGTGACCATCGCGGCCGCGTTCCAGCGGTTCCACGCGGTGATCTTCCGCTCCATCTCCTCGTCACCGGGGACGGCCGTCTCGGCGGCGGTGGGGATGGTGTTGACGTAGTCCGTCTCCAGCAGCTTCGGCAGCGCGATGCCGTCCGCCTCGGCGCGCTCCAGCGTGCGGCGCATCAGGTACGCGGCGCGGTGCGGCCCGGCCTCCCTGGCCACGGCGTCCAGTGAGGCCTGCCATTCGGCGGTCTCCTCCGGATCCCGGTCGGGGAGCTGGTCGAGCGCGCTCGGCTGGATGGCCTGGGGGTCGGTCATGTCGCCGCCTTCCTCAGTCGAAGGGGGTTCCCTCATCGGTAAGGGTTCGGGTGCCCTTGGTCTTTGGCAGGACAGGGCAACGGACCCGGGTGCGGGTCCGTCGGCGACTCTAACTCCCTGATCGATGATCGATCAAAGGGTTGAGGGGCAAAACTTCTCGATTCCGAGAAAGTCGGCACGCGGTGCCTCGCCCGCTGGCACCCGGTGACGCCCCGGAGAGCGGGTTTCCGCAGGTGGGAAGCTGTATGAGCGGGGGTGCGCTCGTGTGTGGGAGAGGGGTGGGGGAGCCGGCCTCAGGGCCTCGGCGCGCACCCCAGGACGTGGGCCTTCACGATCTCCGCGATCCGCGGGTCCCGGCGCTGGAACGCGGCGACCAGCTCCTCGTGCTCCTCCGCGTACGACTGCTGGACCGTCCCCAGCCAGCGGATCGACAGGGCCGTGAAGACCTCGATGCCCAGGCCCTCCCAGGTGTGCAGCAGGACCGAGTTGCCGGCCGCCCGGACCAGCTCGCGGTGGAAGCCGACCGTGTGGCGCACCTGTCCCGTGCCGTCGGTGTTCCGGTCGGCCTCGTAGAGCGCCGCGACATGCGGTTCGAGGGCCGAGCAGTCCCCGGCCAGCCGCTCCGCCGCCAGCTCCGCCGCGATCGCCTCCAGACCGGCCCGCACCGGATAGCTCTCCTCCAGGTCGGCCGCCGTCAGGTTCCGCACCCGCACGCCCTTGTTCGGCGCGGACTCGATGAGGCGCAGCGACTCCAGCTCGCGCAGCGCCTCCCGCACCGGCGTCTGGCTGACCTCCAGCTCGGTCGCGATCCGTCGCTCCACGATCCGCTCGCCCGGCTTCCAGCGCCCGCTGACGATTCCCTCCACGATGTGCTCGCGGATCTGTTCGCGCAGCGAGTGGACGACGGGCGCGGTCATGGGAGCTCCTTAGGGCGTTTGACGTTTAGACAATACGGCCGGACAGCCTTCCGGGAGAGGCGCTCGGGGGCGCTTTCGCGCAGGTGAGACGAGACTTACACGACGGTGCCCCGCCCGGAGGAACTCCGGACGGGGCACCGTGGATGACCTGTGCAGGCTTACAGACCGAGCTCGACCTCGAACTCGCCGGCCTCCAGGATCGCCTTGACGGCCGTCAGGTAACGGGCCGCGTCGGCACCGTCCACCAGGCGGTGGTCGTAGGACAGCGTCAGGTACGTCATGTCGCGGACGCCGATGACCGTGCCCTCCTCCGTCTCGATGACCGCCGGACGCTTGACCGTCGCACCGATGCCGAGGATCGCGACCTGGTTCGGCGGCACGATGATCGTGTCGAACAGCGCGCCGCGCGAGCCGGTGTTGGAGATGGTGAAGGTCGCGCCGGACAGCTCGTCCGGGGTGATCTTGTTCGCGCGGACCTTGCCGGCCAGGTCGGCCGTGGCCTTGGCGATACCGGCGATGTTGAGGTCGCCCGCGTGCTTGATGACCGGGGTCATCAGGCCCTTCTCCGAGTCCACCGCGATACCGACGTTCTCGGTGTCGAAGTAGGTGATCGTGCCCTCTTCGACGTTGATCCGGGCGTTGATGGCCGGGTGGGCCTTCAGCGCCTGGGCCGCCGCCTTCACGAAGAACGGCATGGGGGAGAGCTTGACGCCCTCGCGCGCGGCGAAGGAGTCCTTGGCCTGGGCGCGCAGGCGCATCAGGCGGGTGACGTCGACCTCGACGACCGAGGACAGCTGCGCCTGCTCGTGCAGCGCCTTGACCATGTTGTCGCCGATGACCTTGCGGATGCGGGGCATCTTGACGGTCTGTCCGCGCAGCGGGGAGGCCTCGAGCGTCGGCGCCTTCTTGGCGGCGGCCGGGGCGGCGGCGGGGGCCGGGGCCGCGGCGGCGGCCTTCGCGGCCTCGGCGGCGGCGATGACGTCCTGCTTGCGGATCCGGCCGCCGACGCCGGTGCCCTTGACGGCGGCCAGGTCGACACCGTTCTCGGCGGCGAGCTTGCGCACCAGCGGGGTGACGTAGGCGCCCTCGTCGGTCGCCTGGGTGGCGGTCGGCGCGGTGGGCGCGGCGGCCGGGGTGACCGGGGCCGGGGTGACCGGAGCCGGAGCCGGGGCGGCCGGGGCGGCCGCGGCCGGGGCGGGCGCCGGAGCAGCCGGGGCCGGGGCGGGCGCGGGGGCCGCGGGGGCCGGGGCCGGGGCGGCGGGCGCCGGAGCCGGGGCGGCGGGCGCGGCCGGGGCAGCGGCGGCGGGCGCCGGGGCCGGGGCGGCCGGAGCCGGGGCGGCGGCCGGAGCGGCGCCCGGGGCGCCGATGACGGCGAGCTTGGCGCCGACCTCGGCGGTCTCGTCCTCGCCGACCACGATCTCCAGCAGGACACCGGCGACCGGCGCCGGGATCTCGGTGTCGACCTTGTCGGTGGAGACCTCGAGCAGGGGCTCGTCCTCCGCGACCTCCTCGCCGACCTCCTTCAGCCAGCGGGTGACGGTGCCCTCGGTGACGGACTCGCCGAGCGCCGGCAGGACCACGTCGGTGCCCTGCGCGCCGGAGGCACCGGTGGCGGCCTCGGCGGTCGGGGCCGGAGCCGGGGCGGCCTGCTCGGTGGAGGGGGCGGCCTGGGCGGGCTCGGCCGGGGCCGGAGCCGGGGCGGCGGCGGGCTCGGCGGCCGGGGCGGCGGGGGCCGGGGCGCCGGTGCCGTCGTCGATGATCGCCAGCTCGGCGCCCACCTCGACGGTCTCGTCCTCGGCGACCTTGATGGAGGCCAGGATGCCCGCGGCGGGGGCCGGGATCTCGGTGTCGACCTTGTCGGTCGACACCTCGAGCAGCGGCTCGTCGGCCTCGACGCGCTCGCCCTCGGCCTTCAGCCAGCGGGTGACAGTGCCCTCGGTGACGCTCTCGCCGAGCGCCGGAAGGGTTACGGAAACCGCCATGGTTTCGGTTGCTCCTTACGAATTGCGGAAGTCTGAGTCGTCGCTTGTGCCGACCGAGGGTCAGTCGTGCGAGTGCAGCGGCTTGCCCGCCAGGGCCAGGTGGGCCTCGCCGAGCGCCTCGTTCTGCGTCGGGTGGGCGTGGATGAGCTGGGCCACCTCGGCGGGCAGCGCCTCCCAGTTGTAGATCAGCTGGGCCTCGCCGACCTGCTCGCCCATGCGGTCGCCGACCATGTGGACGCCGACCACGGCACCGTCCTTCACCTGGACGAGCTTGATCTCGCCCGAGGTGTTGAGGATCTTGCTCTTTCCGTTGCCCGCCAGGTTGTACTTCAGGGCGACGACCTTGTCCGCGCCGTAGATCTCCTTGGCCTTGGCCTCGGTGATGCCGACGGAGGCGACCTCGGGGTGGCAGTACGTCACCCGCGGCACGCCGTCGTAGTCGATCGGGACGGTCTTGAGACCGGCCAGCCGCTCCGCCACCAGGATGCCCTCGGCGAAGCCGACGTGCGCGAGCTGGAGCGTCGGGACCAGGTCACCGACGGCGGAGATGGTCGGAACGTTGGTCCGCATGTACTCGTCGACCAGGACGTAACCGCGGTCCATGGCGACACCCTGCTCCTCGTAGCCGAGACCGGCGGAGACCGGACCACGGCCGACCGCGACCAGCAGGATCTCGGCCTCGAACTCCTTGCCGTCGGCGAGGGTGACCTTGACACCGTCGGCGGTGTACTCGGCCTTCGAGAAGAAGGTGCCCAGGTTGAACTTGATGCCGCGCTTGCGGAAGGCGCGCTCAAGAAGCTTGGAGGAGTTCTCGTCCTCGAGGGGGGCCAGGTGCTTGAGGCCCTCGACGATCGTGATGTCCGCGCCGAAGGACTTCCAGGCGGAGGCGAACTCGACGCCGATGACACCGCCGCCCAGGATGATCGCGGACTTCGGCACGCGGTCCAGGACGAGGGCGTGGTCGGAGGAGATGATGCGGTTGCCGTCGATCTCCAGGCCCGGCAGCGACTTCGGCACGGAGCCGGTCGCGAGGAGCACGTGGCGGCCCTGGACGCGCTGGCCGTTCACGTCGACGGAGGTGGGGGAGGACAGCCGGCCCTCGCCCTCGATGTACGTCACCTTGCGGGACGCGATCAGACCCTGCAGACCCTTGTACAGGCCGGAGATGACCCCGTCCTTGTACTTGTGGACACCCGCGATGTCGATGCCCTCGAAGGTGGCCTTGACACCGAACTGCTCGCTCTCGCGGGCCTGGTCGGCGATCTCGCCCGCGTGCAGCAGGGCCTTGGTGGGGATGCAACCCCGGTGCAGGCAGGTACCGCCGACCTTGTCCTTCTCGATCAGGGCGACGTCCAGGCCCAGCTGCGCCCCGCGCAGGGCCGCGGCGTAACCGCCACTACCACCGCCGAGGATCACTAGGTCGAAAACGGTGCTGGCGTCGTTCGCCACGTCACGTCCTCCATGCATGTGCGCCGTACGCCGGTCAGCGGTGACCGCGCGGCGGCTGGTGTCCGGCCGCTCTTCTTCGGCCCTGTGGGTGGGGCCCTGTCCTGCCGTGCCCCATCTTCGCACTTGTCGGAGGTGAACGAGACGCCGGGCTGGAGTGTGAGACACCACACGCTCACCTGATAACACCGCGAGGGCCGGCGCCCCGAAGGGGCGCTGGGGGCACCCCCGGCCGAAGGCTGGGGGCGGAACTGCGCGACGAGCCACGAATCAGCCGCAGCCGCCGCACGACCGAACCTCCCGAGCCGTTCGGCGACGGGACCTCGCCCTACCCGCACGCGAGGCCCCGCCCCCAAATCCCGACGTCAGCCCAGCTCGCCCTCGGCCGTCAGCTCCGCCAGCCGCACCAGCGTCCGCACCGCGGACCCCGTCCCGCCCTTCGGCGTGTACCCGAAGGGACCCCCCTCGTTGAACGCGGGCCCGGCGATGTCCAGGTGCGCCCAGGTGATGCCGTCGCCCACGAACTCCCGCAGGAACAGCCCGGCGACCAGCCCGCCGCCCATCCGCTCCCCCATGTTGGCGATGTCGGCGGTGGCCGAGTCCATGCCCTTGCGCAGGTGCTCGGGCAGCGGCATCGGCCAGGCCGGCTCGCCGACCTCCTCCGCCGCCTCGTGCACCGCGGTGCGGAACGCGTCGTCGTTGCCCATGATCCCGAACGTCCGGCTGCCCAGCGCCAGCATCATCGCGCCGGTCAGCGTCGCCACGTCCACGATCGCGTCCGGCTTCTCCGCCGACGCCGCCCACAGCGCGTCGGCCAGCACCAGCCGTCCCTCCGCGTCCGTGTTGAGCACCTCGACGGTCTTGCCGCTGTACATGCGCAGCACGTCACCGGGGCGCACCGCGGAGCCCGAGGGCATGTTCTCGGCCAGCGCCAGCCACCCGGTCACGTTGACCTCGAGCCCGAGCCGCGCCGCGGCGACGACCGCGGCGAGGACCGCCGCGGCCCCGCTCATGTCGCACTTCATCGTCTCGTTGTGGCCGGCCGGCTTCAGCGAGATGCCGCCCGAGTCGTAGGTGATGCCCTTGCCGACGAACGCGAGGTGCTTGTCCGCGGCCGGGTGGCGGTACGACAGCTTCACCAGCCGCGGGGTCGCCGCCGAGCCGCTGCCGACGCCGAGGATGCCGCCGTAGCCGCCCTTGGTGAGCGCCTTGTCGTCGAGCACCTGGATCTTGAGCCCGTGCTCCTTGGCCGCGTCCTGCGCGATGCCCGCGAAGATGGCCGGCGTGAGGTCGTTCGGCGGGGTGTTGATGAGGTCGCGGGCGCGGTTGAGCTCCTCGCAGACGGCGACGGCGCGGGCGGCGGCCGCCTTGTGGGCCGCGTCGCGGGGCTTGCCGCCCAGCAGCACGGCCTCGGCGAGCGGCGCCTTGCCGTTGCGCGCCTTCGCGTCCTTGCCGTTGTCCTTGTACGTGTCGAAGGAGTACGCGCCGAGCAGCACGCCCTCCCCGAGCGCGCCGACGGCCGCGGCGTCCTGGACCGGCAGCGCGAAGGCCGCCTTCTTCGCGCCGGCCAGCGCACGGCCGGCGACACCGGCCGCTCTGCGCAGCGCCTCGGCGTCGTACTCCCCGTCCGCGTCGGGGGCGGCCCCCAGCCCCACCGCGACGACCAGCGGGGCCTTGAAGCCCGCCGGGGCGGGCAGCTTCGTCAGTTCGCCCTCGGCACCCGAGGCACCGAGGGTCTCCAGGACGGCGGCGAGCCTGCCGTCGTAGGCCTTGTCCACGGCCTCCGCGCCCGGTGCTACGACCGGTCCCTTGGCGCCCTTGGCGACACCGATCACGATCGCGTCGGCCCGGAGGCCGGGCGCCGCTGAGGTGCTGAGAGTGAGAGCAGTCACGGTGGTGAAATCTCGCTTCCGATGTTGAGTTGCAGTGGCCGAGTGGTGTGGGTCGACCGGGCCCGGGAGGCGACCCCGGGAACCGACCCGGGGTGCGTTGCGACCGGGGCCTTCACCCTGTCGGCGAACACCCGGGACGAGACTACGCGGGTGTGTGCGTTCGCTCATTCCTGCGGGTGTTCACCTGAGGGTGGCGCCCGGGTCACCTCCCGGTCCGTCAGCCCAGGGAGAGCACCACCAGCGCGACGGTGGCGGCGACTTCGGCGAGCGCCCCGAACACGTCCCCCGTGATCCCCCCGAACCGCCGCCGGCAATGGCGCAGCGCCCCGTCGGTGGCCGCCTCCGCCGCCACCACCGCGAGCAGTGCCCGCAGGCTCTCGCCCGCGCCGATCAGTGCCCCGGCCCCCGCGGCCGCCACCATCACCACGACGGTGACCACCGACGCCGCCGCCTTCGGCACCACCCCCGCGACCGCCGCGCCCAGCCCCTCCGGCCGGGCCGCCGGCACCCCCGCCACCGCGCCCAGGGTCAGCGCCAGGCGGGCCACCGTCGCGGCCACCACCGCGGTGACCGCGCCGCGTGCCCATCCGTGGCCGAACGCCTGCGCCAGGGCGGCCACCTGAGCGAGCAGCACGAGGACGAGGGTGATCACCCCGAACGGTCCGATGTCCGACTGCTTCATGATCCGCAGCGCTTCCTCGGCGGGCTTGCCGCTGCCCAGCCCGTCCGCGGTGTCGGCGAGGCCGTCCAGGTGCAGCCCCCGGGTCAGCGCGGCCGGCACCGCGACCGCGGCCACCGCGGCGAGCAGCGCACCTGTCCCCGCCGCCACCAGCAGCGCGCCGACCGCGCCCGCGCAGACCCCCACGGCGAGGCCCGCCAGCGGAGCGAGCAGCATGCCGCCGCGGGCCGCCTCCCGGTCCCAGCGGCTGACCCGCACGGGAAACACGGTGAGCGTGCCGAAAGCGAACCGAAGGCCGTCCGGCCAGGGCGTCTTGACCACCGGCGCAGGTTACCCGCTAGTCAGAACCCCCACCCCGCCCGCCCAGGCATCCGCAGCGGTTTCCCGGCCGCCTGTGCCCGCACCGGGCGGCTTCCCGTCTGCCCGGGGCCGGCCGCCCACGGTTGTGCGCGGCGGTTTCGTCTTTGAGCCGGTCCGCTCTGAGCCGCTCCGCCTGGTGGGCTTCCGGGCGGTCCTTCGGGGCCCGCGGTCGCGGCCGGTTCGCGGGGATAAAGTGCGCACATGGGACATTGGCTGGAACGGAACATCGTCGAGCCCGGCAAGCTCCCGCTGCTGCTGGCCCTGACCGCCTTCGTCCTGACCTTCGTCGTCACCCGGGTCATCACCCGGCTCATCCGCGCCGGGAAAGGGCCGTTCGGCAACGTGAAGGCGGGTGGGCTGCACATCCACCACGTGGTGCCCGGGGTGGTCCTCACCGTCATCGGCGGTTTCGGGGCGGTGGCCGGTGGCCGGCAGGGCTTCGGCGCGGCCGCCGCCGCGATCGTCTTCGGCATCGGTGCCGGGCTGGTCCTCGACGAGTTCGCCCTGATCCTCCACCTCGACGACGTCTACTGGACCGAGGAGGGCCGCAAGAGCGTCGAGGTCGTGGTCATCACCGCCGCGCTGGTCGGGCTGCTGCTCGCCGGGTTCTCCCCGTTCGGCGTCAACGACATCTCCACCGGCGAACTGCAGGACCGGGGAACCGTCATCGCGAACGTCGTGGCGAACTTCGCCTTCTCGCTCGTCGCCCTGAGCAAGGGCAAGACCCGGGTCGCCATCTTCGGTGTGATCGTCCCGCTGGTCGCCCTCGTCGGCGCGGTCCGCCTGGCCCGCCCCGGTTCCCCCTGGGCCCGCCGCTGCTACGGCAACCGGCCGCGCGCCCGGGCCAGGGCCGGCCTGCGCGCCTACCACCACGACCGCCGCTGGTCCCGGCTCAGCCGCACCCTTCAGGACTGGATCGGCGGCAAACCCGACCGCCCCGAACCGGTACGGCTGCCCGGTCCCCAGTGACCCCGCCGGTACCGCGGCCGCAACCGCCGCCCCGCCCGCACCGCCGCCCACAGGACCGCCACCCCCGCGATGGCCGCCAGGTGCTCCTTGCCGGCCAGGTTCTCCTTCAGCGCCACCTCGACCACCATCGCCGCGGCCACCGCGCCCGCGGTGAGGTACGCGCCGTACCGCCAGGCCACGAAGACCGCGAGCCCCACGACGGCGGCCGACGGGCCGGTGTCCACCACCCGCGCGTCCGTCGCCGACAGCCCCAGCGGGCCGTGCGGGCCCAGTGCGCAGCCGAGCCGGGCGTACAGGGTCCCGGCGAGGGTCGCCGCGTACGCGATGGTCAGGGTCCGCCACCAGCCCAGGCACACCTCGGCGATGCCGAACACGACCAGGACCTGCGCCAGCGCGCCCCACACCGGCAGGTCGAGCGCCGGCACGAACAGGGAGAGGGGGGTGCGCAGCAGGGCCAGCCAGCAGGGATCCGCGGCCCGCACGGCCCCGGCGTGCTGCACGGGGCCGTACCCCCACGGCTGGTTCTGCGTGAACTGCAGCAGCGCGGTCAGGCAGACCGCCGCGACCGTCATCGGCACCGCCGCCAGCCGCCGCTTCGCCAGCGGTCCGCGCACGGTGGCGTACAGCAGCCCCCACTCGGCCTGGGCCCAGCGGGCGAGCGGTGTCATGCGGCGGTCCTCATCCGTGCGTGTCCCTCTGCGTCTCCAGCTGCCTGCGGCGCACCCACCCGGGCAGTCCCGGGGCCTCCAGGAACCCCTCCGCGCGCGCCGACGCGAGGCCGATGCGCGGCAGGTCCGCGCTCTTCTCGAAGAGCAGGAACCGGGGCTCCCAGATGGGCCGGTACTTGGCGTTCGCCCGGTACAGGGACTCGATCTGCCACCACCGGGAGAAGAAACTCAGCAGAGACCTCCACAGCCGCAGCACCGGTCCCGCGCCCAGACGCGCGCCACGTTCGAAGACCGACCGGAACATCGCGAAGTTGAGCGAGACCTGCGTGATCCCGATCTCTCCGGCGCGCCGGAGCAGTTCGATGACCATGAACTCCACCAGGCCGTTGTCGGAGTCCCGGTCCCGCCGCATGAGATCGAGGGACAGCCCGGTGGGCCCCCACGGCACGAACGACAGCAGGGCCCGCAGCTCACCCGTGCCGTCCCCGGCGCCGCCGTCCCTGCACTCCAGCATCACGCACTGCCCGTCCCGGGAGTCCCCGAGCCGCCCCAGCGCCATGCTGAACCCGCGCTCGGTGGCCCCGTCCCGCCAGTCGTCGGCACGCCGGACCAGGTACGACATCTCGTCCGCCGGAATGTCCTCGTGCCGCCTGATGCGCACCGAGTACCCGGCCCGCCCGACCCGGTTGTGGGCCTGCCGGACGGTCCGCATGGCCCGTCCCTCCAGCGTGAACTCGGCCACCTCGACGATCGCCTCGTCCCCGAGCTCCAGCGCGTCGAGCCCGTGCCGCGCGTACACGGTCCCGGCCTCCTCGCTCGCCCCCATCACCGCCGGGATCCACCCGTGCGCCCGCGCCTGGGCCAGCCAGGGCGCGATCGCCCCCGGCCAGGCCTCCGGATCCCCGATCGGGTCCCCCGAGGCGAGGCTCACCCCGCCGACCACCCGGTAGGCCACCGCCGCCTTCCGGGTCGGCGACCACACCACGCTCTTCTCCCGCCGCAGCGCGAAGTACCCGAGGGAGTCCCGTTCGCCGTGCCGCTCCAGCAGCACGCGCAGCTGCTTCTCGTCGTCGTCGGTGATCGGGTCGACGGCCCGGCGGGAGCGGAAGGCGGCGTAGAAGACGGCGAGGACGAGGAGCGTGCTGAGCACGTTGATGACGACGTTCACCCAGTTGGGCGGCGCGATGTACGGGAACCGGGAGGGGTCGGCGGCGACCGACACCAGCCGCAGCGTGCCGTAGTGCCAGCGCTCCGCGAACGTCGAACGGGAGGCGTGCGGCGCCTGGTCGGTGACGGTGACGAGGAGCGCGGCGAGCAGCGAGGCGACGACACCGCCGCCGACCGCTACGGTGGCGGCGAGCCGGGGGTTGGCCCGGTCGCCCTTGGCGTAGAACTCCCGGCGGCCGGCGAGCAGCGCCCCCACGAAGGCGGCGGTCAGCGCGAGCGAGATCCAGTTCTGGGCGTACCCGCGGATCTCCGGGAACGCCATGGCGAAGGCGAGGAGCGCGAGGAAGAGCCCGCTCAGCACCAGGTTGAGGATCCACGCGGCCCGCTTGCGGCGGCGCATGGTGATCGCGAGGAACGCGGTGAACACGCCGGAGGCGAAGCCGGCGGTCAGGAGGTACGGGGTGAAGTAGTTCTCCTGGTTGTGCCGCCGTACGTCCTGTCCCAGCGACACCCACACCGCGCTGAGGAAGTTGACGAAGGCGACGGCACGCAAGTACCAGACGGCAAAGGCGGCGGCCCGCTGGGAAACCCCGGCCCCTCGCCCTCTCTCACGTCCGTCACGCTGCTCAACGGCAAATCGGGCATCTCCCATGGAGCAGGATCATATGGGCGTCGCGTCCCCCCACTCCGCCGCAACGGCGATCAGCCGGAACGGCGCCTTCCGGCGGTGCCGTCCCGGCCGTGTCCCCGCCGGCCGCTACTCCTCCGGCTTCTCCTGCTCCGCCGGCTTCTCCTGCTCCGCCGGCTTCTCTGGCTTCTCCGGGAGTTCCGCGGCCAGGGCGGCGGCCGACTGGACCAGGGGCAGGGCCAGCAGGGCTCCCGCTCCCTCGCCCACCGTCACGCCCTGGGCCAGCAGCGGCTCCAGGGCCATGCGGTCCAGCGCCTTCGCCTGACCGGGCTCCCCGCTGTCGTGGCCGGCCAGCCACCAGTCCGGCGCCCGGAACGCGATCCGCTGCGCGACCAGCGCGCACGCGGCCACCACGACCCCGTCCAGCACCACGGGCAGCTTCCGCACCGCCGCCTGCAACAGGAACCCGGTCATCGCCGCGAGGTCCGCCCCGCCGACGGTCGCCAGCAGCTGAAGCTGGTCCCCGAGCACCGGCCGCGCCCGCCGCAGCGCGTCCCGGATCGCCGCGCACTTGCGCATCCACGCCAGGTCGTCGATGGGCAGCCCGCCCCGCCCGGTCACCACGGACGCGTCCGTCCCGCACAGCGCCGCGACCAGGACGGCCGCCGCCGTGGTGCCGCCGACGCTGACGTCCCCGAGCACCACCAGGTCGGTCCCCGAGTCGGCCTCCTCGTCGGCCAGCGCGACGCCCGCCCGGAACGCCGTCTCGGCCTCCTGGGCGGTCAGCGCGTCCTCGATGTCGATACGGCCGCTGCCCCGGCGCACCCGGTGGCGCACGACCTCCTCCGGCAGCGCGTCCGGATCGCAGTCCAGGGCCATGTCGATGATCCGCACGGGCACCCCGAGCCGCCGGGCCAGCACCGCCACCGGGCTGGACCCCTCCAGGATCGCCCGTACCAGCAGCACCGCGCCGCCCGCCGGCCGTGCGGAGACGCCGAGTTCGGCGACGCCGTGGTCACCGGCGAAGAGCAGCACCCGGGGCCGTTCCACCGGCCGTACCGGAACCGAGCCCTGGGCGGCGGCCAGCCACTCGCCCAGGTCGTCGAGGCGGCCCAGCGACCCGGGCGGCACGACCAGCCGCTCCCGGCGTGCCTCGGCGTCCCGGCGCACACCGCCGTCGGGGCGCTCGATCAGATCGGTGAAGTCGTCGAGATTAAGCGAGCTCATTCGCCGAACAGTACCGGCACGCAACCAGCGGTTCGGCGTCAGATCGGCACCCCACCCGCACGGCGGCTTTGCAGGCAAGATCGGTATCCCATACGTTCCGGTTTGCAGTGGATTGCGTTCAGGGAGCACAGGGAGCCGCCCATGCCACCCACGCCCGAACTCGCCCCGGGCCCCGACCGGTTCCACGAGCCGCGCCGCGAGGACTGCCCCTGGTGCGGTTCCAGACGCCTGCGCACCCGGCTGCGCGCGCCCGACCTCCTGCACCACCGGCCCGGCACGTTCACCGTCGACGAGTGCCGGGACTGCGCCCACGCCTTCCAGAACCCCCGGCTGTCCGCGGCCGGCTTCGCCCTCTACCACCAGGACCACTACGAGGGCCGCCTGGAGGACTACACCGACCGCTTCCTCGCGACCCGCGCGGGCCGCCGCCGGCACCGCGCCGCGGTGCGCGCGATGCCGGCGCTGCACGAGCCGGAGAGCTGGCTGGACATCGGCACCGGCCACGCCCACTTCCCGGACACGGCGCGCGAACTGCTGCCGTACACCTCCTTCGACGGCCTGGACCCGACCGTGCGGGTGCTGACCGCCCGGGCCGAGGGACGGGTCGAGGAGGGCCACTGCGGCCACCTGACCTCGCCCCCGCTCCTGGCCCGGCTCCGCGGCCGCTACGACGTCGTCAGCATGTTCCGGCACCTGGAGCACGCCCCCGACCCGCGGGCCGAACTCCGGGCCGCCCTGACGGTGCTGCGCCCCGGCGGGCACCTGCTGATCGAGATCCCGAACCCGCGCAGCGCCTCCGCCCGGCTCCTCGGCAAGTGGTGGGTCCCGTACGGCCAGCCCCGCCACCTGCACCTGGTGCCGCCGGCCAACCTGCGGGCGGAACTGGAGGCGCAGGGGTGCGAGATCCTCAGGACCGACAGGAGCGCGCCGCACCTGCCGTGCGACCTCTCGGCGGCACTCACGCTGGCCCTGGGCCGGGTGCTGCCGAAGCGGTGGCTGCCGGCCACGGCTCCGCTGGTGGCGCTGGCGCTGGCCGTCGACCGCGCCGCGGCCCCGCTGCTGCGCCGGACGCCGTTCTCCAACGGGTACCGGATCATCGCCCGGAAGGGACGGGGCGGATAGGCGCCCGCCCCGGCCCTCTTCACCGCAGTACGAGCGCCTGCCCGGCCACCACCAGCACCACCTGCTCGCACTCGGCCGCGAACGCCGCGTTCAGGCGGCCCAGTTCGTCGCGGTACCGCCTGCCCGAGGCGGTGGCCGGCACGATCCCCGACCCCACCTCGTTCGACACCGCCACCACCGTCCGCCGGGTGGCCCGTACCGCCTCCGTCAGTCCGAGCACGCGCTCCCGCAGTGCCTTCTCCCCGCCCGACGCCCACTCCGTGTCGTCCCACGCCCCGACGGAGTCCATCGCGTCCGTCAGCCACAGCGACAGACAGTCGACCAGCAGCGCCGGACCGTCCTGCGCCAGCAACGGCACCAGGTCGCACGTCTCCGTCGTACGCCACGACCCCGGCCGCCGCTCCCGGTGCGCGGCCACCCGGGCCGCCCACTCGGTGTCCCCGCCGCGGGTGCCGCCCGTGGCGACGTAGAGCACGTCCGGGAAGGACTCCAGCCGCCGCTCGGCCTCCACGGACTTCCCCGACCGCGCCCCGCCCAGCACCAGCGTCCGGCGGGGCACGTCGGGCACCTCCTCGTACCCGCCGACCGTCAGCGTCGCGCCGTCGGGCACCGCGCGGGCCCCGGCCGCCGCCAGCCGGCGCCGCGACTCCGCACCGGGCGGCACGTCGTGGTCGAGGTGGACGGCGACCACGTCCGTGGCCGGCCCCACCGAGCCGACCGCGCGCAGTCTCGCCAGCGCGTCCGGCCGCCCCACGACGTCGAGGAGCACCAGGTCGAACGCGTCGGCGCGGCCGTTCTCCAGACCGGCCGGCGCACCGCCCGGCGGGAGGTACAGCAGCCGCTGCCCGTCGGGCCCGGTCACCGCGTACCCGGTGCCGCCCGCGTCCATCGCCACCGCCCGCACCCGATGCCCCGTCAGCAGCGCCAGCTCCCGTCCGTCCGGCACCCGGCCCGGCTGCGGCAGCCCGGCGGGCACCTCCACGGCGGGCCCGTCGTGCGGGTGCGAGAGCAGCACCTGGCGCACGCCCCCGAGGGACCGTCCGGCCCGCGCCGCCGCGAACGCCGCGCCGGGCGTCAGATCGAGCAGCAGCGCCCCGTCGACGAGGACGGCGGTGGCGGCCCGCGCCGCCACCCCGACAGCGCACGCGCAGGCCGCGCAGGGACAACCGGGCCGAGGCAGCCCGCCAGGCCCACCGGTACCGAGCAAAGTCACTTCCACGCCCTGATTTTCACCCGCCCCGGCGGTTCCCGCCTCAGCCGCCGCCCCCGGCGGCCCGCCGGGCCCGTACCTGCCCCCCAACCAGCGGAGTTTTTCCCGGCGCCCTTATACGATGCCTCAGTTGGATCAAAGGAGGCCTGCATGACGGCATGGACATGGCGATTCGAGAAGGCCGACGGGACGGAGGTCCAGCCCGCGGTGGAACCCGAGGAGTTCACCACCCAGGGCGACGCCGAGTCCTGGCTCGGCGAACAGTGGAAGGACCTGCTGGCCGGCGGCGCCGACCAGGTGCGGCTCTACGAGGACGCCACCGAGATCTACGGCCCGATGAGCCTGCACGCGGACGAGGCCTGAGGACCCGTCCGTGCACGCCGGTCGGGGCGGCCGTGGTCGGCCGCCCCACCGTCGCCGCGTCACTGCTCGCCCAGTGTCACCTCCACCGTCCGCCGGACGCCGTCCCGGGTGAACGTCACCGTCGTCCGCTGCCCCGGCCGGTCCGACGCGAGCGATTCGGCCAGTGAGGTGATCGTGGTGATGTCGTCGCCCCCCACCCTGGTGATGATGTCCCCGGGCCGGATGCCCGCCCTGTCGGCCGCGTCCCCCGGCTTCACCGTCACCACGGCCACCCCCGACGGCTGGTAGTTCACGTCGACGACCGTGCGCCCGGTGATGCCGAGCGCGGCCCGCCCCGAGTCGGTGACCTTGCCCTGCTTGATGATCTGGTCGGCGACCGTCTTGACCATCGAGCCCGGGATGGCGAACCCGATCCCCGGCGCCGTGCTGCCGCCCAGGTCGGGATCGCTCGCGGCCAGCGTCGGGATGCCGATGACCTGGCCGTCGAGGTTGACCAGAGCGCCGCCGCTGTTGCCGGGGTTGATGGCGGCCGAGGTCTGCACCATGTTGGGGATGGTGGCGCCCGGACCGCCGGAGGGGTTCTCGCTGACGGTCCGTCCGGTCGCCGAGACGATGCCCTCGGTCACGCTCGACGACAGCCCGAGCGGTGAGCCCATGGCCAGCGTGATCTGCCCGACCTGGACCTTCTCGGTGTCCCCGAAGGAGGCCGCCCGCAGCCCCTTCGGGACCCTGTCGAGCCTGATGACCGCCAGGTCCTGCTCGGGGTAGGAGTAGACGAGCGTCGCGGTGAGCGGTTCCTCGTTGTTGGCGGTCGTCACCTTGAACTTCTTCTCGTTCCCGACGACGTGCGCGTTGGTGACGATGTGCCCGTTCTCGTCGTAGACCACGCCCGAGCCCAGGTCGCTGGTGGCCTGGATCTGCACGACCGACGGCAGGACGTTCCTGATGACCTTCTGGTACTGGTTCTGCAGGTCGGCCGCCGCCAGCGGCACGGCCGCCGCGTGGGCGGCCCGGTCGGCCGAGGTCTCCTCGGTTCCGCCGCGCCCGAAGGCGGTGCACCCGGAGACGGGAACGAGGCAGCAGCAGCCCAGCACGGCGGCCGCACGGAGGGTCCGGCGGGCGGGGGAGACATCCATGCCCCGAGTCTCGCCGCGGCGCCCGGCGCCCGGCTCGCGCTGCTCGTCCGAACGGGCAAGCGGTGCTCGCCCGAACGGGTACGTCAGCCGCGCACTCCGCACAGGTGCAGCAGCGCCGCCACCGACCGGTAGGGGTCCGTCCGCCCGGCCCGCTCCTCCGCCGCGAGCAGGGTCTCCACGTCGTCGGGCAGTGCGGTGCCGTCCGGGACGGTGTCCGTGAACACCCGTACCCCGTACCAGGAGTGCAGCGGCGCGCCGATCCCGGCGAGCGCGGCCGTCAGCGCGCTCAGCCGGTCGGCCCGGACCTCCAGCCCCAGCCGGTTGCGGTACGAGACGCAGTCGAAGGCGCCGAGCGCACCCGCCCAGTCGCCGCTCAGGCCGGGGCGCATGGCGAGCGCGTCGGCGTTGCGCACCAGCAGCGACAGCAGCCCGCCGGGGGCCAGCATCCGCGCGACACCGGCCAGCAGCGCGTCCGGCTCCTCGACGTACATCAGCACCCCGTGGCACAGCACCACGTCGAAGCTGCCCGGCAGGAAGTGGACACCCGTGTCCCGCCCGTCCCCCTGGACGATCCGCACCCGGTCGCGGATCCCCTCCGGCTCACCGGCCAGGGCCTGCCGCGCGGCCGCGACCATCGTCGGTTCCCGCTCCACGCCGGTCACCTGGTGGCCGGCCCGGGCCAGCCGCAGCGCCTGCGTGCCCTGCCCCATCCCCACGTCGAGCACCCGCAGCCGCTGCCCGACCGGGAACCGTCCGGCTATCTGCTCGTCGAGCTGCCGGGCGACCAGCTCCTGACGTACGACGTCACGCAGCGCTCCCAGGCCGCCCAGCCAGGCCTTCGCCGCGTCCTCGGAGAACGGCTCTGCGCTCAGGGCCGCTCTCCGCGCTTGACCTGCGGCTTGGGCAGCCGGAGCCGGCGCATCTGGAGGGAGCGCATCAGACCGTAGGCGACGGCGCCCTTCTTGTTCTGGTCCGGGAAGCGCTCGGCCAGCCGCTTGCGCAGCCGAAGACCGCTGACGGCCGCGTCGAGCACGATCAGCACGATCACCACGAGCCACAGCAGCAGCGCGATGTTCTTGACCGCCGTGTTGTTGACCACGCTCATGACCAGGATGACCACGGCCAGCGGCAGGAAGAACTCCGCCACGTTGAAGCGGGAGTCGACCCAGTCACGGGCGAACTTGCGGACCGGGCCCTTGTCACGGGCCGGCAGGTACCGCTCGTCACCGGTGGCCAGCGCCTGGCGCTGCCGCTCCATGGCGGTGCGCCGCTCGTCGCGCTGGCGCCTGGCGGCGTCCTTGCGCGTCGTGGGCGTGTTGGCCACGCTGCGGCGCTGGGTCTGGGCCTCACTGCGCTTGGGCGTGGGCCTGCCCTTGGGGGCCTGCGGGTCACGGGGCTGCTTGGAGTCGGTCAGCGCCTTGTCGGCGGGGGCCTTCTCGTCCTTGGCACGGCTACGGAACACAAAACCCAAGGGTACGGGGTGCCGGGGTGTGGGCCCTAGTGCGGTGGGGAACGATCCGGCAACGCCAGTCGTCTCCATTGGGGACAGAGGGGACGTTGCAGACGGTTCACTCCGGGGGGCACCTACTACCTCTGCCGGAGCGGGGCCGGCCGCAGTCGTCCTTGGGGATGAGCGCATCGGTCCCCGAACAGTGCGGTAATGGATGCAGGGCCCGTACTGTGGGTTCTGTTGCAGGATCGGTGAGCCGGAGTCCGTCAGAAGGGGGCGCGCGAAGCCCATGAGCGGTGTCATGAAGCGTATGGGGATGATCTTCCGCGCGAAGGCGAACAAGGCCCTGGACAGGGCCGAGGACCCGCGCGAGACCCTTGACTACTCGTACCAGAAGCAGCTCGAACTGCTCCAGAAGGTGCGCCGTGGCGTGGCCGACGTCGCCACCTCCCGCAAGCGCCTGGAACTCCAGCTGAACCAGCTCCAGCAGCAGTCCTCCAAGCTGGAGGACCAGGGCCGCAAGGCGCTCGCGCTCGGCCGTGAGGACCTCGCCCGCGAGGCGCTGTCCCGGCGCGCCGCCCTCCAGCAGCAGGTGACCGACCTGGAGACCCAGCACGCCACGCTCCAGGGCGAGGAGGAGAAGCTCACGCTGGCGGCGCAGCGCCTCCAGGCCAAGGTGGACGCCTTCCGCACGAAGAAGGAGACCATCAAGGCCACCTACACCGCCGCCCAGGCCCAGACCCGCATCGGCGAGGCGTTCTCCGGGATCTCCGAGGAGATGGGCGACGTCGGCCTGGCCATCCAGCGCGCCGAGGACAAGACCCAGCAGCTCCAGGCCCGCGCCGGCGCCATCGACGAGCTGCTCGCCTCCGGGGCGCTCGACGACCCGACCGGCATGGCCAAGGACGACATCGCGGCCGAGCTGGACCGGCTCTCCGGTGGTACGGATGTGGAGCTGGAACTGCAGCGCATGAAGGCCGAGCTCGCCGGAGGGTCGCCCCAGCAGGCGATCGAGGGCGGCACCGGTCAGGGGCAGCAGTCGCAGCAGCCGCAGGACACCCCGCGCTTCGACAAGCAGTAGCCGACGCCTGGAGGGCGACATGGCCGACATGGTCGTGAGGATCATGGGGGAGGGGCAGGTGAGGCTGGCCGACAGCCACCTCGCCGAGCTGAACAGGCTGGACGACGAGCTCCTGGCGGAGACGGAGTCCGGCGACGAGGCAGCCTTCCGCCGCACCCTGGGCGCCCTCCTCGACAAGGTCCGGGAGCTGGGCGAACCGCTCCCGGCGGACGCCCTGGAACCCTCCGACCTCATCCTCCCGTCCCCGGACGCCACCCTGGCCGAGGTCCGCGCCCTGCTCCGCGACGACGGCCTCATCCCGGGCTGACCCCACGCCGACGGACACCCGGCCCCGTGCCGGTCCGGCGGGACCCGGCCCTCGGTTCGGGGGGCGGTTCCGGGGTGTGGGAAGCCGACGTACCGTTCAGACCGTGAGCACCTTCGACCGGGCCCGATGCAGAGCGGACGCCCACCCCCTCGCGCTGGACGCGGCCATCGCCGCGGGCGTCCTCGTGTGCATGGTCGCGGGCTCCCTCGTCGTCCCGCACGGTGCACACGGGGTGCGGTGGGGTGTCCGCACCCCCGACCCGCTCAGCCTCGTCCTGATGACACTCGCCGCCGCTGCCCTGGTGCTGCGCCGGCACGCCCCGAAGGCGGTCCTCGCCTTCACCGGCGCCGCCTCCGTCGTCGAGTGCGTCACCGGCGACCCCCGCGCCCCCGTCGCGATGGCGGCCGTGGTCGCCCTCTTCACGGTCGCCGCGCGCACCGACCGCCGCACCACCCTGCGGGCCGGCCTGCTCACCATGATCGTGCTGACCACCGCAGCGATGGCCGCCGGTCCCCTCCCGTGGTACGCCCAGGAGAACCTCGCGATCTTCGCCTGGACCGGCATCGGCGCCACCGCGGGCGACGCCGTGCGCAGCAGACGCGCCGTCGTCCAGGCCATCCGGGAGCGCGCCGAGCGCGCGGAGCGGACCCGAGAGGAGGAGGCCCGCCGCCGGGTCGCCGAGGAGCGCCTGCGGATCGCCCGCGACCTGCACGACGTCGTCGCCCACCACATCGCCCTGGTCAACGTGCAGGCGGGGGTGGCCGCGCACGTCATGGACAAGCGTCCCGACCAGGCCAAGGAGGCCCTCGCCCACGTCCGCGAGGCCAGCCGCTCCGCGCTGAACGAACTGCGCGCCACCGTCGGCCTGCTGCGCCAGTCCGGCGACCCCGAGGCCCCCACCGAACCGGCCCCCGGCCTGCACGTCCTCGAAGAGCTCGCCGACACCTTCCGCAACGCCGGCCTGCAGGTCGAGGTCGCCCGCGCCGACCAGGGCACCACCCTGCCCGCCGCCGTCGACCTGGCCGCCTACCGCATCGTCCAGGAGGCCCTGACCAACGTCCGGAAGCACGCGGGCCCCGACGCCAAGGCCGAGGTCAGCGTCGTCCGCGTCGGCCCGGCGATCGAGGTCACCGTCCTGGACGACGGCTCCGGCGAGAAGACGGCCGCCGAGGCCGGCGGCGGCCACGGCCTGCTCGGCATGCGCGAGCGGGTCACCGCCGTGGGCGGCACCCTCACCGCCGGTCCCCGTTACGGCGGCGGTTTCCGCGTCCATGCGATCCTGCCGGTCAAGGCCGACACCAACGACCGTGCGAACCGCCGTACCGGCGCTCTGGGGGATTCCGTATGACGATCCGTGTCCTGCTCGCCGACGACCAGGCACTGCTGCGCAGCGCGTTCCGCGTCCTCGTCGACTGCGAGCCGGACATGGAGGTGGTCGGCGAGGCCTCCGACGGCGCCGAGGCGGTGCTGCTGACCCGGGAACGGCAGGCCGACGTCGTCCTGATGGACATCCGGATGCCGGGCACCGACGGCCTCGCCGCCACCCGGCTGATCAGCGCCGACCCCGCCCTCGCCCAGGTCCGGGTGGTCATCCTGACCACCTTCGAGGTCGACGACTACGTCGTGCAGGCGCTGCGCGCGGGCGCCTCCGGGTTCCTCGGCAAGGGCAGCGAGCCCGAGGAACTGCTCAGCGCCATCCGGGTCGCCGCCGGCGGCGAGGCGCTGCTCTCCCCGACGGCCACCAAGGGCCTGATCGCCCGCTTCCTCGCCCAGGGCGACGCGGGCGACGACGGCCGCGACCCCGCCCGCGCGCGACGCCTCGACGCACTCACCGGACGGGAGCGCGAGGTCCTCGTCCAGGTCGCCGGCGGGCACTCCAACGACGAGATCGCCGAGCGCCTGGAGGTCAGCCCGCTGACCGTGAAGACGCACGTCAACCGGGCCATGGCCAAGCTGGGCGCGCGGGACCGGGCACAGCTCGTGGTGATCGCGTACGAGTCGGGGCTGGTCCGTCCGAGGATGGAGTGATCTCCACCCGGGTGTACTGCGGGCGGAGTAGGCGTCGGACCGGGGAACGGCACCCTGGGCCTACACGACCGGGTCCGCGCATGGGCGAGGGTGGTGCGGTGGGCGCTCACAGGTGCCCCCTTCGACGCTCACAGCAGCTTGTCCGCCGCTCACAGCGGCTCATCGGAAAGAGACCACGACCCATGTCCTGGCTGTCCAGATTCAGCCTCGCGCAGCGGGCCCTGATAGGCCTCATGTCACTGATCGCGCTCGTCTTCGGAGCGATCGCGGTCCCCCAGATCAAGCAGCAACTGCTGCCCACCATCTCCCTGCCCATGGTGTCCGTGATCGCCCCCTACCAGGGAGCGGCCCCGGACGTCGTCGAGAAGCAGGTCGTCGAGCCGATCGAGAACAACCTCGAAGGCGTCGACGGCGTCACCGGCGTCACCTCCACCGCGAGCGAGGGCAACGCCGTGATCATGGCGTCCTTCGACTACGGCAGCGACACCAAGCAGCTGGTGGCCGACGTCCAGCTGGCCGTCAACCGCGCCCGGCTCCCGGACTCCGTCGACCCGCAGGTCGTCTCCGGCTCCACCGACGACATGCCGACCGTGGTCCTCGCCGTCACCTCAGGCAAGGACCAGCAGGCGCTCGCCGACCAGCTCGACAAGACGGTCGTGCCGGAGCTGAAGGACATCGACGGGGTGGGCCGCGTCCAGGTCACCGGCGTGCGGGACGTCCAGGTCACCGTCACGCCCAGCGACGCGAAGCTGGCGCGGGCCGGGCTCACCCCCGCCGCCCTCGCCCAGTCGCTCCAGGCGGCCGGCGCGACCGTCGCGGCCGGTTCCTTCACCGAGGACGGCGCCAACCGCACCGTCCAGGTCGGCGGCGGTCTCACCTCGCTGCGCCAGATCGAGGACCTGACGGTCACCGGGCAGGGCGTCAAAAAGCCCGTGCGCCTCGGCGACGTGGCCACGGTGCGCGAGCAGGAGGCCCCGGCCGACTCCCTCACCCGCACCGACGGCCGTCCCAGCCTCGCCGTGAACGTCACCATGGACCACGACGGCAGCGCGGTCTCCATCTCGAACGCGGTCAAGGACAAGCTGCCGAAACTCCGTCAGGACCTCGGCTCCGGCGCCACCGTCACGGTCGTCAGCGACCAGGGCCCCGCGGTCTCCAAGTCCATCAAGGGCCTCACCACCGAGGGCGCACTCGGGCTGCTCTTTGCGGTCCTGGTCATCCTGGTCTTCCTGGCGTCGGTCCGCTCGACCCTCGTCACGGCGGTGTCCATCCCGCTCTCCGTCGTCCTCGCGCTGATCGTGCTGTGGACCCGGGGCCTGTCCCTGAACATGCTCACCCTCGGCGCGCTCACCATCGCCATCGGCCGGGTCGTCGACGACTCGATCGTGGTCCTGGAGAACATCAAGCGCCACCTCGGCTACGGCGAGGAGCGCCAGGCGGCCATCCTCGGCGCGGTCCGCGAGGTGGCCGGCGCGGTCACCTCCTCCACCCTCACCACGGTCGCCGTCTTCCTGCCGATCGGCCTGGTCGGCGGCATGGTGGGCGCCCTGTTCGGCTCGTTCAGCATCACGGTGACGGCGGCGCTGCTGGCGTCCCTCGTGGTGTCGCTGACGGTCGTGCCCGTCCTGTCGTACTGGTTCCTGCGCGCGCCCAAGGGCACCCCCGAGGACGCCGAGCAAGCCCGTCGCGAGGCCGAGGAGAAGGAGGCGAACAGCCGCCTGCAGCGGGCGTACGTCCCGGTCCTGCGCTTCGCGACCCGGCGTCGCCTCACCAGCGTGCTGGTCGCGGTGGTCGTCCTGGTCCTCACCTTCGGCATGTCCGGGCTGCTGAAGACCAACTTCTTCGACCAGGGCGACCAGCAGGTCCTCACCGTCAAGCAGGAGCTGGCGCCCGGCACCGGCCTCGCGACGACCGACGCGCAGGCGAAGAAGGTCGAGAAGCTGCTCGCCTCCATCGACGGCGTCAAGGACTACCAGGTCACCGTGGGCTCGTCCGGCTTCATGGCGGCCTTCGGCGGCGGCACCGACACCAACCAGGCGTCGTACTCGGTGATGCTGGACGACGCGAAGTCGTACGAGCGGGTGCAGAAGGCCATCGAGGACGGGCTGCACAAGCTCCCGGGCGTCGGTACGACCACGGTGTCGGCCGGTGACGGCTTCGGCAGCCAGAACCTGAGCGTCGTCGTGAAGGCGGCCGACCCGGGCGTGCTGCGCAAGGCCTCCGAGCAGGTCCGCGGCGCGGTCGCCCGGCTGGACGACGTCACCGACGTCACCAGCGACCTGTCCACGAGCGTGCCGCGGATCTCGGTGCGGGCGAACTCCAAGGCGGCCGCGGCCGGTTTCGACGACCAGACGCTGGGCGCCGCCGTCACCCAGGCGGTCAGGGGTACCACGGCCGCCAAGGCGACCCTCGACGACACCGAGCGGGACGTCGTCGTGAAGTCCGCGAAGCCGGCCGAGACCCTCGCCCAGCTGCGCGCCCTCAGGCTGGGCCCGGTACGGCTCGGTGACATCGCCACCGTGAAGGTGGTGGCCGGGCCGGTGTCGCTGACGCGCATCGACGGCCGGCGCGCCGCGACCGTCACCGCCAAGCCGACCGGTGACAACACGGGCGCGGTCAGCGCCGAACTCCAGTCGAAGATCAAGGTGCTGAAGCTCCCGGCGGGCGCCACGGCCTCGATCGGCGGCGTCACCTCCGACCAGGACAGCGCGTTCAAGAACCTCGGTCTGGCGATGCTGGCGGCGATCGCGATCGTCTTCATGCTGCTGGTCGCGACCTTCCGTTCGCTGGTCCAGCCGCTGATCCTGCTGGTGTCCATCCCGTTCGCGGCGACCGGCGCGCTCGGCCTGCTGGTCGTCACCGGCACCCCGATGGGCGTGCCCGCGATGATCGGCATGCTGATGCTGATCGGCATCGTGGTGACCAACGCGATCGTGCTGATCGACCTCATCAACCAGTACCGCGAACGGGGGTACGGCGTGGTCGAGGCCGTCGTCGAGGGCGGCCGGCACCGGCTGCGCCCGATCCTGATGACCGCCCTGGCGACCATTTTCGCCCTGCTCCCGATGGCCCTCGGGGTCACCGGCGAGGGCGGCTTCATCGCCCAGCCGCTCGCGGTGGTCGTCATCGGCGGTCTGATCACCTCCACCCTGCTGACGCTGCTGCTGGTGCCGACGCTGTACGCGATGCTCGAACTGCGCAAGGAGCGCCGGGCCGGGAAGCGGGCCGCGAAGAAGCGCCTGCCGTCCGAGGGGTCCGCCCCGGCGGCCGAGGAGCCGGAGCCCGCGGCCGTATGACGGTCCCGTGACCGGCGGCCGTACCCGGGACACCACCGGGTACGGCCGCCGGTGCGGTGCCGGTTCCGTATGCTGACGCCTCGAACGGTCATGCGGCGAGGAGGGGTTCGAGCGTGCCGCTGCGCAAGGACGACCCGAGGTCCGTCGGCGGTTACAAGCTGGTCGACCGGCTCGGGTCCGGGGGCATGGGCGCCGTCTACCGGGGGCGGTCGCGCTCCGGACGCGAGGTCGCCGTCAAGGTGGTGCACGCCCAGTACGCCGAGGACCCCGTCTTCCGCTCGCGGTTCCGGCAGGAGGTCGAGGCAGCCCGCCGGGTGAGCGGTGCCTTCACCGCGCCCGTCGTGGACGCCGACCCCGAGGCCGCCCGGCCCTGGATGGCGACCCAGTACGTGGCCGGGCGCTCGCTGGCCGACCGGCTGCGCGCGAGCGGCCCGCTGCGCGGCGCCGAACTGCGGCGGCTGGCCCTCGGGCTGGTGGAGGCGCTGCGCGACATCCACCGGGCCGGGGTGGTGCACCGGGACCTCAAACCGGCCAACGTGCTGATCGCCCAGGACGGTCCCCGCGTCATCGACTTCGGCATCTCCCGTGCCGCCGAGAACCACCAGACCCTCACCGAGACCGGCCAGATGATCGGCACCCCGCCGTTCATGTCCCCGGAGCAGCTCACCGACGCCCGGACCGTCGGTCCCGCCTCGGACGTCTTCTCGCTGGGCGCGCTGCTGGTGTACTGCGTCACCGGGCACGGCCCCTTCGACGCCGACAGCCCCTATCTGACCGCCTACCGGGTGGTCCACCACGAGCCCGTGCTCGACGGCGTGGCCGGTCCGCTGCGTACGGTGCTGGAGCGCTGTCTGCACAAGGAGGCCGCCCGGCGGCCCCGGCTGGACGAGCTGGCACAGGAGTTGGCGGACGTCCTGCCCGGACCGGCGGCGGACGACCCGGCGGTGCCCGGGACAGCGGCGGACGACCCGGGGACCGTGGGCCTGCGCGGCGCGGCCCGGCCGCCCGGAGCGGAGACCGGCACCGGCTCCGGCCGCCGCCGGGACCGGGTCCGGGGCCGCCGTGTCCGCTGGGCGGCGGCCGGCACGGTGGGCGTGCTGACCCTGGGCCTGCTGGGGTACATCCGGTTCGGACCGGGCTTCCCGGACACCCCCCGGACGGCGGGCTCCGCCACGGCCTCCCGCTGGACGGCGCCCCCGGCCGGCTGGCGGCCCTGGGGGACCACGGTGTTCAAGCCGGCGGACCGGGGAGAGGTCAGGGCGCTGGACGGCGCGCCGCCGGACAGCCAGTCCGCGTGCCTGGGCCAGGGTGACGCCGTCTACTGCGGGGGCGACGGGGTCCTGCCGGTCCGACTGGACGGACGCACCGGCCGGACGGCCTGGCGGGCCTCACTGGCACCGCCCGGCACCGACTACGCCGAGTACCACTCCTCGGTCCTCGGCGCCTACGACGGCGTCGTCGTGGTCCACGAGACCGTCGCCGAGCAGGGCGCCGCGAGCGACCCGGCCCACGTCGTCGCCCTGGACGCGGCGAGCGGCGACGAACTGTGGAGCCGCAGGACCCACGACGACAACGCCGGCCTGGTCATGTCGGGCGACCTGGTCCTGACCGCCGAGAGCGACGGCCGGACGGTGACGGCCCGCGTCGCCCGCACGGGCGAGGCGCGCTGGACCATGAGCCTGCCCGCCCGCACCTACTGCACGTTCGTGTCGCCCGGCACCGGCCTGTACGCCCAGTGCTACCCCACGGACCAGAACGCGAAGTACGCCACCATCCTCCAGCTGGACCGCACCGACGGAACGGTCCTGGCGCGTCAGCAGGTCCCCTTCGAGAGCGGCTTCCTCGGCCTGCTCGACGGCCACCCGGCCCTGGTCCTGGCCGCCGACGGGAGCGGCTCGGTGTCCCTGCAGGACTCCACGTTCGCCAGGATCCTCCTGACGGACCCGACGACCGGCGGCCGGTCGACGACGAAGCTCGCGAGGACGTACGAGGGCTCGGTGACGCTGGCCTCCGACACGCTGTGGATCACGGCCTCGAACGGCCAGGTCACGGCGGTGTCCCCGCGGACCGGCAGAGAACTCTGGCACACCCGCACCAGCGTGGAGAACTCCGGTTCCCCGACCTACGACCCCCGCACCCGCACCCTCTACCTGGCCAGCCCCAGCGGCCGGGTGGCCGCCGTGGACACCCGCAAGGGCGCGCTCCTGTGGCAGACCGACCCCCGGGTGCAACGCGCCTCGACGGGCGGCGCCGCCGATCCCCAGGTCCTGCTCTACGGCGGCGCGCTGACCGTCGTGACCCCCGACGGCACCCTGTTCAGCCTCGATCCCGCGGACCCCGAGCGGAAGTCCGGCTCGGGGTGACCCGCGGGGAGGCGGCTACGGCAGCGCCAGCATCTGCTCCAGCGCCAGCTTGGCGAACGTCTCCGTCTCCTTGTCGACCTCGATCCGGTTGACCAGGTTGCCCTCGGCCAGCGACTCGAGGGTCCACACGAGGTGGGGGAGGTCGATGCGGTTCATGGTCGAGCAGAAGCAGACCGTCTTGTCGAGGAAGACGATCTCCTTGCCCTCCGGGGCGAAACGGTTCGCGAGCCGGCGGACCAGGTTCAGCTCGGTGCCGATCGCCCACTTGGAACCGGCGGGCGCGGCCTCCAGCGCCTTGATGATGTACTCCGTCGAGCCGACCTGGTCGGCGGCGGCGACCACCTCGTGCCGGCACTCCGGGTGGACCAGCACATTGACACCCGGGATGCGCTCGCGCACGTCGTTGACCGAGTCCAGCGAGAAACGGCCGTGCACCGAGCAGTGGCCGCGCCACAGGATCATCTTCGCGGCACGCAGCTGGTCGGCGGTGAGGCCGCCGTTCGGCTTGTGCGGGTTGTAGACGACGCAGTCCTCAAGGGACATCCCCATGTCCCGCACCGCCGTGTTCCGGCCCAGGTGCTGGTCGGGCAGGAACAGCACCTTCTCACCCTGCTCGAACGCCCACTCCAGGGCCCGCTGCGCGTTCGACGAGGTGCAGATGGTGCCGCCGTGCCTGCCCGTGAACGCCTTGATGTCCGCGGAGGAGTTCATGTACGACACGGGGACCACCTGCTCGGCGATCCCGGCCTCGGTCAGCACGTCCCAGCACTCGGCGACCTGCTCGGCGGTCGCCATGTCGGCCATGGAGCAGCCGGCGGCGAGGTCGGGCAGGACCACCTTCTGGTCGTCCGACGTCAGGATGTCGGCGGACTCGGCCATGAAGTGCACACCGCAGAACACGATGTACTCGGCCTCCGGGCGGGCGGCCGCGTCCCGGGCCAGCTTGAAGGAGTCGCCCGTGACGTCGGCGAACTGGATGACCTCGTCGCGCTGGTAGTGGTGGCCGAGCACGAAGACCTTGTCGCCGAGCTTCTCCTTGGCCGCGCGGGCGCGGGCGACCAGGTCCGGGTCGGACGGCGAGGGCAGGTCGCCGGGACACTCGACACCCCGCTCACTCCTCGGGTCGGCCTCACGGCCGAGCAGCAGCAGGGCGAGCGGAGACGGCTGTACGTCGAGCTCCGGGATCTGGGCGGTGGTCACGGCACGCACCCTTTCTACTTTTCGTCTTTCTGACGTTATCTATCATAACTGCTTCACGTCACTTTGACGATGGCCATAGCGTCGATGTGACATCAATCCCGGTGCCGCACATGTGCGAGCATGAAGAGGTAGAGAAAAAGCGAGAACGCGAGAACGCGCACGCCGGCCCGGAATGAATCAGCGGACCCGCCGGTTGCACTCGTCGGCAAGCAGTCTCCGTACAACCCGGGAGAGATGTAGATGTCCGTATCGGACGAGACCAGCACCGCCACCGACGGCATCATCCTGAGTGACGCCGCCGCGGCCAAGGTCAAGGCCCTGCTCGACCAGGAAGGGCGCGACGACCTCGCCCTGCGTGTCGCCGTCCAGCCCGGTGGCTGCTCCGGCCTGCGTTACCAGCTCTTCTTCGACGAGCGGTCCCTCGACGGCGACGTCGTCAAGGACTTCGGCGGCGTCAAGGTCGTCACCGACCGGATGAGCGCCCCGTACCTGGGTGGCGCGTCGATCGACTTCGTCGACACCATCGAGAAGCAGGGCTTCACGATCGACAACCCGAACGCGACGGGCTCCTGCGCCTGCGGCGACTCCTTCAGCTGAGCCGACGGGCAGACGGACGAAGGCGGCGGCCCCCTTCCGGGGCCGCCGCCTTCGGGCGTTCTCAGCCCAGCTGCGGGTCCAGCGTCGTCGGCCGCTCCTTCGGCACGGCCCTGCCGTCCGTGCCGACCACCTTCCGGCCGTCCAGCGGCGCCTCCAGACGCACCGCCCGGTGGTACTGCTTGGCGATCATCACGCAGACCTTGTCCGGCCAGGGGGTCGCCGTGACCTTCACCGCGACCTGAGCCGCGCCCCCGTCCGCCGTCACCTTGTAGTCCGCGCACACCCCGCCGGTGAAGGCCACCACCAGCTCGCGGCCGTCCGTGGTGTAGCCGTCGACCTTCACGTCCCTCGGCGTGGCGCCGGTGCTCGCCGAGGGGGTGGCCGCGGACGCCAGGTACTTGGGGTCCACCGCCGGATAGGTGACCGTGTAGGGGTCCGCCGACCCCGCGCCGCGCACCTGGAACAGCCAGGAGGGCACCAGCGCCTGCCGGCCGGCCACCGACTGCGCCGCCAGCCCGAACACCGCCTTCTCGACCACCGCCTTCACCGCCGGGGAGACGGACGGCTTCGACGCGTCGCACGGCTGCTCCAGCCGGTCCTTCAGGGGCACGGAACGGGTGCAGCCGCCGATGCCCATCCGGTGCCCGGTGCCGGGCGCCGCGTTCAGCAGCGCGAGCGTCCTGGCCGCGCCCAGCACCGGGTACGTGTCGCCCTTGACCGGCGCCGCCAGCATCCCGTTGCCGCCGACCAGCTCGCCCTGGCTGCCGACGGTCAGCCCGGTCGTCCAGCCGTACGTCGGCAGGCCGCCGACCACCGGATCGGCCCGCACCACCCGCTGCGCGCCCATCACCTGGCTCGCGTCCAGCTTCGCCGCGTCCTCGCCCAGCGCCTTCAGCACCGGGGCCGCCGCCTTCTCCGCCGCGGCGGGGCCCACCGGGGCACCGGCCGGTGATGCCGGATCCTTGACGCAGGTCACGGTGGACGTGCAGGCGTCGGTGCCGGGGGCGTAGTGGCTGTACGTCCACAGGCCCGGGGCGGCCCTGTTCACCTGGAGGGACCCGCCGGAGCCGTCGTTGTCGGTGCCGACCTTCCACACCTGCCCCTCGGCCACCGGGGCCCCGGTGATGCCGAGCGCCTTCGCCAGCGCGGCCACCCGGTCCTTGGAGACCTCGCCGGACGGCTGGTACACGGCGGCGGAGGCGGGCCCGTCGGGGAGGGTGCCGCCGGCGCGGTAGGTGACGCCGTACGGATTGGGCTCGCCGGGGGCTATGCCGTTGCCGCCGGCGGAGTAGCCGTCCAGGGCGAGCGCCGGGGGAGCGCTGCCGCCGGCGGCCCCCGCTCCGCTGCCGGAGCCGCCGCCGCCCGCCACGAGGTAGGCGCTTCCGCCGCCGACCAGGAGTACGGCGGCGGCCACGGAGGCGACGACGAGCGCGCCCGACCGACGCCGCACGGGCCGCCCGTCCCCGTCCCCCTCAAAACGAGGCACCAGCTCCACCCCGGACCCCGCCCCGCCCCCGCCCTCCGCCGACGCGACGACACCCGCGTCGCCCTCGGCGCGGGCTGCGGGGGCGGAGGCGGCTTCGGGGGCCGGGTCGGCTGCGGGGGCGGTGGCCGCCCCGGGCTCACCGGCGCCAGCCGACCCGGCCTTCGGGGCGGGTGCGGGGGTGGCGGTTTCGGGGCCCCTGGCGGCGGTTGCTTCGGTCTCCGGGGCGACTGCGGGGTCGGTGGCGCGCTCCGGGGATGTGACGCCCGCTTCGTCCTCGGCGCGGGCTGCGGGGGCGGAGGCGGCTTCGGGGGCCGCCTCGGCCGCTTCGGTGTTCGGGTCGGCTGCGGGGTCGGCGGCGGTCTCCGGGGTCTCCGGGGACGTGACGCCCGCTTCGTCCTCGGCGCGGGCCGCGGGGGCCGCTTCTGGCTCGTCGGCGTCAGCCGGGGCGGGGGAGGGGGGCGTCTTCGGCTCCGCGGCGGCTGCTTCCGTCCTCGGGTCGGCCTCGGGGCGCGTCGCGGGGCCGGGGGTGCCCTTCGGCTCCGGTGTCTCGGGTGCTGCGTCCGCGGCCGCGTCCTCGTCGTTCTCGGGTCGCTCGCTCTTCACCGCATCGCTCCTTGCCGTGTCGTATCCCGCCTCCCCTGCACGGGGGACGGCGATGGGACGCGGAAGGGGGGCGCGCGGTTCCCTGGGAACGCGCCGGGCGGAATCCGGCGGAGCCCTAGTCGCCGTACTCGGACATCGCGTCCAGCAGCCTGGCGGACTTCTTCGGCACGACCACCCCGTGGATGAGCGACGGCGGCACCGGCCGGGCATCGCCAAGATCGGGAACCACCCAGTGCGGGGCCATCCGGGCGCAGTCCCCCCGCAGCGACGCCAGGTCGCCGTCGAGGTCGGCCGGAGCGGGGGCGTGGACCTTGAGGTTCGTCATGACGGCACCGTATGCACGCCAGAGGCCGCGAAGAAAGATCTACTATCGGGTAGTTTTGGCACCTTCAGGCCGCCCGCGCCGACCCGGTAGCGTTAACTGTCAATCACGCCTCCCCTCAGGAGAGTCCCAGCCGTGCGCATCGCAGTCACCGGCTCCATCGCCACCGACCACCTCATGACCTTCCCCGGCCGCTTCGCGGACCAGTTGGTCGCGGACCAGTTGCACACCGTCTCGCTGTCCTTCCTGGTCGACAACCTGGACGTGCGCCGGGGCGGTGTCGGCGCGAACATCGCGTTCGGCATGGGACAGCTCGGCACCCGGCCGATCCTGGTCGGTGCGGCGGGCTTCGACTTCGACGACTACCGGGCCTGGCTCGACCGGCACGGCGTCGACACGGAGTCCGTCCGCATCTCGGAGACCCTGCACACCGCGCGTTTCGTGTGCACGACCGACGCCGACCACAACCAGATCGGCTCCTTCTACACGGGCGCGATGAGCGAGGCCCGGCAGATCGAGCTGAAGACGGTCGCCGACCGGGTCGGCGGCCTCGACCTGGTCCTGATCGGCGCGGACGACCCCGAGGGGATGCTCCGCCACACGGAGGAGTGCCGCGCCCGCGCGATCCCGTTCGCGGCGGACTTCTCCCAGCAGATCGCCCGGATGGACGGCGACGAGATCCGGATACTGCTGGAGGGCGCGACGTACCTCTTCTCCAACGAGTACGAGAAGGGGCTGATCGAGACCAAGACCGGCTGGAGCGACGAGGAGATCCTCGCGAAGGTCGGCCACCGGATCACCACGCTCGGCGCGCGCGGGGTGCGGATCGAGCGGGTCGGCGAGGAGGCGATCGAGGTCGGCTGCCCCGACGAGGAGCGCAAGGCCGACCCGACGGGCGTGGGCGACGCGTTCCGCGCGGGCTTCCTGTCGGGACTCGCGTGGGGGGTCTCGCTGGAGCGGGCGGCGCAGGTGGGGTGCATGCTGGCGACGCTCGTCATCGAGACGGTGGGCACGCAGGAGTACCAGCTGCGCCGGGGGCACTTCATGGAGCGGTTCACCAAGGCGTACGGGGACGAGGCGGCCGAAGAGGTCCGGCGGCACCTGGTCTGAGTCGCGGGTGCGGCGGCGTGGGCGCCGGTCGCGCCCACGCGGCGGCGCTCAGCTCACCCGGCGTACCAGGTAGGCCGTTCCTCTCTCCGCCGGTTCCGCACCGACGTACTCCTGGCCGCGCATCGCGCACCACGCCGGGATGTCGAGCCGTGCCGCCTCGTCGTCGGACAGGACCCGCACCCGGCCGCCCACCGGCACGGTCCCGATGACCTTCGCCAGCTCGATGACCGGGATCGGGCAGCGCTTGCCGAGTGAGTCGACGAGCACGTCCTCCGCCTGCCGCACGACCGTCGCCGGCGTCGGCGCGCCCAGCTTCTCCCGCACCCCCGCCACCGCCCCCGGCAGCACCTCCAGGAACCGCTCCACGTCCGCCTCCGCCGCACCCGCCGGCAGTGACACCCGGACGTTCCCCTCGCTCAGGACGCCCATCGCCTTGAGGACATGGCTCGGTGTCAGGGTGCTGCTCGTGCAGGACGACCCCGAGGACACCGAGAAACCCTCCCGGTCCAGCTCGTGGAGGAGTGTCTCGCCGTCGACATAGAGACAGGAGAAGGTGACGATCCCGGGCAGCCGCCGCTCCGCGTCCCCCACCACCTCCACGTCCGGCACCGACTCCGCCACCCGCGCCCGGATCCGCGCCGTCAGTTCCCGCAGCCGTACGGCCTCCTGCGCGGCCTCGGCCCGCACCGCCCGCAGCGACGCCGCCGCCGCGACGATCGCCGGCAGGTTCTCGAAGCCGGGCGCCCGCCCCGACTCCCGTTCGTCCGCAGCCCCTTGGACGGCGAACCGCACGCCCTTGCGTACGACGAGCAGCCCCACCCCGGCCGGCCCGCCCCATTTGTGCGCACTCGCCGCGAGCAGCGACCAGTCACCCTCCACCCGCCCCCACCCCAGCGACTGCGCCGCGTCCACCAGCAACGGCACCCCGGCCGCCCGGCACACCTCGGCCACCTCCGCCACCGGCTGCACGGTGCCCACCTCGTGGTTGGCCGACTGGAGACAGGCGAGCGCGGTGTCCGGGCGCAGCGCGGACGCGTAGGAACCGGCGTCCACCGCTCCCGTCCGCCCCACCGGCACCCGGGTCACGGCTCCGTCCTCCGTCTCCCACACCTCGGCCGAATGGAGGACGGAGGAGTGTTCGACGGCTGACACGATCAGGTGGCGTCCCGTCCGGCGGCGGCCGGCCAACGCCCCGGCGATGCCGGTATGGACGGCCCGCGTACCCGAAGAGGTGAACGTCAGCTCGTCCGGCCGGCAGCCCACGGCCTCGGCCGCCGCCTCCCGCGCCGCGTCCAGCAGCATCCGCGCCTTGCGCCCCTCACGGTAGAGCCGGGAGGGATCGGCCCACCCGTCGTCCAGGGCGGCCAACAGCGCCTGACGGGCGACGGGATGGAGAGGAGCGGCGGACGCGGCGTCAAAGTAGGACACAGGGCAACGTTAAGACGTTCCTCAGGGCTGCTGACGCAGGGGGCGTGAGGAACTGCGCAGATCAGCCCCCACGGGTCCGCACCCGCAACGCAAACCGCGACAACCCGAGCTATTGGGCGCCCATTCCCACCCCAACCGAGTGACAGGCGACGCGTATGCCCCCCTCCCCGCGAACCCCCGAAGGGCGTCGGCTAGGGTTTGGTCCGCATAAACATCCAAACCCCTGCCCGACGCAGGGCGGCGACCGACCAGCGAGAAGGCCGCAGCCGAACCGCGCGGGCGAGACTCTCGGGAAGGCGCTACGTGAGTCCCAACGGCTCCGACCGCTCGCCGCGGCGCCCGATGCGGCGGAAGCTGCTGCAGGCAATGACCGCGGGCCTGGTCCTTGCGACCGCTACCGGTTGCACATACAAGGACTTCCCCCGCCTTGGCATGCCCACCCCGACCACGGAAGAGGCTCCGCGGATCCTCTCCCTGTGGCAGGGGTCCTGGGCCGCCGCGCTCGCCGTCGGCGTGCTGGTGTGGGGTCTGATCATCTGGAGCGCCATCTTCCACCGGCGCAGCCGCACCAAGATCGAGGTTCCGGCCCAGACCCGGTACAACATGCCGATCGAGGCCCTGTACACGGTGGTCCCGATCATCATCATCTCGGTGCTGTTCTACTTCACCGCGCGCGATGAGACGAAGCTCCTGAGCCTCAGCAAGAAGCCCGACGTCACGGTCAACGTGGTCGGCTTCCAGTGGAGCTGGGGCTTCAACTACATCACGCCCGTCGACGGTGTCACCGGAGACGCGAAGACCGACGCGAACCTGGACGCGATCCCGGACCGGTTCAAGAAGGACTTCCCGGCCGCCGCCGGCGGTGTCTACGACGTCGGTACGCCGGGTACCAGGAACCCGCAGACCGGCAACCCCGGTCCGACGCTCTGGCTCCCCGAGGGCAAGACCGTCCGCTTCGTCCTGACCTCGCGTGACGTCATCCACTCCTTCTGGGTGGTGCCGTTCCTGATGAAGATGGACGTCATCCCGGGCCACACCAACTCGTTCCAGGTGACCCCGAACCAGCAGGGCACCTTCCTCGGCAAGTGCGCCGAGCTCTGCGGCGTCGACCACTCCCGGATGCTGTTCAACGTGAAGGTCGTCTCCCCCGAGCGGTACCAGCAGCACCTCAAGGACCTCGCCAAGAAGGGGCAGACCGGTTACATTCCCGCCGGCATCGCGCAGACGAGCCACGAGAAGAACCGGGAGACGAACAACCTGTGAGCATCCTCAACGAACCCCAGGGTGCCGCGGCAGCTGAAGGCTCTTACGCAGATGAGCTGCCGGTCAGGCGCAAGCAGCCCGGCAACGTGGTCATCAAGTGGCTCACCACCACCGACCACAAGACCATCGGAACGCTGTATCTGGTCACGTCGTTCGCGTTCTTCCTGATCGGTGGAGTGATGGCGCTGCTCATGCGCGCCGAGCTCGCTCGCCCCGGTCTGCAGATCATGTCGAACGAGCAGTTCAACCAGGCGTTCACGATGCACGGCACGATCATGCTGCTGATGTTCGCGACGCCGCTGTTCGCCGGCTTCACGAACTGGATCATGCCGCTCCAGATCGGCGCGCCGGACGTCGCCTTCCCGCGGCTGAACATGTTCGCCTACTGGCTCTACCTGTTCGGCTCGACGATCGCCGTCGGTGGCTTCCTCACCCCGCAGGGCGCGGCCGACTTCGGCTGGTTCGCCTACTCCCCGCTGTCGGACGCGGTCCGCTCGCCGGGCCTCGGCGCCGACATGTGGATCATGGGTCTGGCCTTCTCCGGCTTCGGCACCATCCTCGGCGCGGTCAACTTCATCACCACGATCATCTGCATGCGTGCGCCGGGCATGACCATGTTCCGCATGCCGATCTTCGTGTGGAACGTGCTGCTGACCGCCGTCCTGGTCCTGCTCGCCTTCCCCGTCCTCGCCGCCGCGCTGTTCGCGCTGGAGGCGGACAGGAAATTCGGGGCACACGTCTTCGACGCGGCGAACGGCGGAGCGCTGCTGTGGCAACACCTCTTCTGGTTCTTCGGACACCCAGAGGTGTACATCATCGCGCTGCCCTTCTTCGGCATCATCTCCGAGGTCATCCCGGTCTTCTCCCGCAAGCCGATGTTCGGCTACATGGGTCTGATCGCGGCCACCATCGCGATCGCCGGTCTGTCCGTGACGGTGTGGGCCCACCACATGTACGTCACCGGCGGTGTGCTGCTGCCGTTCTTCTCCTTCATGACCTTCCTGATCGCGGTACCGACCGGTGTGAAGTTCTTCAACTGGATCGGCACCATGTGGAAGGGGTCGCTGTCCTTCGAGACACCGATGCTCTGGGCCACCGGCTTCCTGATCACCTTCACCTTCGGTGGTCTGACCGGTGTCATCCTGGCCTCGCCCCCGATGGACTTCCACGTCTCCGACTCGTACTTCGTGGTGGCCCACTTCCACTACGTGGTGTTCGGTACGGTCGTCTTCGCGATGTTCTCCGGCTTCCACTTCTGGTGGCCGAAGATGACGGGCAAGATGCTCGACGAGCGGCTCGGCAAGATCACCTTCTGGACGCTCTTCATCGGCTTCCACGGCACCTTCCTGGTGCAGCACTGGCTGGGCGCCGAGGGCATGCCGCGCCGGTACGCCGACTACCTGGCGGCCGACGGCTTCACCACGCTGAACACCATCTCGTCGATCAGCTCCTTCCTGCTCGGCCTGTCGATCCTGCCGTTCCTCTACAACGTGTGGAAGACGGCCAAGTACGGCAAGAAGGTCGAGGTCGACGACCCGTGGGGTTACGGCCGTTCGCTGGAGTGGGCGACCTCCTGCCCGCCGCCGCGGCACAACTTCCTCACCCTGCCGCGGATCCGCAGCGAATCCCCGGCGTTCGACCTGCACCACCCTGAGATCGCCGCCCTGGAGCAGCTGGAGCACGGCCACGCCGCCGCCGCTGTCGCGGGCAGCAAGGAGGCCGGCAAGTGAAGATCCAGGGCCGCATGTTCGTGTGGCTGAGCGTCTTCGTCCTCGCCATGGCGATCGTCTATGGCGTGTGGTCGAAGGAGGCGGCCGGTACCACGGCGCTCTTCATGGCCTTCGGCCTGTGCATCATGATCGGTTTCTACCTGGGCTTCACGGCCTCGCGGGTGGACGCCGGTGCCCAGGACAACAAGGAGGCCGACGTCGCGGACGAGGCCGGCGAGGTGGGCTTCTTCAGCCCGCACAGCTGGCAGCCCCTCGCCCTCGGTGTCGGTGGCGCGCTGGCCTTCCTCGGTGTCGCCGTCGGCTGGTGGCTGCTGTACTTCTCGGCGCCCATCATCATGATCGGCCTCTTCGGCTGGGTGTTCGAGTACTACCGCGGTGAGAACCGCACCCAGTAAGCACGCGCCGAGCGCACCGGGAGCCCGGATCCTCCGTCAGGAGGGTCCGGGCTCCCGCTCTTTCCGGCGGCTCCCGCCTTCGGCGCAGCGCCCGTCCCCCGTACGGGTCAGCTGCCGCGCCGAGCCGGAGAACATCTCATAGCGTGACCATATGAGTCTTTCTCCGTGCGCCCGTACCGTCGCCGGCTGCGCCCTGCTGGTGACCGCCCTCGGCGCGGGCGTCACCGCCTGCAGCTCGGACGGCAACCCGCTGTCGGCCAAGCCGTACGACGCGGCGGACCAGGTCTCCTTCAACGCCCCCACCGAGAAGGGGAAGCAGGCCGACCCCGACAAGCCCCTCGAGGTGGTCGCCAAAAGCGACGACGACCGGATCACGGACGTCACCGCCCAGGACGCCACGGGTCGCCATGTGGCGGGCGAACTCGACGCCGACGGGCACCGCTGGCACAGCACCTCCCCGCTGGCCGCCAACGCCCACTACACGGTCCAGGTCAGCACCGAGGACGAGGACGGCGCGCCCGGCCGCGAGGTCCTCACCTTCGACACCAGCAAACCCGCCACCCAGCAACGGCTGAAGGTCACCTTCGGACCCAAGGACGGCGAGTACGGCGTGGGCCAGCCCGTCACCGCCCAACTCGACCACGCGGTGAAGGACAAGGCCCAGCGCGCCGTCGTCGAGCGCGCCCTGCGGGTCGACTCCGTGCCCGCCGTGCAGGGCTCCTGGTACTGGGTGAGCGACAAGGAGCTCCACTACCGGCCCAAGGACTACTGGCCCGCCCACGCCACCATCCAGGTGCACAGCAACCTGGACGGCGTCCGGATCAGCGACCGCCTCTGGGGCGGCGCGGCCAAGCCCCTGAAGCTCACCACGGGCGACAAGATCCTCGCCCTCACGGACGCCTCCGCCCACCAGATGACGGTGTACCGGAACGACAAGGAGATCGACCAGATCCCCGTCACCACCGGCAAACCGGGCTACGAGACCCGCAACGGCGTCAAGGTCGTCCTGGAGAAGCAGTACTTCGTACGCATGCGCGGCACCACCGTCGGCATCGCCGAGGGCACCTCGGACTCGTACGACCTCCCGGTCTACTACGCCACCCGGGTCACCTGGTCGGGCGAGTACGTGCACGCCGCGCCCTGGTCGGTGGGGTCCCAGGGGTACGCGAACGTCAGCCACGGCTGCACCGGCATGAGCACCTCGAACGCCGAGTGGTTCTTCGACAACGTCCGCCCGGGAGACCTGGTGAAGGTCGTCAACTCCAACGGCGAGGAGATGGAGCACTTCGGCAACGGCTTCGGCGACTGGAACATCCCCTGGAAGGACTGGACCAAGGGCAGCGCCCTCGTCAACACCACCCCGGCCACCCCACCGGCAGACGCGGCGAGGGTCCAGCCGGCAGCCCTGTGAAACGCCCTCCAGGGCAGCCGACCCAGGGGCGCGGGGCGGTAGTCGACATGCGGCTGCCGTCGCGTGCGCGCGAACGGCCCCCACCGGCCCGCACCCGCGCACTCACCGCGCCCCACCCCCTCCTAGGCGCTCAGCAACCTCTTCTTCCGCAGCAAGGACGCCAGCGCCCCCGCGAACTCCACCGGCTCCACCGGCAGCGTCACAGCGGCGTCCGCCCGGCTCCAGGTGGCCAGCCACGCGTCCTGCGGCCGCCCGATCAGCAGCAGCACCGGCGGGCAGTCGAAGACCTCGTCCTTGATCTGACGGCACACCCCCATGCCCCCCATGGGCACGGCCTCCCCGTCCAGGACACAGACGTCGATGCCGCCCCTGTCCAGCTCGGCGACGACCGCCTGGGGCGTCGCGCACTCCAGGAACTCGACGAACGGCACGTCGGGGGCAGGACGCCGGCCGGCGGCCAGCCGTACCTGCTCGCGGGTGTTGGAGTCGTCGCTGTAGACCAGCACCGTGGCGGTCGGCTGCATTGTTCCTCCGAGACGTCAGCGTCGTACGGACAGGACCGATGCGCCGGATGCTACCCCCCTGAACTCCCCGCCAACACCAGTTGGAACACCGCTTCGATGGGCCATCCGGGCAGTACACACGGGGCGGACACTCCGAACGGCACCCCCCGGAGTGAGCGCGAGATAAGCGACCGACATAATGTCGGTCGTGGCGACAGCAACGACAGTAGATACCGGGCACGCGCACCCGTCGGTCAACCGGCCGAACCTCACCAGCGTCGGAACCATCATTTGGCTGAGTTCCGAGCTGATGTTCTTCGCGGCCCTCTTCGCGATGTACTTCACCCTGCGATCGGTGACCGGCGAGGCTCACTGGAAGGAGATGGCGAGTCATCTCGACATCCCCTTCTCGGCGACCAACACCACGATCCTGGTGCTCTCCTCCCTCACCTGCCAGCTCGGCGTGTTCGCCGCCGAGCGGGGGGACGTGAAGAAGCTCCGGGGCTGGTTCATCCTCACCTTCATCATGGGTGCGATCTTCATCGGCGGTCAGATCTACGAGTACACGAACCTGGTGAAGGAGGACGGCATCTCGCTCTCCTCCGACCCGTACGGTTCGGTGTTCTACCTGACCACCGGCTTCCACGGCATGCACGTGACGGGCGGCCTCATCGCCTTCCTGTTCGTCCTGGGGCGCACCTACGCGGCGAAGAGGTTCACGCACGAGCAGGCGACCGCGGCCATCGTCGTGTCCTACTACTGGCACTTCGTCGATGTCGTCTGGATCGGCCTCTTCGCCACGATCTACCTGATCAAGTAGCCGGGGCCGGCTCCACGCGCCGTAGAAGCGCACATTCCAGAAGCATCGACGCAGAAGATCCTGACACCGGGGTAATCCGTGAAAAAGCTCTCCGCACGACGACGCCATCCGCTGGCGGCGGTCGTCGTCCTACTCCTCGCGCTGGTGGGCACTGGGGGGGCCTACGCCTTTCTCGCGCCCGCGGGCAAGGCTCAGGCCGACGAGACCTCCCAGTCCCTGACGATCGAGGAGGGCCAGAAGCTCTACTCGGTCGGCTGTGCCAGTTGCCACGGCACCAAGGGTCAGGGATCGTCCGACGGCCCCAGCCTGGTGGGCGTGGGCGCCGCGGCCGTCGACTTCCAGGTCGGCACCGGCCGCATGCCGGCCGCCACCTCGCAGGGCCCGCAGGTCGTCAAGAAGAAGAACATCTACACCCAGGCGCAGATCGACCAGCTCGCGGCGTACGTCGCCTCGCTGGGCGCCGGCCCCGAGGTCCCCACCTCGGAGCAGTACGGCTCGGACGGTGCCGACATCGCCAAGGGTGGTGAGCTCTTCCGCACCAACTGCGCGCAGTGCCACAACTTCGTGGGCGCGGGTGGCGCGCTGACGAAGGGCAAGTTCGCCCCGAACCTCGAGGGCGTAGCCCCGAAGCACATCTACGAGGCCATGCAGACGGGCCCGCAGAACATGCCGTCCTTCCCCGACACCACGCTGACGGAGAAGAACAAGAAGGACATCATCGCGTACATCGACGCGGTCAACAGCCCTGACACGGAGAACCCCGGCGGTCTCAACCTGGGCGGCCTCGGGCCGGTCAGCGAGGGTCTGTTCGCGTGGATCTTCGGTCTCGGTGCCCTGATCGCGGTCGCCGTCTGGGTCGCCGCTCGGACCGCAAAGGCCAAGAAGTCATGAGTAGCCAAGACATTCCAGAAGAGAACCTGCCCGCTGAGCAGGACCACGCGCACGGCGCCGTGAGCGTGGCGGACGAGAAGGATCCGTTCGCGGACCCGGGTCTGCCGCCCCACGAGCACCGGATCCAGGACATCGACGAGCGGGCCGCCAAGCGGTCCGAGCGCGTCGTGGCCATGCTGTTCACGATCTCGATGCTGGCCACCGTCGGCTTCATCGCCTCGTACGTGACGATCCCGCACGACAAGTCGATCTTCGTCTTCCCGCTCGGTCACATCAGCGCGCTGAACTTCGCGCTGGGCATGACCCTCGGTACGGCGCTGTTCTGCATCGGCGCGGGCGCGGTCCACTGGGCCCGCACCCTGATGTCCGACGTGGAGGTCGCCGACGAGCGGCACCCGATCGAGGCCTCTCCCGAGGTCCGTGCCAAGGTCCACGAGGACTTCCGGCAGGGCGCCAAGGAGTCGGCGCTCGGCCGGCGCAAGCTGATCCGCAACACCATGTTCGGCGCGCTGACCCTGGTCCCGCTCTCCGGTGTCGTGCTGCTGCGCGACCTCGGCCCGCTGCCCGGCACCTCGCTGCGGCACACGGCGTGGTCGAAGGGCAAGCTGCTCGTCAACATGAACACCAACGAGCCGCTGCGCCCCTCCGACGTCGCCGTCGGCTCGCTGACCTTCGCCAAGCCCGAAGGCGTCGAGGAGGACCAGGAGGACTTCCAGAACGTCATGGCGAAGGCGGCCCTGATGATCGTCCGGCTGCAGCCGGACAACATCAAGGACAAGCGCGAGCTCGAGTGGTCGCACGAGGGAATCGTCGCCTACTCGAAGATCTGCACCCACGTCGGTTGCCCGATCTCGCTGTACGAGCAGCAGACCCACCACGTGCTCTGCCCGTGCCACCAGTCCACCTTCGACCTCTCCGACGGTGCCCGAGTGATCTTCGGCCCGGCCGGTCACGCCCTGCCGCAGCTGCGCATCGGCGTGAGCGAGGAGGGCTACCTCCAGGCGCTCGGCGACTTCGAGGAGCCCGTCGGTCCTGCATTCTGGGAGCGCGGATGAGCACTTCAGAAAACTCCGAGTCCCGCGCCCGCGGGAAGGCACCGGCCGGCGAGCGCGTCGCCGACTGGGCCGACGGACGGCTCGGGATCTACTCCCTCGCCAAGTCCAACATGCGCAAGATCTTCCCCGACCACTGGTCGTTCATGTTGGGCGAAGTGTGCATGTACAGCTTCATCATCATCATCCTGACGGGTGTGTACCTGACGCTGTTCTTCCACCCGTCGATGAACGAGGTGGAGTACCACGGCAGCTACGTCCCGCTCCAGGGCCAGCTGATGTCCGAGGCGTTCAACTCGACCCTGCACATCTCCTTCGACGTGCGCGGTGGTCTGCTCATCCGGCAGATCCACCACTGGGCCGCGCTGATCTTCCTCGCCGGCATGTTCGTGCACATGATGCGCGTGTTCTTCACCGGCGCGTTCCGCAAGCCGCGTGAGATCAACTGGCTGTTCGGCTTCCTGCTGTTCGTCCTCGGCATGTTCACCGGCTTCACCGGTTACTCGCTCCCGGACGACCTGCTCTCCGGCACCGGTGTCCGCTTCACCGAGGGCGCGATCCTGTCGATGCCGATCGTCGGCTCGTACATCTCGTTCTTCCTCTTCGGCGGCGAGTTCCCCGGCCACGACTTCGTCGCCCGGTTCTACTCGATCCACATCCTGCTGCTGCCGGGCATCATGCTCGGCCTGATGGTGGGCCACCTGATCCTGGTCTTCTACCACAAGCACACGCAGTTCGCGGGTCCCGGAAAGAGCGAGAAGAACGTCGTCGGCATGCCGCTGCTGCCGGTCTACATGGCGAAGGCCGGAGGCTTCTTCTTCCTGGTCTTCGGTGTCATCGCGGCCATCGCGGCGACCACCCAGATCAACCCGATCTGGGCCATGGGCCCGTACCGCCCGGACCAGGTGTCCACCGGCGCCCAGCCCGACTGGTACATGGGCTTCGCCGAGGGTCTGATCCGCTACATGCCCGGCTGGGAGATCAACCTCTGGGGCCACACCCTGGTCCTGGGCGTCTTCATCCCGCTGGTCCTGTTCGGCCTGGTCCTCGCGGCGATCGCGGTCTACCCGTTCCTGGAGTCCTGGATCACCGGGGACAAGAGCGAGCACCACATCCTGGACCGCCCGCGCAACGCCCCGACCCGCACCGGTTTCGGTGTCGCCTGGGTCACCGTGTACATGGTCGGTCTGATCGGTGGTGGCAACGACCTGATCGCCACCCACTTCCACCTGTCGATCAACGACGTCACCTGGTTCGTCCGGATCTTCTTCTTCGCCGGACCGGTGATCGCGTTCATCGTCACCAAGCGGATCTGCCTCGGCCTCCAGCGCCGGGACCGCGACAAGGTGCTGCACGGTCGCGAGACCGGCATCATCAAGCGGCTCCCGCACGGTGAGTTCATCGAGGTCCACGAGCCGCTCTCGCAGGAGCAGCTGCACACCCTCACCGCCCACCACCAGTACGAGCCGGCCCAGGTCGGCCCGGCGGTGGACGAGAACGGTGTCGAGCGCAAGATCAAGGGGTCCGAGAAGCTCCGCGCCAAGCTGAGCAACGCCTACTACGGCGAGGACAACCAGATCCCGAAGCCGAGCGTGGAGGAGTACAAGGAGATCACGAGCGGCCACGGCCACCACTGATCGACGGCGTCGCCACGCCTCGGTCGAAGGGCCCCCGTCCGGTGTACGGACGGGGGCCCTTCGCCGTGCCCGGGGCTGGATAGGGTGGGTCCGGAAACCGTTTTTACGCCGGTACGACACTCAGGAGCGGCCCCATGAGCGCTGTGACCCCCGCTGGAGGCGACACCGCGGCGGGCCGTTCCTGGCCCGCGGTGCTGAACGCGCTGCTGTACGGCCAGGACCAGAGCGCCGACGCGACGGCCTGGGCGATGGACCAGATCATGCGCGGCCAGGCCACCGACGCCCAGATCGCGGGCTTCGTGGTCGCCCTGCGGGCCAAGGGCGAGACGGTCGACGAGATCAACGGGCTCGTCCGCACGATGTACGAGCACGCCAACGTCATCGAGGTGCCGGGCCGCACCGTCGACATCGTCGGGACCGGCGGCGACGGCGCGAAGACGGTGAACATCTCCACGATGTCCGCCCTGGTGGTGGCCGGCACCGGTGCGAAGGTGGTCAAGCACGGCAACCGGGCGGCCTCGTCCGCCTCCGGGGCCTCGGACGTGCTGGAGAAGCTCGGTGTCAACCTCGACCTGACCCCGCAGCGGGTCGCCGAGGTGGCCGAGGAGGCCGGCATCACCTTCTGCTTCGCCGTCAAGTTCCACCCGGCGCTGCGGTACGCGGGCGCCGCGCGCGGCCAGCTGGGCATCCGCACGGTCTTCAACATCCTCGGCCCGCTGACCAACCCGGCGCGGGTCCGGGCCCAGGCGGTCGGCGTCGCGGACCCCCGCATGGCCCCCGTGGTCGCGGGCGTCTTCGCGGAGCGCGGCAACTCCTCCCTGGTGTTCCGCGGCGACGACGGCCTCGACGAACTGACGACGACCGCCACGTCCCGGGTCTGGACCGTCCGCGACGGCAAGGTCACGGAGGAGACCTTCGACCCCCGTGACGTCGGGATCGACCTGGTCCCCGTGGAGGCGCTGCGGGGCGGCGACCCGTCGTACAACGCGGAGGTCGCCCGCAGGCTCCTGGACGGGGAGACGGGCCCGGTACGGGACGCGGTGCTGCTCAACTCGGCGGCGGCGCTGGTGGCGCTGGACCCGGGCCCAGGAACGCTGCCCGAGCAGCTCTCGGCGGGCATGACCCGCGCCGCGGAGTCGATCGACTCGGGCGCGGCCAAGCGAGCCCTGGAACGCTGGGCAGCAGCGACCCACAAGTAGCACACCAGAGGGCTGCGGTGGAGCCCGGCACCGGTGCCGGAGCCGTGCGCAGCCCTCGGTTTGTTTCGTCATCCGGACAGGAGTTGCGCGTCCGCGATCAGTTCACCTACGTTTCTTCCCAGGTCATGAGTGACAGTCATGAGGCCCCGGCCGACTGTCCGGCAACCCTCCGTCCGTGGCGGGGTGCCCCGGGTGAGGACCAGGTCGTGGGCAGCGAGGTCCACGGCAAGCGCGGACCCCTCGTACACCAGGGGTCCTGGTCGTCGAGGAGCCTTCCGTGAGCAAGCGAATGCGATAGGGCCGCAGAGCCCCGCCTCCGCACCCCCCTCTTTCCTTCCCGCCGTTGCTTCGAGCGCGTCCGCTCGCATGGCGGAGTCCAGCCGCGCCCACGGGAGTTCACCCATGTCTGTCTCCACCGCCGCCTTTGCCCGTACCGTTTGTGCCCCGCTGCCCGTTCTGGGCCGGGACGTCACCGTCCCGCTCGTCACCGGCGGGGAGGTCGGCTACGCCGCTCTCGACTACGCGGCCAGTGCCCCCGCCCTCCAGCGGGTCTGGGACGACGTGGCGGCGTACGCGCCGTACTACGGCAGCGTCCACCGCGGCGCCGGATACCTCTCCCAGCTGTCCACGGAGCTCTTCGAGAACGCCCGGAAGACCGTCGCCGAGTTCCTCGACTGCCGCCCCGACGACGAGCTGATCTTCACCCGCTCGACCACGGACTCCCTGAACCTCCTGGCCCGCGCCCTCCCCGCCGACTGCCAGGTCTTCGTCTTCGAGACCGAGCACCACGCCTCGCTGCTGCCCTGGCAGGACGCCCGGGTCAGCTACCTCGACGCCCCCCGCACCCCGCGGCAGGCCGTGGCGACCCTGGAGCGGGCCCTCGCCGACCGCGACCCGCACGGCCCGGCCCTGGTCTGCGTCACCGGCGCCTCCAACGTCACCGGCGAACTGTGGCCGGTGCGCGAGCTGGCCGCCGCCGCCCACGCGCACGGCGCCCGGATCGTCCTGGACGCCGCGCAGCTCGCCCCGCACCACCCGGTCTCCGTCCGCGACCTCGACGTCGACTGGGTCGCCTTCTCCGGGCACAAGCTGTACGCCCCCTTCGGCTCCGGCGTCCTGGCCGGCCGCGCCGACTGGCTGCGGGCCGCCGAGCCGTACCTCGCGGGCGGCGGCGCCAGCCGCAAGGTCACCCGGCGCGAGGACGGGTCGGTGGCCGTGGAGTGGCACGAGAACGCCGCGCGGCACGAGGCCGGGTCGCCCAACGTGATCGGCGCCTACTCCATCGCCTCCGCCTGCAAGGCGCTGACCGAGGTGGGCTGGGACGCCCTGGTCGCCCGCGAGCAGCACCTGATCGCCGGGGTCCGCGCGGGCCTCGCCGAGATCCCCGAGGTCAGGGTGCTCTCCCTGTTCGGCGACGACGCCCCGCGGGTCGGCGTGATCAGCTTCGTGGTGGAGGGCTGGAACAGCTCCCACTTCGCCGCCGCCCTCTCCGCCGAGTACGGCATCGGCGTCCGCGACGGCCTCTTCTGCGCCCACCCCCTGGTCAGGACCCTGCTGGGCGCCGACCCCCAGGCCCAGGGCGAGTGCGGGGCGCCGGAGGCGGCACCGGGGGAGAAGGCGCTGAACGCGATCCGGGTGAGCTTCGGCGCGGGCACCCCGGACGAGCACGTGGAGCGCTTCGTGAACGCCGTGCGCGAGCTGGTCGCCGACGGCGCGAAGTGGTCGTACCGCACGGAAGAGGGCCGCTGCGTCCCGGCGGTGTGATCAGCGCCCCGCAAGGGGCGCGGGGAACTGCGCGACCAGCCACGACGCACCCGCTGGGGACCACACTGCGGGCCGGTGGGGGCTGGCCGCGCAGTTCCCCGCGCCCCTCTGGGGCGCTCAGCTGTCCAGGCCGATCGCGAACGCCGCCTCCAGGTCGTGCTGGGAGTACGTGCGGAACGCGACGTGCGTGTCCGTGGCCTCCACGCCCTGGATCCTGCTGATCCGGCCCGGGATGACCTCGGCCAGGTCCTCGTGCTGCTGCACCCGGACCATGGCGATCAGGTCGTACGTACCGGTGACGGAGAAGACCTCGCTGACGCTCTCCAGCGCGGCGATCTGTTCCGCGATCTCGGGGATCCGGTCCACGCTGGTCTTGATGAGGACGATCGCGGTGATCACGGCTGGTTCTCTCCCTCGGGAGCCGGAGCTGGGGCGGCTCTCACTCTAGTCGTACGGCCATATCTCACCCAGGCGTAGCCGAAGCCGAGGCCGAAGCCGATCAGGTGGGCGAGGTAGGCCACGCCGGGGCCGGAGGGGGCCCGGTCCAGGGCCAGCCACTGCAGGGCCGCCCAGAACGGCAGCACCACCCAGGCCGGGAACCGCAGCGGCAGGAAGAAGAGGAAGGGCAGGAGACTGGTCACACGGGCGCTGGGGAACAGGTAGAGGAATGCCCCGAGGACCGCCGAGATCGCCCCGGACGCCCCCACCAGTGACTGCTGGGACGTGGCGTTGGCCGCCGCGTAGCCGAGCAGCGCGAGGTAGCCGCAGCCGAGGTAGAAGAGGGTGAACTCCACCCGGCCCATCCGTTCCTCGGTCATCGCCCCGAAGACGAAGAGGAAGAGCATGTTGCCGAGCAGGTGCACCCAGCTGCCGTGGATGAACAGCGCCGTGGCCGGGGTGAGCAGCTCGCCGGCCGGCCCGTCGAACAGATCGGCCGGAACCACCCCCCACCCCCGGAAATACGCCCGCTGCGCCGCCGCCAGGGCCGCCCCGGTGCCGTAAGAGGGGGTGAGGCCGGAGGCGGGCCCGAGGACGAAGACCAGGCAGCACACGGCGATCAGGGCGTACGTCATGGGCGCGGACGTCCCCCGCAGGCCCCGCAGGGTCCGGGCGGCCGTCGTGTTCCAGTTGCCGATCATGGACATAGAGCATGGCGTAACGGGACGCAACCACGCAGATCGCCTCGCCGCCGTGGACGGGGCGGCGTCGGGTGCCCACCAGGCCGTAGGGTACGAGCCACACGCGTCAGGACGGCGCGTCACGGACACTAGAAGGAAGCGAACAAGCCACGATGACGGTTCCCCTGCCGACCGCCTCCACGCGGTGGCGCTGCACCCTCTGCGGCAACCTCACGCGCTTCGACGTGACCCGCTCGTCGAAGGTCGTCGAGTACGTGCACCTGGACCTGGCCGGTGAGCCCAGTGTCGAGGAGCGCGAGGTGGTCAGTGAGACCATCGAGTCGGTGCGCTGCCGCTGGTGCAACGCGGTGGACCAGGTGGAACTCGTGGACAGGCCGGGCGCCGGCTCCTGAGACCGGGAGCGGCACCGCACAGGTGATGGGGTGTGACGGATGGTGGAGACCACGGGCGGGGGGCCGGGCGACGGCACCGCCGAGGTGCTTGACCGTCCGTTGCCCGACGGCGTGCGACGGCGGGTCGTGCAGATCGTCTCGGACGGGTTCGGCGGGCTGACCGTCGGCGAACTGCCCGCGCAGCTGCGGCAGTACGCCCGGTTCGCCCCCAATCGCCGGGCCAAGTTCGCCGGCAACGCGATGGCGGCCGCGCTGGAGACGGACCCCCTCTTCCGGCAGCGGATCGGGGAGAAGCTGAGAGAGGCCCAGCCGGAACTGGCCGGCGCCCTGGACTCCGGCTCGCCGCCCCCGGCCGCGGACCCGCTCGACGTGGCGGCCGCGGCCTATGTACTGCGCCCCACCGACTGGGTGAAGCTCGTGACGGCGGCCGGCGAGGAGGCCCAGCGGGCGGACGCCGAGCGGGCCGGCGAGGAGAGCCGGGCCGAGCTGGAGCGGCTGCGCGAGGAACTGGACCGGGCCCGGGAGCTGACGCGCAGCGAGACGGAGCGGCTGCGCGCCGAGCTGGACGCGGCGAAGAAGGAAGCCGAATCGCTTCACCGCAAGCTGCGCGCGGCCGTCAGCGACGTCAGGCGCGGTGAGGCCGCGCTGCGCAAGATGCAGGGCGAGCTGGACACGGTGCGGGCCGAGGGGCAGAGCCAGGTGTCCGCCGCCGAGAGCGAGAGCCGGCGGCTCAAGGCGCGGCTCGGCGAGGTCGAGGCCGCCCTGGAGGCGAGCCGCCGGGCCGCCCGCGAGGGGCGCAGCGTCGAGGACATGAGACTGCGGCTGCTGCTGGACACCGTGCTCGACGCGGCCCAGGGCCTGCGCCGCGAACTGGCCCTGCCGCCGGTGTCGGTGCGCCCCGCCGAGACGGTGGACGCGGTCGAGCCGGGCCGGATGACCCCGAAGGACATCGCGGCGCGCGCCCTGTCCGAGCACGACCCGGCCATTCTCGACCAGCTCCTCGCCCTGCCGCAGGCGCACCTGGTCGTCGACGGCTACAACGTCACCAAGACCGGTTATCCGCAGATGCCGTTGGAGAAGCAGCGGCTGCGGCTGCTCGGCCAGCTCTCCCAGCTCGCCGCGGCGACCGGCGCCGAGGTCACCTGTGTCTTCGACGGCGCGGAACTGGCCGCGCCGGTGCTGCTCGCCCCGCCGCGCGGGGTCCGGGTGCTCTTCTCGAAGCCCGGTGTCACCGCGGACGAGCTGATCCGCCAGCTGGTGCGCGCCGAGCCGCCGGGCCGCCCGGTGATCGTCGCCTCGACCGACCGCGAGGTCGCCGACGGGGTCGCGAAGGCGGGTGCCCGGCCGGTGGCTTCTGCGATGCTTCTGAAGCGACTGTCCTGAAAGTGCAACGCGCATATGCAATGCCCGAATTGACCGATCAGTCACGCAACGTAGCGTCAATCCGGCATCACGACAGGTTAGTTATGTGCAAAGAGTGCGTTGCGTGACCAGATTTTTGGCTCCCGGGTTTGAACTGATCACAAGAGGGTCACTAAGGTCTGGCCTCGAACCTCCACACGGGTGATCACTCAAACGAAGGAGCCCGTCTCCGTGGCGTCCCATCGTCGACCCAAGCAGCCGAGCCGTGCACGCGTGACCGTGCTCACCACCGCAGCAGCGGCGGCCGTAGTCCTCAGTGCCAACGCCGCCAACGCGGCGCCCAGCGGGAAGCTGAGCAAGGACGAGGTCAAGGCGAAGGTCGACAAGCTCTACGAGGAGGCCGAGCAGGCCACCGAGAAGCTGGACGGCGCCAAGGACAAGCAGCAGAAGCTGCAGAAGGAGATCTCCACGATCCAGGACAACGTGGCTCGTGGTCAGGAGGACCTCAACAAGCTGCGGGACAGCCTCGGTTCGCTGGCCACCGCGCAGTACCGCTCCGGCGGCATAGACCCCTCCGTCCAGCTCTTCCTCTCGTCGAACCCCGACGACTACCTCGACAAGGCCTCCACGCTCGACCAGTTGAGCAGCCAGCAGGTCGAGGCCCTGAAGAAGATCCAGGACAAACAGCGCGAACTCGCCCAGGAGCGGGCAGAGGCCTCGGACAAGCTCAAGGACCTCTCCGCCACCCGTGCCGAGCTGGCCAAGCAGAAGACCGCCGTCCAGGGCAAGCTCGCCGACGCGCAGAAGCTGCTCAACACGCTGACGGCCAAGGAGAAGGCCGCGCTCGACAAGGAGCAGGCCCAGGCCGCCAGCCGTGCCACCGCCCGGGTGGACCTCGGCAACACCGGCTCCGCCTCCGGCCGGGCCGCCGCCGCCTTCGCCGCCGCCCAGTCCGTGCTCGGCTCGCCCTACGTCTACGGCGCCTCCGGCCCGTCCTCCTTCGACTGCTCGGGTCTGACCTCCTGGGCCTACGCCCAGGCCGGCGTCACCATCCCGCGCACCTCCGAGGCGCAGGCCAACGCCGGTACCCGCATCTACAGCGCGAGCGACCTCAAGGTCGGCGACCTGGTCATCTTCTTCGGCGACTACCACCACGTCGGCCTGTACGCGGGCAACGGCCAGGTGCTGCACGCCCCGCACACGGGTGCCGTCGTCCGCTACGAGGCGATGAGCGACATGACCTTCGAGTTCGGCGTCCGGATCTGACCACCCCATCCGGTCATCGCGCCACCCGTACGGCCGAAGATCAACTCGCTGTGGCGCCCGAACGGGCGAATCCTGTCAGCCTGATATGACCCCCGCCCCGCCCTGACCTGCGTCAGAGGCGGGGCTTCTCGTCGTGCCCCGTGGCGGGTCTTTGGCCGAGGTGTCCCGGCGCGGCTAGCATCGCCGCGTCCGAAGACGGAAATCGTCGGACCTACCGCCGGACGGGCGGAATGTCAGGCCTGTGGAGGCTGCGCGAGACCGACCCGCAAGGGTGGGCCGCGGCCCGTGAAGCAGGAACCCGCGGTGGCGCCGCCGAGCGGCGCGGACCGGAATCCCCCGCCCGCCGGGCGGGGGAGGGCGTCAGTGCCGGCGCGTTCCCCCGGAACCGGGGAAGACCGCCGGCCTCCGACGATCGGAAGGAGTGCGGGCTCCCTTGGGGTCTCATCGCCGTCTCGCACCGTCCGGGTTCAACCGGGGCGCGGGTGCCGCCCTCTGTGCGCTGTCGGCCGCGGCCGCCGCCCTCGGCGCGGTACCCGCGAGCGCCGCCCCGCGCACCGACACCCGGGCCGAGGTGGACCGGTTGTACCAGCAGGCCGAGGAGGCGACCCAGGCCTACGACAAGGCCGACGAACAGGCCGGCACGCTGCGCCGGGAGGTGAACGACTCCCAGGACCGGATCGCCCGCCAGCAGCAGCGCATCAACACCATGCGGGAGGCGCTCGGTTCGCTGGCCGGCGCCCAGTACCGCGCCGGGGGCCTCGACCCCACCGTGGCCCTGCTGTTCTCCGACGACCCCGAGCAGTACCTCGACCGGGCGTCCCTCCTCGACCGCATCGACGTCCGCCGGGCCGGGCAGCTCGGCGCACTCCAGGCGGCGATGCGCGAACTCGCCCAGGAGCGCGCCGAGGCCGCCGGGAAACTCGCCGAACTGGAACGCAGCCGCCGCGCGGTCGCCTCCCACAAGGCCGTCGTGGAACGCAAGCTCGCCCAGGCCCGCACCCTGCTCAACGCGCTGCCCACCGCGGACCGCGCCGCCTTCGAGCACGCCTCCCGCGGTGATGGCCGCGCCGCCCTGGCCGACCTGACCGGCGCGCTCCCTCCCGACGCCCGCGCGGCCGCCGCGATCGCCGCCGCCCGCTCCGCCCTGGGCAAGCCCTACGTCTGGGGCGCCAGCGGCCCCTCCGGCTTCGACTGCTCGGGCCTGATGCAGTGGTCGTACGCGCACGCCGGCATCCACCTGCCGCGCACCTCGCAGGAGCAGCGCTACGCCGGCCACCAGGTCCCGCTCTCCCAGGCGCAACCCGGTGACCTGGTCGTCTACCGGTCCGACGCCAGCCATGTGGCGATGTACGTCGGCAACGGCCAGGTCATCCACGCCCCCTACCCGGGCGCCCCGGTCCGCTACGACCCGGTCGGGATGATGCCGGTGTCCTCCGTCACCCGGCCCTGAATTCCGCGCCCCGCCCCGTACGATCGGCACGTGGCTGGCAGTTGGCGGGCGGGGCGCTCAGGGGCGGTGGGGCTGTGTCTGCTGCTCCTGCCGCTGGCCGGATGCGGTGGCGGACAGCCGTCGGCCGGCACGGCGACGGCCCAGGTGCAGCGGGTCCTGGACCGGCGCGCGGCCGCCGTCCTCGGCCACGACCGGCGCGCGTACGGCGAGACGGGCACCGTCGGTTCGTACGCGGACCTGCGGGCCGTACCGCTCGCGCAGTGGAGCTACCGGGTGACCGCCGTGCACCGGGACGGCGCCGGGGCCACCGCCGACGCCCAGCTCAGCTACCGGATCCGGGACTACGACGCGGCGCCGGTGACCGCCGCCCGCACGCTCACCCTGGACCGCACCGCCGACGGCAGGTGGTACGTCACCCGTGACCGGCCCGCCCAGGAGACCGGCCAGCAACTGTGGGACCAGGGCACGGTACGCACCGTCCGGGGCACCCACAGCCTGGTCCTCGGCGTCGGCCAGTCCGAGACCGCGCTGCGCGGTTACGCCCGCCTCGCCGACACCGCCGTCCCGGAGGTCACCAAGGCCTGGGGCGGGGACTGGACCCGGCGGGTGGTCCTGCTCGTGCCGAGGTCGCTGAACGCCATGGCGGGCCTGCTCGGCGCGCCCGCCGCCAACTACCGGGGGATCGCCGCCGTCACCACCGGGGAGGTGGGAGGCTCCGGGCGGACCCCGGCGGACCGCGTGATCCTCAACCCGGAGGCGTACGCCGTCCTCGCCCCGGTCGGCAAGCAGGTGGTCCTCACCCACGAGACCACCCACGTCGCCACCCGCGCCCACACCACGCCCGCCACCCCGCTGTGGCTCTCCGAGGGCTACGCCGACTGGATCGGCTACCTCGACACCGGCCGCACCCCCGCCGAGGCCGCCCCGGAACTCGCCCGCGCCGTCCGGTCCGGACAGGTACCGGCGGCCCTCCCGGCGGACAAGGAGTTCGGCTTCACCGACGACCCCACCCAACTGGCCCAGGCCTACGAGGGCGGCTGGCTGGCCTGCCGGATGATCGCCGCCCACTGGGGCGAGGAGCGGCTGGGCGCCTTCTACCGGGCCGTCGGCGCCCACCCGGCCCGCACGGGCGCGGTGGAGGACGCCCTGCGCACGGAGCTCGGCACCACCCTGCCGGCCTTCACCGAACGCTGGCGCGCCTACCTGACGGCTCAGCTCGGCGACTGAGTGAGCTTCTCCGACCCGGCGGCCCGCCGGACGGGCACCGGCGGGGACGGCACCACGGCGACGGTGGACCGCCACAGCACGCGCGCGGCCGTACCGGTCGCCGCGACCAGCAGGCCGTTGCGCAGCAGCAGGAGAGTGACGCCGTACCAGTCGCTCACCACGACGTGCGAGAAGCCGATCGGGAACTCCAGGACCGTCACGAAGGCGGCCAGCAGGACCAGCACGGCCGGCACGGTCATCCGGCCGGCCCGGAAGCACAGGCAGACGGCGGCCAGGCCCACCAGCCACACCAGGTACTGGGGGCTGATCACCCGGCTGGTGACCGTGAACATCAGCACGGCGGTGAACGCCGCGTCCGCGAGCGTGTGGGAGCGGAAACGGGCCGCCGACAGCCGCCACAGCAGCAGCCAGCCGAAGGCGAGCACGGTGAGCAGCAGGGCCGCCGAACTCACCGCCCGCACGTGCGGGCCGAGGAACTCGATCGAGCCGTAGTGGAGCAGCACCTCGCCGTGCCAGCCGAAGTGCCGGGCGACGTGGAGGACCAGACCGCCGAGCGACTCCACCTCGGTGCCCCGGTCCCGCTGGAAGGCCAGGAACGCGAACGCGCCCGGCACGGCCACCGCGAACAGCGCTCCGACCGCGCCCGCCGTGAGCGCCGCCCACGCCCAGGCCCGCCGCCGTACCGCACCCACCAGGAGCAGCGCCGGCCACACCTTGACCATCGCGCCGAACCCGGCCAGCGCCCCCATGATCCGGGGATGCCGGGCCCCGGCGAGCAGCGCGGCCACCGCGACGGCGGTGACCATCAGGTCGTAACGGGCGTACACGGTCGGGCCGAGCAGCGGCACGCCGAGCACCCAGACCCAGGCGCCGCGCAGGGTGCGGCCGGGGCGCCGGCCCGTGTGGAGCAGCAGGGACAGCACCACCAGGTCGGCGAGGAGGGCCAGCACGAAGAAGGCGGTCGGGTAGGCGAGGAAGGGCAGGAGGCCGGGGGAGAGGATCGCCAGGGCGGCGGCCGGCGGGTACTGCCAGGTGACGTCGTCCAGCGGGAACGTGCCGTGCCGCAGGACCTCGTACCAGCCCTGGTAGATCACGGACACGTCGGTGGTGACGTCCGCGCCGGGCAGGACGAACACCTTGAGGACGAAGAGCAGCAGCACCAGCCGGGTGACCCCCCAGACGCCGAGCAGCGACGCCAGGGCACGCTTCACGCCCGTCGTGTCCACCTGAGCCCCTGTCCTTCGGCGTGCCGTGTCCGGTCGGGCCACATGATCTCCCGCGAGCCTGTGCGGGAGCCATGAGGCACGGCCGGACGGGCGGTGCGGGTAAGGTCTGCGGCGATGCACAAGACCCTCATCGTCACGAACGACTTCCCGCCCCGGCCGGGCGGGATCCAGGCCTTCCTGCACAACATGGCCCTGCGGCTGGACCCCGAGCGGCTCGTCGTCTACGCGTCCACGTGGAAGCGGAGCCGGGAGGGCGCCCTGGCCACCGCCGCGTTCGACGCGGAGCAGCCCTTCACCGTCGTACGCGATCGTACGACGATGCTGCTGCCGACGCCCGGGGCGACCCGCACCGCGGCCGGGCTGCTCCGGGAGCACGGGTGCACGTCCGTGTGGTTCGGGGCGGCGGCGCCGCTCGGGCTGATGGCGCCGGCGCTGCGCCGGGCGGGTGCCGAGCGGCTGGTGGCCACCACGCACGGGCACGAGGCCGGCTGGGCCCAGCTGCCCGCCGCGCGCCGGCTGCTCGGGCGGATCGGCGAGACGACCGACACGATCACCTACCTGGGCGAGTACACCCGGTCCCGGATCGCGACCGCGCTCAGTGCGCGGGCGGCGGGCCGGATGGTGCAGCTGCCGCCGGGCGTGGACGAGAAGACCTTCCACCCCGGGTCCGGGGGTGCCGAGGTGCGGGCGCGGCTGGGGCTGACCGACCGGCCGGTGGTGGTGTGCGTCTCGCGGCTGGTGCCGCGCAAGGGGCAGGACACGCTGATCCGCGCGATGCCGCGGATCCTGGCCGCCGAGCCGGACGCGGTGCTGCTGATCGTCGGGGGCGGCCCGTACGAGGGCGACCTGCGGCGGCTGGCCCGGGAGACCGGCGTCGAGGCGTCGGTGCGGTTCACCGGGGCCGTGCCGTGGGCCGAGCTGCCGGCGCACTTCGGGGCGGGGGACGTGTTCGCGATGCCGTGCCGGACCCGGCGGGGCGGGCTGGACGTGGAGGGGCTCGGGATCGTGTACCTGGAGGCCTCGGCGACCGGGCTGCCGGTGGTGGCCGGGGACTCCGGCGGCGCGCCGGACGCGGTGCTGGACGGGGAGACCGGGTGGGTGGTGCGGGGCGGGGTCGTGGCGGAGGCCGCCGAACGGATCGTCGTGCTGCTGGGGGACGCGGAGCTGCGGCGGCGGATGGGGGAGCGGGGGCGGCAGTGGGTCGAGGAGAAGTGGCGGTGGGATCTCCTCGCGGAGCGGCTGAAGGCGCTGCTCTAGAAGAGCGGGTCGAGGTTCGGCTGCGGACGCGTCGTGGCTTGTCGCGCAGTTCCCCGCGCCCCTTTCGGGGCGCGTTGTCACTAACTTCGTCGCGGGGCTAGGCGGAACCGGAAAATCCGCACATGCTGCGCGCATGGCAGCAAAACTGATGCAGCGTCAGCTGACGAGACGTCACATTCTGGGCATGATCGCCCTCCAGACCGCCGCCGCGGCCGGTCTCACCCGGGTCCAGCTCCAGTCGGCGCAGGCCGCCGAGGAGGCCGCCGCCGTCGACAACGCGCCCGCCATCGTGGTCGGTTCGGGCTACGGCGGGGCCGTGGCCGCGCTCCGGCTCGGCCAGGCCGGGGTACGCACCCTCATGATCGAGATGGGGCAGCTGTGGAACACGGCGGGCTCCGACGGAAAGATCTTCTGCTCCACCGCCGCCCCGGACCGGCGGTCCATGTGGTTCAGGACCCGCACCGAGGCGCCGCTCGCCACGTTCCTCTGGCTGGACGTCGTCAACAAGGACATCACCGCCTATCCCGGCGTCCTGGACCGGGTGCACTACGACAACATGTCCGTGTACGTGGGACGGGGCGTCGGCGGCGGGTCCCTGGTCAACGGCGGGATGGCGGTCACGCCCCGCCAGTCGTACTTCACCGAGCAGTTCCCGACCGTGGACGCGAGCGCGATGTACACCACGTACTACCCGCGCGCCCGCGCCATGCTCGGCGTGAACTCCGTCGACCCCACCTGGTTCGAGTCGACCGAGTGGTACCAGTTCGCCCGGACCTCGCGGAAGGCCGCCGCCAACACCGGGCTCACCACCACCTTCGTACCGAACGTCTACGACTTCGGGTACATGGCGCAGGAGGCCGCCGGCACCGTCCCGAAGTCCGCGCTCGCCCAGGAGGTCATCTACGGCAACAACCACGGCAAGAAGAGCCTCGACAAGACCTACCTCGCCGCCGCACTGGGCACCGGCAACCTGACCATCCACACCATGGAGAAGGTCAAGGCGGTCACCCGGGCCGGCGACGGGTCGTACGTGCTGAGCGTCGACCGGATCGACACGACCGGGGCCGTGGTCGAGAGCAAGCAGTACAGCTGCACCTACCTGTTCCTCGGCGGCGGCAGCCTCGGCACCACCGAGCTGCTCGTACGGGCCAGGGACACCGGGACGCTGCCCGCGCTCCGTCCCAGCGTGGGCAGCGGCTGGAGCACCAACGGCAACACCATGCTCGGACGCGCCAACCACGTCTGGGACACCACCGGCGCCAACCAGTCGACCATGCCGGTGATGGGCATCGACGACTGGGCCAACACCGACAACCCGGTCTTCGCGGAGATCGCGCCGCTGCCCATCGGGTTCGAGACCTGGGTGAGCCTGTACCTGGCGATCACGAAGAACCCGCAACGCGCCACGTTCACCTACGACTCCGCGAGCGACGCGGTGAAGCTGGGCTGGACCGCGGCCCAGAGCGCGGTCTCGGTCGCCATGGCCAAGAAGCTGTTCGACCGGATCAACGCGGCCAACGCGACGATCTACCGGTACGACCTGTTCGGGTCGTCGAGCAAGGTGTTCGCGGACGACTTCTGCTACCACCCGCTGGGCGGCTGCGTCCTGGGGCAGGCGACCGACGACTACGGCCGGGTGAAGGGCTATTCGAAGCTGTACGTCACGGACGGCTCACTGGTCCCCGGGAACATCGGCGTGAACCCGTTCGTGACCATCACCGCGCTCGCCGAGCGGACGATGGAACGGGTTCTGGCCGAGGACTTCTGAGCCCCGTCGAGCCGCACGCGCCGGCCTACTTCTGGTAGATGGCCTCGATCTCGTTCGCGTAGTCCTTCGCCACCACATTGCGCTTGAGCTTCAGCGACGGCGTCAGGTGGCCCGACTCCTCCGAGAACTGGGAGGACAGAATGCGGAACTTCCGCACCGATTCCGCCTTCGACACCGCGGCGTTGCCGTCGTCGACCGCGGCCTGGATCGCAGCGTTCAGATCCGGGTCGTCACGCAGCGACGCCGCGGTGGCACCCGCCGGCTTCCCGTGCTCGGCCGCCCAGCGGCCCAGGAACTCCTCGTCGATGGTGACCAGCGCGCCCACGAACGGCCGCCCGTCGCCCACCACCATGCACTCCGCGACCAGCGCGTGCGCGCGGATCCGGTCCTCGATCACGGCCGGGGCGACGTTCTTGCCGCCCGCGGTGACGATGATCTCCTTCTTGCGGCCGGTGATCCTGAGGTAGCCGTCCTCGTCCAGGGTGCCGATGTCCCCGGTGTGGAACCAGCCGTCGGCCAGCGCCTCGGCGGTCGCGGCCTCGTTGTTCCAGTAGCCCTTGAACAGGTGCTCGCCGTGCAGCAGCACCTCGCCGTCGTCCGCGATCCGGACCACCGAACCGGGCAGCGGCTGGCCGACCGTGCCGATCTTCTGCCGGTCCCAGGGGTTGAACGCGGTCGCCGCGCAGGACTCGGTCAGGCCGTAGCCCTCCAGGACCGTGAAGCCGATGCCGCGGAAGAAGTGCCCGAGGCGCTCGCCGAGCGGGGCGCCGCCGGAGATGGCGTACTCGCCCTTGCCGCCGAGCACCGCCCGCAGCTTGCTGTAGACGAGCTTGTCGAAGGTCCGGTGTTTGATCTTCAGGCCGAGGGACGGCCCGGACGGCGTGTCCAGCGCCTTGCTGTACGCGATCGCGGTGTCCACCGCCTTGTCGAAGATCTTGCCCTTGCCGTCGGCCTGCGCCTTGGCGCGCGCCGAGTTGTACACCTTCTCGAAGACCCGGGGGACGCCGAGGACCAGCGTCGGCCGGAAGGAGGCCAGCTCGTCGGTGAGGTTCTTGATGTCCGGGACGCAGCCCAGCTTGATCGGCGCCATCATCGGGGCGATCTGCACGAGCCGGCCGAAGACGTGCGCGAGCGGGAGGAAGAGCAGCACGGAACACTCGCCGGTGCGGAACAGCGGGCGCAGCCGCTCCACGATGTTCCCGCACTCCGCGAAGAAGCTGCGGTGGGTGAGGACACAGCCCTTGGGGCGCCCGGTCGTACCGCTCGTGTAGACGATGGTCGCCGGGTCGTCCGCCTTCGCCTGCGAGCTGCGCTCCTCGACGGTCGCGTCGGTGACGCCCTGGCCGAGCCCGCCCAGCTCCTCCAGAGCGCCGGCCTCGATCCCCCAGACGTGCTTGAGCGCGGGCAGTGTCTCGCGCACCGACTCCACGGCGGCCGCGTGGCTGTCGAGTTCCACGATGCAGGCGGTGGCCCCGGAGTCGCTGAGGATCCACTGCACCTGCTCCGGCGAGCTGGTCTCGTACACCGGCACGGTGACCGCGCCGGCGCACCAGATCGCGAAGTCGAGGAGCGTCCACTCGTAGCGGGTGCGGGACATCAGGCCGACCCGGTCGCCGGGCTGGATCCCGGCGGCGATGAGGCCCTTGGCGGCCGCGTGCACCTCGGCGAGGAAGGCGGTGGCGGTGACGTCCTGCCAGACACCGCCGACCTTGCGGGCCATCACGGCGACGTCCGGATGCTGCGCGGCGTTTCTGCGGACGATGTCGGTCAGATTTCCGTCCGCGGGGACCTCGTACAAAGCCGGAAGGCTGAACTCGCGCAAGACTGCTGCTCCTCATAGGGCGCCGGCGCCACGACGTTGTGCGATGCGACGGTGCGGTCCACGGCTCGGGCAGGTACTCAGGGCTTCGCCGCGGGCCGGAAGATCCGTTGGTTGAAATCCTGAGCACGACTGGACTGCCCGGACGTTACCCGCCGGTATGGCTTCTTCGACAGGGGGTCCCGGCGAGATGTTCGCTGCGTCACACAGGTGGGTGTTCCTTTGCGTACGGTAGTCCACGGCCTTAGTGACTGACCAGTAACCGCAGGTCCGCCCATCGCCTGTTCACAAGTGCGCCGCCCGACCTACCCTTGATCACCATGGCAGCCACACCCCCCGGCACCCGAAGGAACCGCGTCCACGTCGTCAGCGACGTCCACGGCAACGCCCGTGACCTGGCCAGGGCCGGCGACGGCGCCGACGCCCTGGTCTGTCTCGGCGACCTCGTCCTCTTCCTCGACTACGCCGACCACTCCCGCGGCATCTTCCCCGACCTGTTCGGCGTCGAGAACGCCGACCGTCTCGTCGAACTGCGCACCGCCCGCCGCTTCGAGGAGGCCCGGGAGCTGGGCGCGCGGCTGTGGGGCGGGATCGGCATGGACCGGGCGAGCGCGATCGAGAAGGCGGTGCGCAAGCAGTACGCCGAGCTGTTCGCGGCGTTCCCGGCGCCGACGTACGCGACCTACGGCAACGTCGACATGCCGCAGCTGTGGCCCGAGTACGCGGGGCCGGGCACGACGGTCCTGGACGGGCAGCGGGTGGAGATCGGCGGGTGGGTGTTCGGCTTCGTGGGCGGCGGCCTGCGCACCCCGATGCGCACCCCCTACGAGATCTCCGACGAGGAGTACGCGGCGAAGATCGAGGCGGTCGGCGAGGTCGACGTGCTCTGCACGCACATCCCGCCGGAGGTCCCCGAGCTGGTCTACGACACCGTGGCGCGCCGCTTCGAACGGGGCAGCCGTGCGCTGCTGGACGCCATCCGGCGCACCCGGCCGCGCTACTCCCTGTTCGGACACGTCCACCAGCCGCTGGTGAAACGCATGCGGATCGGGGCCACCGAGTGCGTGAACGTCGGGCACTTCGCCAGTGCGGGGCGGCCCTGGGCGCTGGAATGGTGACAGCCCCGGACATGGGGGTGAAGTCGGCCGGGCGGGCGCGCGGTAGCCTTCACGCTGCACACGCGTGCGCACGCGCGTGCAGCGACCTCTTCATACCGGCCCGCATCCGGAGGAGCCACGGCGATGGCGGAACACACCAGCTCGAGCATCACGATCGAGGCGGCCCCGGCCGACGTCATGGCGGTGATCGCCGACTTCGCCCGGTACCCGGACTGGACCGGTGAGGTGAAGGAGGCGGAGGTGCTGAAGACCGACGCCCGGGGGCGCGCCGAGCAGGTCCGCCTCGTCATGGACGCGGGTGCGATCAAGGACGACCAGACGCTCGGGTACACGTGGACCGGTGACAACGAGGTCTCCTGGACGCTGGTGAAGTCGCAGATGCTGCGGTCGCTGGACGGGTCGTACCTGCTGAAGCCGGCGGGGGCGGGGGCGACCGAGGTCACGTACTCGCTGACGGTGGACGTCAAGATCCCGATGCTGGGGATGATCAAGCGCAAGGCCGAGAAGGTCATCATCGACCGCGCGCTGGCGGGGCTGAAGAAGAGGGTGGAGGCGGGGGAGCAGTAGGTCGCGTGCGCCGGGTGGGCGCAGCGGCACCCTGCCCACGCCGTCAGGTCCGTTACGGTTCACCCTCATGCGCACCATCCTGATCACCGGCCCCGGCGGCAGCGGCCGTACCACGGTCGCCGCGGCCACCGCCCTGCGCGCCGCGGCTGCGGGCACCCCCACCCTCGTACTCGGCGCCGACCGCACCGACACCCTCGGCGCGGCCCTGGGCACGGCGACAGGACCGGAACCCACCCGCGTCACCGCCACCCTCACCGCCTGGCGCCCCGACGCGGCCGTCCGCTTCCGCGAGGACCTCACCGCCTTCCAGACCCGCGCCGCGAACGTCCTCGACCTGCTCGGCGCCTCCCGCCTGGACGCCGAGGAACTCACCCCCCTCCCCGGCGCCGAGGAGCTGTCCCTGCTGCGGGCCCTGCGGGACGCGGCCCTCTCCGACCGCTACGACCTGCTCGTCGTCGACCTGCCGGCCGCCCCGCGCGCCCTCGACCTGCTCGCCCTGCCCGAGGAACTCCGCCGCTACCTGCGCCGCCTGCTGCCCCCCGAGCGGCAGGCCGCCCGTGCCCTGCGGCCCGTCCTCGGCCGGCTCGCCGGCGTCCCCATGCCCGCCGACTGGCTCTACGAGACCGCCGCCCGCTGGGACGTGGAGCTCGCGGCCGTCGAGGCCGTCCTCGGCGACCGCCGCACCGCCGTACGACTCGTCGCCGAGCCCGGCCCGGCGGGCGCCGACGCCGTCCGCGCCGCCCGCCTCGGACTGGCCCTGCGCGGCCTGCCCACCGAGACCCTGGTCGCCAACCGCGTGCTGCCCGAGGACACCCCCCTGCACGGGCTCGTCGCCCAGCAGCGCAAGGCCCTCGCGGAGTGGGCTCAGGCCCACCCGGTGGCCCCCGTCGCCCACCTCGGCCACGACCCGCGCGGCACCGACGACCTCGCCGCGCTCGCCGTGCCCGGCGTCAACACGGAGCCCGCCCCGGTCGAGTGGCCCGTCGCCGACCTGATCGAGGGGGACGGCGTCCTGGTCTGGCACATCCCGCTGCCCGGCGCGATACGGGACGACCTCGACCTCGTCCGGCGCGGCGACGAGGTCGTCATCACCGTCGGCGGCTTCCGCAGGATCGTCGCGCTGCCCTCCGCGCTGCGCCGCTGCACGGTCGCCGGGGCCGCCCTGCGCGACGGCGAGCTGCGGCTGCGCTTCGCGCCCGACCCGGAGCTGTGGCCGCGCTGACGGTGAAACCGGTACGCCCGTTCGGGTAACGTCGTAGGGACGAACCGTAGTCAGGAGTCCGTCATGAGCGAAGAGCAGCCCACAGCCGGCGCCTCCGAGGCCGCGGACGAGGCACGGGCGACGGACGCCGACGCCTGGGCCACCGCCTGCGCCGAGGACCTGGAGGCCGAGAAGGTCCGCCGACGCGCCCAGTACGGCCCCCCGCCGGGGTCGGCCGCCGAGGAGCTGCGCAAGCTCGTCGACGCCGTCGCCGACAGGCTCTCCGGCCTCCAGACCCCGCTCCTCGGGGCGGTGGCCGGGCCCGCCGCCCAGCAGGTGGTCCGGCAGGTCGTGCAGCAGGCGAAGAACGCCGTCGAGCCCGTCATAGAGCGCAACCCGGACGTGTTCGACCACCTGGCCGCGGCCGGCGGCGAACTCCTCGCGGCCTACCGCTCCGCGGTCCAGGCCCAGGAGACCCGCTGGACCACCGCCGACCGCCGGGACAAGGGCGACGGCACCGCCCCGGGCGAGCGCATCGACCTCGACTGAAAGCCCTCTCGGGTACGGTTGGCCGTAGCGGGGCTCGACCGAAACTGAGGGATTCATGGGACTCACCATCGGCGTCGACATCGGCGGCACGAAGATCGCGGCCGGCGTGGTCGATGAGGAAGGCAACATCCTCTCGACCCACAAGGTGCCGACCCCGGGTACGCCCGAGGGCATCGTGGACGCCATTGCTTCCGCCGTAGAGGGCGCCCGCGCCGGGCACGAGATCGTCGGCGTGGGCATCGGAGCCGCCGGTTACGTGAACCGGCAGCGCTCCACGGTCTACTTCGCGCCCAACATCGACTGGCGTCAGGAGCCGTTGAAGGAGAAGGTCGAGGCCCGCGTCGGTCTCCCCGTGGTCGTGGAGAACGACGCCAACGCCGCCGCCTGGGGCGAGTACAAGTTCGGTGCCGGCAAGGGCCACCGCAACGTCATCTGCATCACCCTCGGCACCGGCCTCGGCGGCGGCATCATCATCGGCAACAAGCTGCGCCGCGGGCACTTCGGGGTCGCCGCCGAGTTCGGGCACATCCGGATGGTCCCGGACGGGCTGCTGTGCGGCTGCGGCTCGCAGGGCTGCTGGGAGCAGTACGCCTCCGGCCGGGCCCTCGTCCGCTACGCCAAGCAGCGGGCCAACGCCACCCCCGAGGCCGCCGAGATCCTGCTCGGCCTCGGCGACGGCAGCCCCGACGGCATCGAGGGCAAGCACATCTCCATGGCCGCCCGCCAGGGTGACCCGGTCGCCGTCGACTCCTACCGCGAGCTCGCCCGCTGGGCCGGCGCCGGTCTCGCCGACCTCGCCTCCCTCTTCGACCCGTCGGCCTTCATCGTCGGCGGCGGCCTCTCGGACGAGGGCGAACTGGTCCTCGACCCGATCCGCAAGTCCTACAAGCGCTGGCTGGTCGGCGGCAACTGGCGTCCGGTGGCCGAGGTCATCGCGGCCCAGCTGGGCAACGAGGCGGGACTGGTAGGAGCGGCGGACCTGGCGAGAGAGCCGGACCCGATCATGTGACGCCCCGGATGTCCGGGATGCGGCAACCGCAACCCCTCAGGGGCGCGGGGAACTGCGCGACAAGCCACCACGCACCGGCAGTCGCGCACCCGCCTCGCGCCCCACCCCGGTAGGCGCTCAGCCGCTCTCCGGGCGTACATTGATCAATATGGCGTCGCTCCCCAACTCCCACACAGAGTCCGACGGTTCCGCCGTCATCCGCGTCCTGAGCTACAACATCCGCTCCCTGCGCGACGACACCGACGCCCTCGCCCGCGTCATCAAGGCCTGCGCCCCCGACCTGGTCCTCGTCCAGGAAGCCCCCCGCTTCTTCCGCTGGCGCAAGAAGCTCGCCCGCCTGGCCTCCGCCTGCGACCTGGTGATCCTCACCGGCGGCGCGACCGCGGCCGGCCCGGCGATCCTGTGCGACCTGCGCGCCACCGTCGAGCGCACCGAGGACGTGCTGCTCCCGCTCACCCCCGGGCTGCACCGCCGCGGCCTCGCCACCGCCGTCGTCCGGTTCGGCGGCGTCCGCCTCGGCGTCGTCAGCTTCCACCTCAGCCTCCAGCAGGACGAGCGCTACGAGCAGGGCGGCATGCTCCTGGACCGGGTCGCCGGCTTGGGCGTGGAGCACGCCGTCGCGGGCGGCGACCTCAACGACCGGCCCGACGGCCGCACCTTCCGCCGCCTGGCCGACGCCTACCAGGACTGCCGTGTCACCGCCCCCTGGGGCGGCGGGTTCACCTCCTCGTCCACCGACCCGCACCAGCGCATCGACGCGATCTTCGCGACGAAGGGCATCGAGGTGCTCGGCTGCGGCGTCCCCGTCGACCAGCCGGGCATCACCGAAGCGGACCTGAAGACGGCGACCGACCACCTGCCCGTGCTGGCCGTCCTTCGGCTGCCCGCGTCCTGAACCGGGGCCGAGGAGTGCGAGGGCGGCGTCAGGGGGTTCTGCCCTGAAGACGGCCACCGACCACCTGCCCGTGCCGGCCGTCCTCAGAATTCCTGCGTCGTAGGGCGGCGCTCAGACCACCGCGCCCCGGCCGGGGTCGCCGTCCTCGTCGTCGTCCGTCTTCATCCGGGTCACCAGCGTGACGAACCCGCCGAGGAACCCGCCGATCCCCAGCGTCGCCAGCCACCAGGTCATGTCCCAGCCCAGCAGCACCGCGATCAGCAGCAGCACGGGCCCGCCCACCACACCCAGCCAGGCGAACCTGGCCGTCGTGTCGGCGGTCGGCAGCGGCGGCGGTTCCGGCGGGACGAAGTGGCCCTCGTCGTCCTCGTCGAAGTCGTCCTCGGACGCCTCGGGCGCCGTGTAGTCACCGGGGCCCACCCCCGGCGCGAAGGAGACGGAACTGCCCAGCGGTCTCGCCGGTGGCTTCTCCTGAGCGGCCTGGGGACCGGCCGCGGCCTCGTCCTCCTCCATCGGCGGCAGCGCCAGGTCCTTCACCGGCTTGAACGGCGTCGTACCCGGCGGGTCCGGCGGCTCCTCGCCGTAGCCCGCGACGATCGCCGCCCAGGCGGCGGCCTCGTCGAAGGGCACTCCCTTCTCGTCCGGCTCGCGGTCCTCGCGGTCGGAGTCGTGCTCAGCCAACTGCGGCCGTCCCTTCCTTGCCGACACTGGGTGCGAGCCGTCCGATGAAGGTGAGGCTCTCCTCGAAGATCCGGTCCGCGTCGTGGTCCAACGTCGCCACGTGGTAACTCTGTTCCAGCACGACCTCCGTTACGTCCGCGGAGGACACCCGGCTCAGGATCCGGGCGGAATCGACCGCCGGAACCACGTGGTCCCGGGTGCTGCGCAGGAGCAGCAGGGGCTGGGTCACCCGCGGCAACTCGCCGTCCACCGTACGGAAGAAGTTCCGCAGCGAGTGCGCGCAGTGCAGCGGCACCCGGTCGTACCCCACCTCCGCGGCACCCGGCTTGGCGATGTCACTGGCGATGCCCCGGGTCGTGCGCACCAGGTGCCGGGCCACCGGAAGGGCGTACGCCGACAGGCCGTGCACCTTGTTCGCCGGGTTGACGATCACCACGCCGTCCACACCCGTCCCGTTCCTCGCGGCCAGCCGCAGCGCCAGCGTGCCACCCATCGACAGACCCGCCACGAACACCCGGGAGCAGCGCTCGCGCAACAGCCGCAGCTCGCGGTCCACCTCCGCGTACCAGTCCTGCCAGCCGGTGACCTGCATGTCCTCCCAGCGCGTGCCGTGGCCCGGCAGCAGGGGCAGGGACACCGTCAGGCCGTGCGCGGCGTGGTGCTCGGCCCAGGGCCGCAGCGACTGGGGCGAGCCGGTGAAGCCGTGACAGAGGAGCACACCGACCTCTCCGCCGGCATGGCGGTACGGCTCGGCTCCGGGGAGAACCGGCACCTTCGCTCTCCAATTCGTGAGAGGGGGAACCACGGGGAACCAGGGAAACTGCGTGAGGTGGGAACTGCGGGAGGTGGAAACGACGACTTCCGATGTGCTTCACCGTACGCGACGGCACTGACACCGACCAGGGTCGTCGGGGCCATTCCCGGCGCCGCGGGTTAAGGTCTGATCTACGGAAACAGGAGGCACTCGGTTGTTGTACGGCGCGATGAAGGTCGCTATCGGGGGACCGCTCAAGGTCACCTTCAGGCCCTGGGTGGAGGGCCTGGAGAACGTCCCGTCCGAGGGCCCGGCGATCCTGGCGAGTAACCACCTGTCCTTCTCGGACTCGTTCTTCCTGCCCGCGGTGCTCGACCGCAAGGTCACCTTCATCGCCAAGGCCGAGTACTTCACCACGCCCGGCGTGAAGGGCCGCCTCACGGCCGCCTTCTTCAAGGGCGTCGGCCAGCTCCCGGTGGACCGCTCCGGGGCGCGCGGCGCGGGCGAGGCGGCGGTGAAGAGCGGCATAGAGGTGCTGGAGCGCGGGGAGTTGTTCGGCATCTACCCGGAGGGCACCCGCTCGCCGGACGGCCGGCTCTACCGCGGCAAGCCCGGCGGCCTCGCGCGCGTGGCGCTGGCGACCGGCGCCCCGGTCGTCCCGGTCGCCATGATCGACACCGAGAAGATCCAGCCGCCCGGGCAGGTGATGCCCAAGCTGATGCGTCCGGGCATCCGCATCGGCAAGCCCCTGGACTTCAGCCGCTACCAGGGCATGGAGCACGACCGGTTCGTGCTGCGCGCGGTGACCGACGAGGTCATGTACGAGATCATGAAGCTGTCCGGCCAGGAGTACGTCGACATCTACGCGACCGCCGCCAAGCGGCAGCTCGCGGAGGCCGCGAAGGCGGAGAAGGACGCGGCGAAGGCGGAGAAGAAGACCGCCGGGTCGTAGCACCGGGCGGTGGCGCGGGGGCGCGTGAGGGGGACTGGGGGGCCGGGGGAGATGACCGAGCGGGAACGTGTCGTACGGATGTCGGTGGAGCAGCCGCTGTGGCGTGCGCTCACCGGCTACCGCGTGCTGACCCTGCTCTACGCGATCGGCCTGTTCGCCTCCGCCTACGAGGACTACGACCGGCCGGGCGTCGCCATCGCCTACTACGCCGTCCTGACCGCCTGGACGCTGGCCACCCTGCCCCGCGTCCAGGGCGCGGCGGCCTGCACCAGGCGCTTCCTCGCCGTGGACCTCGCCGTCGCGCTCACCGGCATCGTGCTGACCCCCTGGGTGGTCACCCAGGGCCACATCGACCGCGGCGGAGCCACGCTGCCGTCGATATGGACGGCGGGTTCGGTCCTCGCCTACGCCCTCAAGGGCGGCTGGCGCTGGGCCGCGTTCGCCTCCACGCCGGTGGCCGCCGCCAACCTCATGGAGCGCGGCCAGCCGGCCCGCGACACCGTGCACAACGTGATCCTGGTCTGGGTCGCCTCCATCGCCATCGGCTACGTCGTCGAGGTGGCCCGCGCCTCCGAGCGCACCCTCGCCCGCGCCCTGGAGATCGAGGCGGCCACCCGGGAGCGGGAGCGGCTCGCCCGGGACATCCACGACAGCGTGCTCCAGGTGCTGGCCATGGTGCAGCGGCGCGGTACGGTCCTCGGCGGCGAGGCGGCCGAACTGGGGCGGATGGCGGGGGAGCAGGAGGTGGCCCTGCGCACCCTGGTCTCCGGCGGCCTGCTGCCCGCCTCCCGGGTCTCGGAGGACGAGGCGGAGGGCGCGGTCGTACGCCTGGTCGAGGAGCCGGACGAGTCGGGACCCGTCGACCTGCGCACGCTGCTCGCGCGGTACGCCGGCTCCCGGGTCAGCCTGGCCGAGCCCGGTGCGCCGGTGGAGCTGCCGGCGCGCGCGGCGCAGGAACTGGCCGCCGCCGTCGGTGCCGCCCTGGACAACGTGCGCAGGCACGCGGGGGAGCGGGCGCGGGCCTGGATCCTGGTCGAGGACGAGCCCGACGGGATCGTGGTGACCGTACGGGACGACGGCCCCGGCATCCCCGAGGGGCGGCTCGCCCAGGCCGAGGGGGAGGGGCGGCTCGGGGTGGCCCAGTCGATCCGCGGGCGGCTGCGCGACCTCGGCGGCAGCGCCGAGCTGTTCTCGACTCCCGGGCAGGGCACGGAAGTGGAGCTGAAGGTACCGAAGGTCTCCCCGGGGAAGGCGGAGCGACGATGAGCATCAAGGTGATGGTGGTCGACGACCACCCCATGTGGCGCGACGCGGTCGCCCGGGACCTGGCCGAGTCCGGTTTCGAGGTGGTCGCCACCGCCGGGGACGGCGACCAGGCGGTGCGCCGCGCCAAGGCCGCCGCGCCGGACGTCCTCGTCCTCGACCTCAACCTGCCCGCCAAGCCCGGCGTCCAGGTCTGCAAGGAACTCGTGGGCCACAACCCGGCGTTGCGGGTGCTCGTGCTGTCGGCGAGCGGGGAGCACGCCGACGTCCTGGAGGCGGTGAAGTCCGGCGCGACCGGCTACCTGCTGAAGTCGGCGTCGACGGAGGAGCTGCTGGACGCGGTGCGCCGTACCGCCGTCGGGGACCCGGTGTTCACGCCCGGTCTGGCCGGGCTGGTCCTCGGCGAGTACCGCCGGCTGGCCTCCGAACCGGCCCCCTCGGCGGACGCCGGCCGGCCGGACGCGCCCCGGCTGACCGACCGGGAGACCGAGGTGCTGCGGCTGGTGGCCAAGGGGCTGAGCTACAAGCAGATCGCGGAGCGTCTGGTCATCTCGCACCGCACGGTCCAGAACCACGTGCAGAACACCCTCGGCAAACTCCAGTTGCACAACAGGGTGGAACTGGTCCGGTATGCCATAGAGCGCGGCCTCGACGACGAATGATCCACAGCTGATGTGATCTTCGCGCTTGACGGCAAGTAAACCAACCGCCCACGGATTCACCGGAATTGCCCTTCCCGCCCATCCCTGTGTGACCTGGATCACCACTAGCGTGAGCCCCACCAGGCAACCGCGGCGAAGGGACATTTCCATGCGGGTCGGAGTACTGACCGGAGGCGGCGACTGCCCCGGGCTCAACGCCGTCATCCGGGGCGTCGTCCGCAAGGGCGTGCAGGAGTACGGCTACGACTTCGTCGGCTTCCGGGACGGCTGGCGCGGACCCCTCGAAGGCGACACCGTCCGCCTCGACATCCCCGCCGTGCGCGGCATCCTGCCCCGCGGCGGCACCGTCCTCGGCTCCTCCCGGACCAATCCGCTCAAGCAGGAGAACGGCATCCGCCGGATCAAGGACAACCTCGCCAAGCTGGAGGTCGAGGCGCTGATCGCGATCGGCGGCGAGGACACCCTGGGCGTGGCCGCCCGCCTCACCGGCGAGTACGGCGTGCCCGTCGTCGGCGTACCGAAGACCATCGACAACGACCTGTCCGCCACCGACTACACCTTCGGCTTCGACACCGCCGTCGGCATCGCCACCGAGGCCATCGACCGGCTGCACACCACCGCCGAGTCCCACATGCGGGTCCTGGTCTGCGAGGTAATGGGCCGGCACGCCGGCTGGATCGCCCTGCACTCGGGTCTCGCGGGCGGCGCCAACGTCATCCTCATCCCGGAACAGCGCTTCGACCTGGACCAGGTGTGCGCCTGGATCACCTCCCGCTTCAAGGCCTCCTACGCGCCGATCGTGGTCGTCGCCGAGGGCGCCATGCCCAAGGACGGCGACATGGTCCTCAAGGACGGGTCCCTCGACTCCTTCGGGCACGTCCGGCTCTCCGGGGTCGGCGAGTGGCTGGCCAAGGAGATCGAGCAGCGCACCGGCAAGGAGGCCAGGACCACCGTCCTCGGGCACATCCAGCGCGGCGGCACGCCCAGCGCCTTCGACCGCTGGCTGGCCACCCGCTTCGGCCTGCACGCCATCGACGCCGTCCGCGACGGCGACTTCGGCACGATGGTCGCGCTGCGCGGCACCGACATCGTCCGGGTGCCGATCGCGGAGGCCACGGCCAAGCTGAAGACCGTCGACCCGAAGCTGTACGAGGAGGCCGGGGTGTTCTTCGGCTGACGCCGGATTCCGGGGCCGTACCGGCGTACGGCCCCGGACCCGTCCTCGGCTACCGGGCAGGACGCCGCTCGGGGAGCGTCCGGGCGCCCCGCAACCCGGCGACCAGCTCGCGCACCACGCTCACCCCGTTCAGCGTGAGCACCGACTCGGGATGGAACTGCACCCCGGCGACTGCGTTTTTCAGCGCGCCTCCGGCACCACGTGGCCCCCGCAGGGCGTGCACCTCGCCGTTGGCCGCCCGGCTCACCTCGACCCCGTGCGCCGCCAGCTCACGGGCCGCGTCCTCGTCGCAGCGGGCCGTGAAGCTGTTGTAGAACCCGACGGTCTCCGGGCGCCCGAACAGGTCCACGGTGGTCTGCGCCCCCTGGTGGGGGACCTCCTTGCGGACGATCTCCAGTCCCAGCTCCGCCGCGATCAGCTCGTGCCCGAGGCAGACGCCCAGCACCCCGTGCCGGTGCTCGCGCACCACGGACGCCGTCAGCTCCCGCAGGAACCGCATCTTCGGATCGCGCAGGTCGGACGGGTCACCGGGGCCCGGACCCAGCACGACGGGGCCCGCGTGCGCGAGCACGGCCGCCCGCAGCCCCGGCTCGTCGTAGCGCCGTACGGTCACGTCGAGACCGCCCGAGCGCAGCAGGTGCGCGAGCATCGCCGTGAACGTGTCCTCCCCGTCCACCACCAGCGCGTGCCCGGTCAGCTCCCCGGTCCGCTCCTGCATCCGCAGCCAGAACGGGGCGAGCGACGCCCGCCGCCCGTCCAGCGCGGCCCGCACCCGGGGGTCGTCCGCCAGCCGGGGGCGCCGCTCCTCACCCCGCGGCCGTGCCGGTCGTACCCCCAGCGCCGCCAGCACCCCCGCCGCCTTGGCGTGGGTCTCGGCGACCTCGCCCGCCGGGTCCGAGCCGCGCACCAGCGTGGCGCCGACGGGGACCCGCAGGTGCCCGCGCGCGTCGATGTCGGCGGTGCGGATGAGGATGGGGGAGTCCAGGGTCTGGGCGCCGCCGGAGTCCCGGCCGAGCAGCGCCAGGGCGCCCGCGTAGTAACCGCGCCCACCCACCTCGTGCCGTTCGATCACCCGGCAGGCGTTCTGCACCGGCGACCCCGTCACGGTCGCCGCGAACATGGTCTCCCGCAGGATCTCCCGCACGTCCAGCGAGGACTTCCCGCGCAGCTCGTACTCGGTGTGCGCGAGGTGCGCCATCTCCTTGAGCCGGGGGCCGACGACCACACCGCCCATGTCCCCGACGGTGCACATCATCTTCAGCTCCTCGTCGACGACCATCGACAGCTCCTCGATCTCCTTGCCGTCGGCGAGGAAGCCGAGGAGGTGCTCGGGGGTCGGGCCCTCGGCGGGATAGCGGTACGTGCCGCTGATCGGGTTCATGACCACCGTGCCGCCGGACGCCCGCACGTGCACCTCGGGGCTGGCCCCGACCAGCGTCCGGTCCCCGGTGTGCACGACGAACGTCCAGTACGCGCCCCGCTCGCCCGCCAGCAGCCGCCGGAACAGGGCCAGCGCGTCGGCGCGCCCGAAGCCCGGGATCTCCCCCTGGTAGGTCCGGCGGATCACGAAGTTCGCGCCCTCGCCCCGGCCGATCTCCTCGCGCAGCACCCGGCCGACGATCCCGGCGTACGCGTCGTCGTCGACGTCGAAGCCGCCGCGCTCCACGCGCACGTCGTGGGCGGGCAGCCCGGCCAGGGCCTCGGCCAGCGGCACCCGGTCCACCAGCTCGGGGGTGAGCACGAGCAACGGCGTCCCGTCGTCGCGCACGTCGAAGCCCCGCTCGCGGATCTGCCGGAACGGCACCAGGGCGAGGCCCTCCTCCGGCAGGTCGGCGAGCCGTTCCCGGGCGGTGACCGGCCCGACCAGGACCTCCACCGTGTTCTCGTCGTGGCCGGGGGTGCGTCGGCGGAGCAGGGCGAAGGGTCGGTCGTCGTGGAGCAACTGGGTCAGGTCCATGGTGTTCCTCTGCGGTCCTCTGGCAGGTGGGAGAGGAACGACCCCGGAAACACCGAAGGCCGCCCCTCGGGCGGCCTTCGCGAAGTCGTGCGTACGCGCAGTCAGTGGGCCGCCGGAGAAGCGGTCCACCACCAGTTCTGGGTCGAGTGCGCGAACATGCCGGAAACCCTACCCCACCACCCGCCCTGTCCACAGGACAAGCGCGGTGTCTCACCAGTCGAGCCGGAGGAAAATATGGCGACACGACCCCGTAATGTTTACGAGGTGACCGTGAACGCTAAGACCAGCGCGAGCGCTGGCAACACCTGGCGAGACCTGCCCGCGGCGCAGCAGCCCGAGTACCCCGACCCCGAGGCTCTGCGCGCAGTCGTTGCGGAGCTGGAGTCGTATCCGCCGCTCGTCTTCGCGGGCGAGTGCGACCAGCTGCGCGCCCGGATGGCGGCCGTCGCCAAGGGCGAGGCGTTCCTCCTGCAGGGCGGCGACTGCGCCGAGGCCTTCGACGCGGTGTCGGCCGACCACATCCGCAACAAGCTGAAGACGCTCCTCCAGATGGGTGCCGTGCTGACGTACGCGGCGTCGGTGCCCGTGGTCAAGGTGGGCCGGATCGCCGGCCAGTACTCCAAGCCGCGCTCCAAGCCGACCGAGACCCGCGACGGCGTGACGCTGCCGACCTACCGCGGCGACTCCGTCAACGGCTTCGACTTCGACGAGGCCTCGCGGATCCCGGACCCCGAGCGGCTCAAGCGGATGTACCACGCGTCCGCCTCGACGCTGAACCTGGTGCGTGCCTTCACCACCGGCGGTTACGCGGACCTGCGCCAGGTGCACGCCTGGAACCAGGACTTCGTGAAGTCCTCCCCGTCGGGCCAGCGCTACGAGCAGCTCGCCCGCGAGATCGACAACGCGCTGAACTTCATGCGGGCCTGCGGCACCGACCCGGAGGAGTTCAAGACCGTCGAGTTCTTCTCCTCGCACGAGGCGCTGCTGCTGGCCTACGAGTCCGCCCTGACCAGGGTCGACTCCCGCACCGGCAAGCTGTACGACGTCTCCGGGCACATGGTGTGGATCGGTGAGCGCACCCGGCAGCTGGACGGCGCGCACATCGAGTTCGCCTCGAAGATCCGCAACCCGATCGGCCTCAAGCTCGGCCCGACCACGACGGCCGAGGACGCGCTGCGGTACATCGACCGCCTCGACCCGGACCGCGAGCCGGGCCGGCTGACCTTCATCGTCCGGATGGGCGCCGACAAGGTCCGCGACACGCTCCCCGAGCTGGTCGAGAAGGTCACCGCGTCGGGGGCCACGGTGGCGTGGGTGACCGACCCGATGCACGGCAACACCTTCGAGGCGGCCTCGGGTCACAAGACCCGCCGCTTCGACGACGTGCTCGACGAGGTCAAGGGCTTCTTCGAGGTGCACAAGACCCTCGGCACCCACCCGGGCGGCATCCACGTCGAACTCACCGGTGACGACGTCACCGAGTGCGTGGGCGGCGGCGACGAGATCTTCGTCGACGACCTGCACCAGCGCTACGAGACGGCCTGCGACCCGCGGCTGAACCGCAGCCAGTCCCTCGACCTGGCGTTCCTGGTGGCGGAGATGTACCGGGACCAGTGAGCGTGCTGAGCGACTGCTCTGGGGCGCGGATCACACCTGATCCGCGCCCCTCGCGCTTTTGCGGTTCCCGGACGATGGGTAAGGTTAGGTTTGCCTCACCGAAAAGCGGGGTGGCAGGAGGAATGACCGTCCCGCAGGGAGGTGGAACCGCGTGTACGTCTGCAGCTGCTTCGGCATCACCGAGGCCCAGGTCAAGCAGCACGCGGCGGACGGCGCCTGCACCCCCCGCCAGATAGCCTCCGCCTGCAAGGCGGGCACCGACTGCGGGTCGTGCGTGCGCCGCATCCAGTCGATCCTCGGCCGTGGCGCCTGCCCCCGCCGGGAACTCGCCGACCAGGGCCGCCCGGCACTCACGGGGCTGGACGAGGCGGCCTAGTCAGCTGCTCTCGGGCTGCTCGATGAGCTGCGCGAGGTAGAGCGCCTCGCCGAGCTTCTCCAGCAGTTCCAGCTGGGTGTCGAGGTAGTCGATGTGGTGCTCCTCGTCGGCCAGGATGTCCTCGAAGATGTTCGCGGACGTGATGTCGCCCTTCTCGCGCATCACCTTGATCCCGCGCTTGAGCCGGTCGATCGCCTCCACCTCGATCTGCCGGTCCGCCTCGAACATCTCCTTCACGGTCTGTCCCACGCGCACGTGGAACAGCCGCTGGTAGTTGGGCAGCCCCTCCAGGAACAGGATCCGGTCGGTGAGCACCTCGGCGTGCTTCATCTCGTCGAACGACTCGTGCCGGGTGTACTTCGCGAGCTTGTACCAGCCGAAGTTCTCCTGCATCTTCGCGTGCAGGAAGTACTGGTTGATCGCGGTGAGCTCGCCGGTGAGCTGCTCGTTGAGGAATTCGATGACCTCGGGGTCGCCCTGCATCGCAGAGGCTCCTTCCGCATGGGTTCCGTACCGGACGGATGGGGATGTTTGCGGCGCATGATTGCACCGGCGCAGAAGATCGTCCAGTAAGTGCGTACTTAGTGGGTAAGTCCGCTCTTGGCGGGATTCGAGGCCTTTGGTGATCTTCGGAGGGTTCGTCTGGTCCGGTGCACCGCCCGCGGTCTGTCAGGATGGAGGGCATGGGTCATCCGGTGGGGCGCGCGTCCAGTGAAGCCGCAGGTTCCGGGCTTCCGCCGGGTCAGCGGCTCCAGCGTGGCTGGCCCGTCACCCACTACGGCCCGGTGCCCAAGTTCCGGCCCGAGCGCTGGGAGTTCAGGGTCTTCGGCGCCACCGCCGACGGGGACGCCCACACCTGGGACCACGAGCGGTTCACGGCCCTGCCGTACACCACCGTCGTCGCCGACCTGCACTGCGTGACGAAGTTCAGCATGCTCGGCGCGGAGTGGGGCGGCGTCCGGGCGCGGACCGTCCTGGAGCTCGCGCCGCCCGCCCCCGACGTCACCCATGTGATGGTCTGGGCGGAGTACGGCTTCAGCTCCAACCTGCGCCTCGCGGACTTCGCCGCCGAGCGCACCGTCTTCGCCACCCACAAGGACGGCGAACTCCTCACCGCCGAGCACGGCTTCCCGGTGCGTCTGATCGTGCCCCAGCTGTACGCCTGGAAGGGCCCCAAGTGGGTCCGCGGCATCGAGTACATGACCGCCGACCGCCGCGGCTTCTGGGAGGAGCGCGGCTACCACAACATCGGCGACCCCTGGAAGGAACAGCGCTACTCCTACCAGGAGGAACCGGGGGACGGCCCCGTGGTCTGACCCCGGCGGGACCGCCGCAGGACGGCCGGCAGTGGGTTCGGGCTCGTTCCGGTAACAGCGGACACATACGGTGCCCAGAGCGCTACGCTGAGATCCTTGCCTGGCGGGAGACGCGCCGGGCGGACACGGATCCGAGGGGCCCTTGGGGTTCCGCTTGTGATCCGGTTCGGGGGCGAGCGGTCGGGGGACGACGGTGGGGCTGTTCGGAGAGCGGCATACCTTCATGGGGGGTCTGGGTCCGGGGGACCGCGAGGCACTGGCGGCCCTGGGCACCCGGCACGAGTACCCGCCGTACGACACGGTCGTCTCGGAGGGTGACCGCACCACGTTCGCGGTGGTCCTGCTCAGCGGCTGGTGCACGGTGTGGACGCCGACGGAGCGCGGCGGCCGGCTGATCCTGGCCCTCAGGAGGGCCGGTGAGGTCGTCGGCGACATGGCCGCGCTGGACGGCCGTCCGCGCAGCGCCTCCATCAGCACCCTCGGCGAGGTGACCGGTCTGGTCGTACCGGGAGAGCGGTTCCGCCGGTTCCTGGCCGCCCGGCCGCACGCCAACGCGCTGATGACGATCCAGCTCACCGAGCGGCTGCGCAGCGCGGACCACGAGCGCCGGGCGCTGGCCTCCATGACCGTGCTGCAACGGCTCGCCGAGCGCCTGGTCGAGCTCGCCGACCGGGCCGGCCACCAGGAGGGTGAGGCCGTGACCATACGGCTGCCCCTCGCGCAGCACGAACTGGCCGCGTCCGTGGGCTCCACCCGCGAGGCGGTCGCCAAGGCGCTGCGCCTGTTACGGGAGCAGGGTCTGGTCCGCACCGGCCCCGGCACCTTGGCCGTGGCCGACCTGGACCCGCTCCGCCTGCTCGCCGCCGGACAACCGCACGAGACCTGAGAACACCGAGTCCCGTGCTGTGTAAACGGCTACAGCGACGACCGGCCGGCTCCGCGACCATCGCAGCCAGGCGGCCGGGAGCCCGGCGGGACGCAGGGAGGAGAAAGCGATGGAGGGGGAAGCCGCGTACGGCTTCATCGTCAACGTGGACGCACAGGGCTCGGGCCTGTTGTCCGACACCGAGAAACCCGAGATGCGGCGCAGACTCTACGACGTCACGGGCACCGCGTTCGAACGGGCCGGCATCCGCCCGCCGCGGCTCTACCAGGAGGACCGCGGTGACGGCATCCTCGGGGTGCTGACGCCCGACGTACCGCCCGTCCGGGTGGTGGGGGAGTGGATCGAACACCTCCACCAGAACCTGCGGGAGACCAACCAGCACCTCAGAAAGCCGCTGCGGCTGCGCGTCGGCCTGCACATCGGGCGGGTCACGGCCGACGCCCACGGGCGCTCCGGGCGCGCCGTCGACCTGGCCTGCCGGCTGGCCGACTGCACCGTCACGAAGGCGATCCTCAAGGCGGCGGACGGGGCGCCCCTGGTGGTGGCGGCCTCCGACCGGGTGCACGAGGACTTCATCCTGCCTGGCGGACGCTGGGTGGACCCCGGGCACTACCGCCGGCACGACGTGGACCTCAAGGAGGGCCGCACCACCGCCTGGTTCATGGTCCCCGGCCGCCCCGAACCCCCCGAACCACACCAGGCCGACCCGACCGCCACCGAGCCCCCGGCCTCCGTCGACGCTCCGGCGCCCGCCGACTCCCCGGCCTCCGCCGATGCTGCGGCGTCCGCCGACTCCCCGGCCTCCGCCGGTAGTCCGGCGCCTGCCGGTAGTCCGGCGCCTGCCGGTACTCCGGCGCCTGCCGATACTGAGGCGCCCACCGATTCCCCGGCCTCCGCCGGTGCCGCGGCCCCCGCCGACTCCCCGGCCCCCGCCGACTCCCCGGCCCCCGCCGGTAGTCCGGCGCCTGCCGATACTGCGGCGCCCACCGATTCCCCGGCCTCCGCCGGTGCTGCGGCGTCCGCCAATCCCCCGGCCTCCGGGGACGGTGGTGTCGGTGGGGAGCGGGTCGTGCAGAACGTTCATCAGCATGGGAACGGGCGGATCGTGGTCGGCGGCACCATCGACACCATCAACTTCTCCGACGGCGGTGGCCGGTGAACGCACAGGCCCCCCAGCCGCCCCCGGCCTCCCCCCAACCCCAGCAGCAGCCGCAGCAGAAGGCCGATCCGGACAAGCCGCAGGGCGCCGAGCCCGCCGGCGCACCCGAGCCGGAGAAGGCCGACGTCATCGGCGGCTCGGCCGCCGACCCGCTCGGCGAGGAGGCGCTCCCCGGCGCCGCGGCCGCCGCCTCCCGCGTCTACCGCTCGACCGTGAGCCAGTACGGATCCGGCACCCTGGTCAGCTCCGGCTCCGTCGGCACCATGAACTTCTACGGCCGGCAGACGACGGAGCGCGTGCTCGCGGGCCCGCTGCCGGAGGACCAACTGCTCCGGCTCCGCAAGGTCTTCACGCAGCCCCCGGACTACGACGACTACCTCGACCAACTGGGCACCGGAAGGCTCCTGGTGCTGTTCGGCCAGCCCGGCACCGGCCGCGCCTACACCGCGCTGTCCCTCCTCGACAGGCTGACCGGCGGCCAGGTCTCCCGGCTCGACCCGCGCACCGACCTGGACAAGCTCGACGACGACCAGATCCGCGGCGGCCACGGCTACGCGCTGGAACCCGGCACCGCGCTGCCCGACGAGACCGGCCTGGACCGGCTCTGCCAACTGCTCGGCCGCAACGACGCCTACGCGGTCCTGCTCGCCACCCCCGAACCGGGTGACGTGCTCGCCCGCGGCGCCCGCTACTACCGCGCCCACACCCCGGCCGCCCAGACCGCCGTGCTCGAAGGCCACCTCGCCCTCGAACTCGACGGCCCGGGACCCGACTACGAGCGTGCCCGGGCGACGGCGCTCGACCCCGACGTCCTGGCCGCGCGGGGCCTGAACGACCTGCGGCCCGCGGAGGCGGCCCGCTTCGCCACCCTGCTGGCCCGGCACACCCAGGGCAAGCTCAGCCACGACGAACTCCTCGACGAATGCCGGAGGTTCGCCGAGAACCAGGCCGCCGAATGGTTCGCGGGCGGCATCCGCTCCGAGACCCCGGAGCGGCTGCGGGACGCGGCCTACCGGATCGCCGTCGCCGTCCTCGACGGGGCGTCGCTCAGCGCCGTCGCCGAGGCCGCCGAGGTGCTCGCCTGGGAACTGGCCGTCACCGTCGACCCCGAGGCCACCCCCGGGCGCCCGCTGTTCAGCGACGGCGTCGACGCCCGCCTGGTCTCCGCCCGCGCGGTCGCCGAACTCGGCACGGAGGAGGTCGGCACCGAGGAGGTGCCGGTGCGCACCGTGCGGTTCGCCGGCGAGGCCCTCGCCCCCGCCGTCCTCGGCCACCTGTGGCAGCACCGGCACAACGCCCGCGGACCCGTACTGCGCTGGCTGGCCGGACTCTGCGAGGACACCCGGCCCCAGGTCTGGGTCCGGGCCGCCGTCGCCGCCGGCCATCTGTGCCGCCTCGACCTCTCCCACACCGTGCACGAACTGGTCACGCCGATGGCCCGGTCCGAGCGGGCCCCGCGCCGGCTGTTCGCCGCGACCGTCCTCGACGTGGCCCTCGGCTCACCGGAGGTCGGCCCCGCCATCCGCGCCCTGGTCGGCTCCTGGGCCCGGTACGGTGACGAGGAACTGCGCTGGACCGCGGGCGCGGTACTCGGCCGGGGCCGGGCCACCGACAGCGTCCGCGACTCCCTCGACCTGCTCGGCGGCATCGGCGTCCGCGACGACGGCAAGCTGCGCTCCGCCGCGGCGGTCCAGGTCGCCCACTTCGCCGGTGCCCACCCCGAGGGCCAGACCCTGCGCCGGATCCGGGCCTGGCTCTCCGACGCCCGCAGGCCCCAGCAGGACCTCGGCCTGCAGACCACGGTCTACCTGGCCGGCCTGCCCGTCAGCGACCTCTGGAACCCGCACGAGGACCTGGAGGGCCACGGGGACTGGCCGCTGATGCTCGCCCTCGCCGAGGTACGGCCCGCCCTCGCCCCGGAACTCGCCGGGCTGCTCTGGACCGCCCTGCAGACCCCACGGTCCTACGAGGCGGCCGTCGACACCGTGTCCGACTGGCTGCGCGGCTCCGCCGACCAGCCCTGGGCCGACCGGCTGGAGCGGTTCCTGCCGCTGCTCGTGCACAGCCACGACGACCGCAACCGGCTGCTGGCGCTCATCAAGGAACTCACCGAAGACCCCGACCAACCACTGAACGAACAGCAGGTCCGCCGCCTGTGGGGGGCGGTCCAGGGAGCGAGCGCATCATGACCTACAACCAATGGCCCCCGCAGGACCAGGAGTTCGTCCTTCCGCACGACCTCAGAGGTCCCTTCGTCCGCGAGTTCGCCCCGCAGGCCGCCTACCGGCACCGCAACAGCCAGGTCGCCTCGGTGCTCTACTACAAGAACGGCGGCTACAGCGTCATCACCGTCCGCGGCGCCGAGCACGTCAACAAGCCGCTGATGGGCAAGCCCACCTCGGTGTGCTGGATCGCCCGGGGCCAGCACCAGGTCTCCTTCCAGCTGGAGCTGCCCACCTACGGCGACCGGTCCCGGTTCCGGGCGGGCGCGGACGTCAACTGGGAGGTGCACGACTTCTACCTCGCCGCCGAGAAGCGCGTGGTCGACGTGGAGCGGATGCTCAGGCCCTCGCTGGAGGCCCGGCTGCGCGGGCTCAGCCGCCGCTACAGCCTGGACTCGGCCCAGCAGGTCGACGAGGCCATCCAGGACGAGCTGGCCAGCGGCCGGTGGAGCGACTTCGGCGCCGAACTCGGCCTGGCCACCCAGGTGTTCGTCCGCATCGACCTCGGTCAGGCGGCCGCCGACCACCAGGCCCAGATGGTCGCGGTGGAGAAGGGCAGCATGGTCCAGGAGGCCATCGACACCGTCAACAAGGCACGGATCGCCGCCAACCTCGACGACGCGCAGAAGCTGATCAGCGCGGGCGAGACCGTCCAGTACGCCCACATGCTGGCCGCCGACCCGAGCCGCGCCCACGAGATCCTCGGCGTCCTCCAGCAGCAGGCCCGCGAACAGCGCAAGGGCGCCCTGGACTACCTCACCAACCTGATCAACCAGGGCGTGGTGCAGCGCCACCAGATCGACGACCAGGTGCAGGCCCTCATCGAGTACAGCCGTACGGTCTCCACCGGCGTCTTCCCCCAGGGGCTCCCGCAGGCCCCGACCTCCCTGCCGATACCGCCGATGCCGCCCGCGCCGCCGCTGCTTCCGGCCGACGCGCCGCCGCCGATCCCGCCGATCCCGCCGGCCCCGCCGGTCTCCCCGACGGACGCCGTTCCCGGCGAGGGGACGGGGGTGGAGGACGACTCCAGCCCCGAGGCCCGCCGATGAACCCGGACGTCCCCGCCGACCCCGCGGACGCCGCCGCGCACTACGTCGCCGAACGGCTGCTGCTGACCGTGCGCGAGGACCTGGGCAGGGCGGACGTGAAGGCGTCCGTCCTGCTCTCGGGAGCCGTCGCGGTACCGGCGCTGGTGCTCGGCGGAGGGACGCCGGCCGGTGTCTCCGGCATCGCCCTCGCCCTGCTCGCGGCGGGCGGGGCGCTCTGGGCGGCAGGCACCCTGCTGCTGCTCGCGGTGATCGTGCCCCGCACCCGCACGGTCCGCTCCGCACCCGGCCCGACCTTCTACGCCGACGCGCTGGGCGGCGTCGACCGGGAGACGCTGCGCCGTGCCGCCGCCGAGGCCGGGGCGGACCCGGTGGGCTGGCTGCTCACCCAGTTCCAGGACGTCAGCGTGATCCTCTCGGCGAAGTACCGCTGGCTGCGCGGCTCGATGGCCCTGCTGGGCGCGGGCCTGCTGCTGGCGGCGGTGCCGCTGGCGGCGGGCTGAACCCCGGTCGGCGGGGCGTCAGCCGTCGCGGAGCCGCTTGAGGCGTGCCACGTCGGCCGCGTGCCCCTCCTTGCCACCGGGCGTCTCGATGATCAGCGGGACGCCCGCGGTCGCCGGGTGGTTCAGCAGCGCGCGGAACGGCTCCTCGCCGATGTGCCCGGCGCCGATGTTCTCGTGCCGGTCCTTGTGCGCGCCGACGACGTCCTTGGAGTCGTTGGCGTGGATCAGTTTCAGCCGCCCCTCGCCGACGGTGTCCACCAGCAGGTCCAGCGTCCGGTGCATCCCGCTCGGCCCGGTCAGGTCGTGCCCGGCGGCGAAGACGTGGCAGGTGTCCAGGCAGACGCCCAGCCTGGGGTGGGCGTCCAGCGCCTCGAAGTACGGCCCGAAGTCCCAGGTCCGGGAACAGAGCGAGGCGCCCTGCCCGGCGGTGGACTCCAGGAGCAGGAACGGGTCGTCGTCCTCGGTGAGTTCGTCGAGGAGCGGGAGCAGGTGCGTCCGTACCTGTTTCAGCGCCACCTCCCGGGTCCGCCCGCCGGTGGCGCTGCCGGTGTGCACGACGACCCCGAGCGCCCCGATCTCCCGGCCGCGCCGCAGCGAGTGCCGCAGCGACTCCACCGACCTCTCCACGGTCGCCTCGGTGCCCGAACCGAAGTTGATCAGGTAGGGGGCGTGCACGTACGCCGGGATCGAGCCCTCGGCGCAGGCCGCGCGGAACGCCTCGTCCTGCCGGGGGCTGCCCGCCGGGGTGGCCCAGCCGCGCGGGTTGGCGACGAAGACCTGCACGGTCTCGGCCCGCAGCTCACGGGCGTAGGACAGGCCCACGGAGTGCAGGCCGCCGGCGACGGGCACGTGGCCGCCCACGGGGTTGCGGGCGGGGCCGGACGGCGGGTTCTCGGCGGGACGGGACGGCTGGCTGTTCACCCGTCAAGGGTGTCACGCCCGCCGCGAGCCTCCGGTCACCGGATGGTGATCGTGATCGTCGACCCCTTGGGCGCCTGCTCCCCGGCGGCCACCGACTGCTTCTTCACCGTGTTCCCGAACAGCCCGAGCAGCCCGCGGTCCTCCTTGACCTGGAAGCCGGACTGCTCCAGCAGCTTCTCCGCGTCGTCCACGCCGGCCCCGACCACGTTCGGCACCTCCACCATCTCCGGGCCCTTGGACAGCGTCAGCGTGACCGTGTCGCCCTCCGCGAGCTGGGCGTCACCCGCCGGGGTCTGCCGGGCGACCTGTCCCTGGTCGTACTCGGAGTTGACCTCGGTCGCGGAGACCGTGACCTTCAGCCCGGCCTGCCGGAGCTCCTGGCGGGCCTCGTCCAGGTCGTCGCCCGTGACGTCCGGCACGTCGACCGGCGAGCCCTTGCTGACGACGAGCGCGATCGCCGCCCCGGCGTGCCGCTTGCTCCCGGCACCCGGGTCCGTGCTGATCACCGAGCCCTTGGGCACGCTGTCGCTGAACTCCCGCGTCACCATGCCCGCCGCCAGTCCGTCCGCCTTCAGCAGCGCCCTGGCCCCGGCCAGTGTCCGGCCCTGCACGTCCGGCACGTTCACGGTCTCGGGACCGTCGGAGATGGTGAGCGTCACCGAGTCGTTGCTGCGGATCCGCGCACCCGCCGCCGGGTCGGTGCTGATCACCGTGCCCCGCCGCACCGTGTCGCTGTAGGCGTGCTCGACCGCCTTGACGTCGAGCCCCGCCCCCTTCAGCCGGGCGGTGGCCTGCGCCTCGGTCTTCGACAGCAGCGGCGGGACCCTGGTGAACTGCCCGGAGTTGATGTACCAGACGCCGGCGCCGACACCGAGGACGAGCAGGACGGCGACGACCAGCGCGACCGGCCCGCGTCGCGCGCGCCGCCCGCCGCGCCGCCGCTCCGGCACCGGCTCCGCCTCGAACCGGCTGGTCCGCAGCACGCCGTCGGCGTCCTCGTCGACCGGCAGCGGACGGGGCACCGTGAGCGACCGGGGTATGACACTGGTCCGGTCCTCGGCGATGTCGTGCCCGGCCGCCAGCGCCTGCGGCGGCACGGCGTCCAGCTGCGCGTCGGTGAGCGCGGCCCGCGCCTCCAGCACCACCGCCAGCAGGGCGACCGCGTCGTGCGGCCGGGCGCCGGGATCGCGGGCGGTCCCGAGGGCGGTCAGCTCGTCCAGCTCGGGGGCGAGACCCGGTACGGCGGCGGACGGCCGCGGCACGTCCTCGTGGAGGTGCTTGTAGAGGACGACCGCGGGCGAGTCCCCGTCGTGCGGCTTCTCCCCGGTGAGCATCTCGTAGAGCACCACACCGCACGCGTACACGTCGACGCGCGGATCGGCGGACCCGTGCTCGACCTGCTCGGGCGCGAGGTAGGCGACGGTCCCGAGGACGGCCCCCGTCGTACTGGTGACCGAGCCCACGGAGCGGACCAGTCCGAAGTCGGCGACCTTGACCCGGCCGTCGTCCCCTATCAGCACGTTCTCGGGCTTCATGTCCCGGTGCACGAAGCCGGCCCGGTGCGCGGCGCCCAGCGCGGCGAGCACCGGCTCCAGGATGTCCAGCGCGGCGCGCGGCTGCAGGGCGCCGCGCTCGCGCAGCACGTCCCGCAGGGTGCAGCCGGCGATGTACTCCATCGCGAGGTACACGTACGTGCCGTCGGTGCCCTGGTCGAAGACCTGGACCACGTTCGGGTGGGCCAGCCGGGCGACGGACTTGGCCTCCCGGATGAACCGCTCGACGAACGACCCGTCCGCGGCGAGGGCCGGGTGCATCACTTTCAGCGCGAGCACGCGGTCCAGCCGGACGTCCAGGGCCCGGTAGACCGTGGCCATCCCGCCGACGGCGATCCGCGCGTCGACGCGATAGCGGCCGTCGAGCACCTGCCCGACAAGGGGGTCCTGAAGGGTCGTATCCACCCCGTGAGTGTACGAGCCCGCACCGATCGCCCCACTGGTGAGACCGCTTTCCCGGGCGGACTGCAGCGGAGCTGTGACGCTCGCCGGCGAAAACAGTAGCCATGGATATAGTAGCCATGTACTGTATCTGCCATGAGTGAGACAGCCGAGGGCGCCACGGCCGGATTCCTGGTCTGGCGCCTGTCGATGAAGTGGCGGGTGGCCGTCGACCGGGCGGTCGCGCCGCTGGGTCTGACCCACGCCCAGTACGCGGTGCTGGCGTCCCTGTACGGCATGAGCCGCACCGGGGAGCGGCCCAGCCAGCGCCGCCTCGCCGACCACACCGGACTGGAGCCGCTGTACGTCTCGAAGCTCGCCCGCGCCCTGGAGGCCGCCGGACTCCTCGCCCGCACCCGCGACCCCGGCGACCCGCGGGCCATGCAGCTGACGCTCACCGAGCAGGGGCGCGCTGTCACGCGGCGGGCGATCGCCGTGGTCCAGGGCCTGCTGGACCAGATGCTGGAGCCGCTCGGGGGGCAGCACGGCCCGCGCGCCCGACAGCTCACCCAGGACCTGGTGACCCTGCTCGACGCCCCTCTTGATCCGCACACCGAGCACGAGAAGGAGCAGCCATGACCACCACCGCACCCACCCTCGACGCCCGCGTCATCGCCCTGGCCCACCACGCCCCGCGCGCCCTCCTGGAGGGCGTCCTGACCCGCTACGGCATCACCTTCCACCAGAGCGTCACGCTCCGCGCGGCCGTGGTCGCCGGTGACTCCGCCGGCCGTGACGACCTCGTCGCCCAGGTCACCGGCGCGCTGAAGACCGACGAGGCGACCGTGCACGGCGTGATCGAGGAGCTGACGGCCGCGGAGCTGCTGGCGGCGGACGCGTCCCGGCTCCGCGTCACCGACACCGGCCGCGAGCTGTACGAGCGCACCGCCGCCGAGAGCGCGAAGATCGCCGCCCACCTGTACGCCGGCATCCCGAAGGAGGACCTGGCGACGGCGGGCCGCGTCCTGACCCTGATCACGGACCGAGCCAACACAGAACTCACCCGCCCCTGACCCACCCTGCCACCCGGGCGCTCCCGCCCGGGACGCCCCCATCCGGGATGCTCCCGCCCCGGGGCGCTCCGTCCGGGGACGCTCGCGCCCCGAGACGTCCCCGCCGCCGGTCGCCCCGGTCCCGAGGCGGCGCTGCCGCCTCGATCTCCCGCTGTCCGCGGCCGCCGACGGTGCTTTGCCCCCGCGGGAGGGGTTCACCTTTTCGGTGAACGGTTTCGGGTGGTGCGTGGGCGGGAGAGCGGGGGCGGGAGCGGGCCGGGGTCAGAACGCCGGGCGCTCCGGGTCGAGCACCGCCAGGCCCTCCGCAGGAGAGGACGCCTCGGCGAAGTAGCGCCGGGGAATGCGCCCCGCCAGCCGGGCCAGCCGCCCCGCCTCCACCCCGGCCCGCATGGCCAGGGCCATCCGCTCGGGATCCCGCGCCCGCGTCACGGCCGACGCCAGCATCACCCCCGCACACCCCAGCTCCATCGCGAGCGCCACGTCGGACGCCGTACCGGCCCCCGCGTCCAGGATCACCGGCACGCGCGCGTGCTCCACGATCAGCTGGAAGTTGTGCGGGTTGCGGATCCCGAGCCCCGACCCGATCGGCGACCCCAGCGGCATCACCGCCGCGCACCCCACGTCCTCCAGCCGCCGCGCCAGCACCGGATCGTCGTTGGTGTACGGCAGCACCGTGAACCCGTCGTCCACCAGCGTCTCCGCCGCGTCCAGCAGCTCCACCGGATCCGGCAGCAGCGTCCGCTCGTCGGCGATGACCTCCAGTTTCACCAGCGAGGTCCCCAGCGCCTCCCGCGCCAGCCGGGCGGTCAGCACCGCCTCCCCGGCGGTGAAGCACCCCGCCGTGTTCGGCAGCACCCGGACCCCCAGCCGTTCGAGCACCGACAGCACGGAACCCCGTACCCCGGGATCCACCCGTCGCATCGCGACCGTGGTCAGCTCCGTCCCGGACGCGACGAGCGCCCGCTCCAGCACCTCCAGGCTGGGCGCACCCCCGGTACCCATGATCAACCGGGAGGAGAAGGTCGTACCCCCGAGCACGAACGGATCGTCGGCCACGGCGCTCAGCCTCCCTGCACGGCGGTCAGGACTTCCACCCGGTCGCCCTCGGCGAGGCCCGTCGCCGGCCACTGCGCGCGCGGTACGACGGTCTCGTTGACGGCCGCGGCCACCCCGGACGGCGCGGCCGTCAGGGACTTCACGAGCGTGTCGAGAGCGGTGCCCGGGGCGATCTCCCGGCGCTCCCCGTTGACGGAGATGTTCATGCGGTCTGCTCCACGAGTACGTCGAGAACGGGGCCGAAGCGCCGCGGCGAGAACGGACGGGCCTCCGCGGGCGGCTCGCCGCCGGCCAGCAGCTCCGCCATCACGTCCCCCGTGACCGGCGTGAGCAGCACCCCGTTGCGGTAGTGCCCGGTGGCGAGCAGCAGCCCGTCGAGGCGGGTCGGACCGAGCAGCGGCGCGTTGTCGGGGGAGCCGGGGCGCAGCCCGGCCCGGGTCTCGGTCAGCGGCAGTTCGGTGATGCCGGGAACCAGCTCGTGGGCGTCCCGCAGCAGCTCGTAGACACCGCCCGCCGTGACGGTCGTGTCCCAGCCCAGCTCCTCGCTGGTCGCGCCGACGACCAGCTCGCCGTTCTCCCTGGGCACCAGGTAGACACTGCCGCCGCGCACCACGGCCCGCACGGTCCGGCTGAGGAACGGCGCGTGGCGCGGGGGCACCGTCAGCCGCAGCACCTGCCCCTTCACGGGCCGTACCGGCGGCAGCACGTCGTCGGGCACCCCGGCCAGCCGCCCGCTCAGGCTCCCGCCCGCCAGCACCACCTGCCCGGCGCCCAGCGTCCGTCCCGCGCGCGTGACGACGCCGGCCGCCCGCTCCCGTACGACGTCCAGCCGCTCGGCCCAGTCGCGGTGGAAGGCCACCCCGGCCCGCTCGCACGCCGTGACCAGGGCGGCGGCCAGCCGCCGCGGGTCGATCTGGTGGTCGCCGTCTACCCGCAGCCCGCCGCGCACCCCGGGCGCCAGCATCGGCTCCAGGCGCCGGCACTCCCGCCCGGACAGCCACTCCGAGTCCAGCCCCGACTGCCGCTGCAGGGCGTGCAGTTCCCGCAGGTGGGCGCGGTCGTCGGCGTCGAGGGCGACCGCGAGCGTGCCGCAGCGCCGGTAGCCGAGGTCCTGGCCGGTCAGCTCGGTCAGCTCGGCGGCGAAGCCGGGATAACGGCGGGCGGAGGCCAGGTTGAGCCCCAGCAGGGTCTGCTCGCCGTGGTGCAGCTCGGTGACCGCGGCCAGCATCCCCGCCGCGACCTGCGCGGCCCCGCCGCCGGGCGCCGGGTCGACCACGGTGGTGGCGAGCCCGCGCTGCGCCGCCCGCCAGGCCGTGACCAGGCCGATGATCCCGCCCCCGATGACGAGGACGTCGGACGTACGTGAGGACATGGGCGTCCAGCCCCTCCCTTCGCCGGCATGACCCGGATCAGGTTCGTACGGTCGGAGGCCGCCAGCCTCCCTCTCAGCCCGGTACGTCCGGGCTCCCGCGTGTGCTTGTACGTCCGCCACCCTAGCCCGAGTCGTCCGGCGCGGTAAGGACGCCCTCGCCGGGCGCTGTGCAACAGGTCACGCGGCATGCCCCCTGACTGACTCTTTGTCAGTTGTCTATCGTTCTTGTCCATGGTGATCAGGTGAGCGGGCAGACGCAGCGACAGGGCACGTCACAGGAGCGGCGCGTGGTCGTCGTGGGCGCGGGCATGGCCGGGGTGCAGACCGCCGTCGCCCTGCGCGAGCGGGGTTTCACCGGCACGGTCACGCTGATCGGCGCCGAGCCGCACCAGCCGTACGACCGGCCGCCGCTCTCCAAGGCCGTGCTGCTCGGCAAGGCGGAGGGCTCGGCCTTCGAGGTCGACTTCGAGGCGCTCGGCATCGAGCTGGCGCTGGGCCGCGAGGCGGTCGGCGTGCGCACCGCCGACCACGAGCTGGACACCGAGGCGGGACCGGTGCCGTACGACGTCCTGGTGCTCGCGACCGGCGCCGAGCCGATCAGGCTGCCCGGCACCGAGGGGGTGCCCGGCGTCCACCTGCTGCGCACCCTGGACGACGCCGAGCGGCTGCGGCCGGTGCTCGCCCGGCAGCACGACATCGTGGTGGTCGGCGCGGGCTGGATCGGCGCCGAGTTCGCCACCGCCGCGCGTGCCGCCGGCTGCGCGGTGACCGTCGTGGAGGCCGCCGGCCTGCCGCTCGCGGGAGCCCTGCCCGCCGACGTCGCCGCGCCGATGACCGCCTGGTACGCCGAGAGCGGCACCGAACTGCGCACGCACGCGCGCGTGGCGCGCGTCGAACCCGGCGCGGTGGTCCTCGACGACGGCGCGCGGGTCCCCGCGGGCGCCGTCGTGGTCGGCATCGGCGCCCGCCCCGCCACCGGCTGGCTGGCCGGCTCCGGCATCGAACTGGGCGCCCACGGCGACGTGGTCGCCGACGACCGCCTGCGCACCGGCGCGCCGGACGTCTACGCCGTCGGCGACTGCGCGTCCTTCCCGTCCGGCCGCTACGGCGAACGCCTGCTGATCCACCACTGGGACAACGCCCTCCAGGGCCCGCGCACGGTCGCCGCCAACATCCTCGGCGAGTCCGACGCCGTCTACGACCCGGTGCCGTACTTCTGGTCCGAGCAGTTCGGCCGCTTCGTCCAGTACGCGGGCCACCACGCGTCCGCCGACCGGATGGTCTGGCGCGGTGACCCGACGGGCCCGGCCTGGAGCGTCTGCTGGCTGCGCGACGACCGCCTGGCAGCCCTCCTCGCGGTGGGCCGCCCCCGGGACCTGGCACAAGGGCGACGGCTGATCGAGGCGGGCACCCGAATGGCCCCGGAGGCCCTGTCAGACCCCGCCCGCCCCTTGAAAGACGCGACCGCAGCGCCCCGTTAGGGGCGCGGGACCGTGACGTGTGCGGCTCCGCCACGTGGGCGCGACACGCCACGACCGTGCCGCACCCGGACGACTACCGATCGCACCCCACCCGGCGGAGCGCCTACCCTGGACCCGTGACCGAGATTGACGCAAACATCGATGCTCTCGTCCCCGCCTGGCTCACCCTCCCCGACATCGCGGAGATGCTCGACGTCGAGGTGACCCGCGTGCGGCAGCTGGTCAAGGAGGGCCAGCTCATCGCCGTCCGCCGCGGTGAGAACAGGGCACTGCACGTCCCCGCCGCCTTCATCGACGGGAACAAGGTCGTCAAGGGCCTGGCCGGCACCCTGACGCTGCTGCGGGACGACGGCTTCAACGACGAAGAGATGCTGGAGTGGCTCTTCACCCCGGACGAGACCCTGCCCGGCACCCCCGCGCAGGCGCTCAGCGAGAATCGCGGCACGGAGGTGAAGCGTCGCGCCCAGGCGCTCGCCGTCTGAGCGACCGGCAACCGGCAACGACACCACGGGGGACCCGACGATGACCGACACCGCCCGCGCCCGGCTGGCCGACGCCCGCCTCTACCTGTGCACGGACGCCCGGAAGGAGCAGGGCGACCTCGCCGAGTTCCTGGACGCGGTGCTGGCGGGCGGTGTCGACGTCGTGCAGCTGCGGGACAAGGGCATGGAGGCCGCCGAGGAGCTGGCGCACCTCGCCGTCCTGGCCGAGGCCTGCGCCCGGCACGGCAAGCTGCTCGCGGTCAACGACCGCGCCGACGTGGCCCACGCCGCCGACGCCGACGTGCTCCACCTCGGCCAGGGCGACCTGCCGGTCGCGGCCGCCCGCGCGATCCTCGGCCCGGACGTCCTCGTCGGCCGCTCCACGCACACCGAGGCGGAGGCCGCCGCGGCGGCCGTCCAGGACGGCGTGGACTACTTCTGCACCGGCCCCTGCTGGCCCACCCCCACCAAGCCCGGCCGGCCTGCCCCGGGGCTCGACCTGGTGCGGTACACCGCGGCCCTGGGCACCGAGCGCCCCTGGTTCGCCATCGGCGGCATCGACCTGGGCAACCTCGACCAGGTGCTGGAGGCGGGCGCCCGCCGCGTGGTGGTCGTCCGCGCGCTCACCGCGGCCGACGACCCGGGCGCGGCGGCGGCCGAGTTCGCCAAGCGCCTCCACTCGGCGTGACCGGCTCCGGGAGCCCCACTGGGCCGTGATGTCCGAAAACCTGTCCAGTATTCGGACGCAGGGTCGGCAATTCGGGCAAATGTCCCGAGTCTGGTTGGGTGTCCGTCCGCCCCTGACTAACCTGCGGGTATGGCCCTAGGAACCGCGTCCACCAGGACTGACCGCGCACGCACCGTGCGCGACATGCTCGCCAGCGGCAAGACCACGTACTCCTTCGAGTTCTCGGCGCCGAAGACCCCCAAGGGCGAGCGGAACCTGTGGAGCGCGCTCCGGCGGGTCGAGGCGGTCGCCCCCGACTTCGTCTCCGTGACCTACGGCGCCGGCGGGTCCACCCGCGCGGGCACCGTCAAGGAGACCCAGCAGATCGTCGCCGACACCACCCTCACCCCGGTCGCCCACCTCACCGCGGTCGACCACTCGCTCGCCGAGCTGCGCAACATCATCGGCCAGTACGCGGACGCCGGGATCCGCAACATGCTCGCCGTGCGCGGCGACCCGCCCGGCGACCCGATGGGGCAGTGGGTGGCGCACCCGCAGGGGCTGACCTACGCGGCCGAACTCGTCCGGCTCATCAAGGAGTCGGGTGACTTCTGCGTGGGCGTCGCCGCCTTCCCCGAGATGCACCCGCGCTCCGACGACTGGGACACCGACGTCCGGTACTTCGTCGACAAGTGCCGCGCGGGCGCCGACTACGCCATCACGCAGATGTTCTTCCAGCCCGAGTCGTACCTCCGGCTCCGCGACCGGGTCGAAGCGGCCGGCTGCCGGACCCCGGTGATTCCGGAAATCCTGCCCGTCACCAGTGTGAAGATGCTGGAACGGTTGCCCAAACTCAGCAACGCCGTCTTCCCGGACGCCCTGAAAGAGCGGATCCTCACAGCGAAAGACGATCCGGCGGCGGTACGCTCCATTGGCATCGAATTCGCCACGGAGTTCTGCGCTCGGCTGCTCGCCGAGGGAGTGCCCGGACTGCACTTCATCACGCTCAACAACTCCACGGCCACCCTGGAGATCTACGAGAACCTGGGCCTGCACCATCCCCCGCAGGCCTAGACCGGCCGCACCGGTGTACGACACACTGCGTAGCGGGCACTGGGAGAGGGGCGTACATGGGCTGGACGGTCCTCTACGTAGCGTTCGGCATCGTCGCACTGTGGTTGCTCGGCGAGGTACTGCTGCAGTACAAGGCGCGGCTGCGCTGGCGGCTGCTCGCCTTCGCGGGCTTCCTCGGCGTCGTCCTCGGTGTCCTGATCCCGTCCGTGATCGTCATCGGCGTGGGCGCGATCGCCTTCGCGGTCGGCCAGACCTACGTCACGCTGTCGTTCCGCCGCGGCTTCGAGGCCGGCTGGGCGGTCAAGCGCCCCGACACGGACGGTGACGGCGGGGGCCTCACCCTCGGCCTGACCAAGCGCCGCCGCGGCGAACCGGACGAGAACCCCGGCCTGGAGGCCACCGACCCGGACGCCGCCGACGCCGCCTACGCCGAGCAGCAGGCCGGCCACGCCACCGGCGCCACCCCCGCCTACCGCGACGACGACTACGACGACGTCTTCACCCCGGGTCCCCGCTCCACCGAGCCGACCGCCGCCGAGTCCACGGCGGTGTACGAGCCACAGCCGATGCCCGACGACACCGGCTCCTACGGCGTGTACCGCGACTCCGGCCACGCCGCGACCGGCGACCAGCAGGCCGCCTACGCGACCGCGGGCCAGGACCAGGGCTACGCCGCCGAGGGCACCGACCAGAACTACGCCTACGACTACTCGGGCTACGGCCAGCAGCAGTACGGCTACGACGTGAACGGCCAGCAGCAGTACGCCAACTACTCCGACCCGTACATCGGCAACCAGACCTACGGCGACGCCGGGTACGACCCGTCGTACGGCACCCAGCAGTACGACCAGCAGGGCTACGCCCAGGGCCAGTACGGGACCGGCGGCTACGGCGAGACCCCGGCGGGCGGTGTCTGGGTCCCGCAGCAGCGCGCCGACGAGACCTTCGGCGGGGAACTCCCGCAGGAGCAGCAGTACCCCTACCAGGGCGACGGCCAGGCGCAGCAGCAGGCCCGGCCCGGCACCGGGTACGACGAGCAGTACCGTTTCTGAGCCCCCGGCCCCGGCCCGCTCCCCTCACTGGGAGCCGCGGAACTCCGGTCCCTCCACGATCAGCCCGGCCACCAGCGCCCCCGACATGCCCGAGTGCGGCAGCCCGCCGCCCGGATGCGCCCACTCGCCCACCCGGTACAGGCCCGGCAGCCGGGTGGTGTTGGCCGGGTGCAGGAAGCGGCCCCGGCCCGCCGCCAGGGCGGGTGCGGAGATCCCGCCGGAGCCCGGGGCGCCCGGTTCCGGCGCCCGGGCCTCCTGCCAGAGCAGCCGCTCCCGCAGGTCCGGCACGGCGGGCTCGGCGGCTTCGAGGAGGAGGTCCGTGTAGGTCCGGGCCGTGCTCTCCCGCTCCCAGCCCGCGTCGCCCGACAGCACCGCCGACAGCACCACGGACTCGTGGTCGCCGTCCGGCGCGAGCGCCGGGTCGCCGGGCCGCAGCACGGTCACGGTCGGACGCACCGGCCGGTCCCCGCCGGGCGCGACCAGCAGGTCCAACTCGGTCTGGTCGTCCGGCGCGTGCACGACGGTGCGGTGCGCGGCACCGGCCTCGCGCCCGCCCCGCAGCGCGAGCAGCACGCTGAAGCGGACCGGGCGTACCGTGCCGACGTCGGCACGCACGTCCGCGTCGGCGTCGAGACGCCCCGGCGCCGAACCGGTGAGGGCGGCCAGCCGGACGGGGTTCACCCCGGCGACCACATGGTCGGCGTCGGCCACCCGCCCGTCCGCCAGCTCCACCCCCGCCGCGCGGCCGTCTTTCACCGGCACCGCGGTGACCTCGGCGCCGAAGACGAACTCGACCCGCCGCTTCAGGCACCGCTCGTACACCGCACGCGCCAACTCCCTCATGCCGCCGCGCACGTACCAGGTCCCGAAGGCGTGCTCCAGGTACGGCAGCACGGCGGCGCTCGCCGGAGTGCTGCGCGGGTCCAGGCCGTACGCGAGGGCATGCCAGCCCAGGAGGGCCTCCAGCCGTTCGTCGCGCAGCTCCCAGGCGCCGATCTCGGCGAGCGTGGCCGCCCGGCGGGTACGCAGCAGCTTCTTGTGCGGGACCGACGGGTACGGCTCGCGGTCGGCCAGCACCTGCCAGTTCGGCCACAGCGGCTCCTCCAGGAGCGGACGCCGGGTGCGGTCCCAGGCCTCCCGGGCCCGCACCAGGAAGTCGCCCCAGCGCTGCCCGACGCCGGAGCCCAGGGCCTCGTCGAGGGCGCCGACGACCCCCGCGCGGGACGCGTTCGGCAGGGACACCACCGTGCCGTCCGCGAAGACGTGCCGGGCCGACGGGTCGACCTGGACCAGCTCGACGCAGTCCTCCAGCGGCTCCTTGCCGGTCTTGACGAACAGGTCGCGGTACACGGCGGGCAGCGGCAGCAGCGCGGGGCCGGTGTCGAAGGCGAACCCGTCGCGCTCGAACCGGCGCACCGCACCGCCGTACGTCTCCGTGCGCTCGTACACCGTCACCCGGTGGCCCGCGACGGCCAGCCGGGCGGCCGCCGCCATGGCGCCCATGCCGGCGCCGATCACCGCAATCCGTCCCATGCCCGCGACTTTATCGACCACCACCGACAGTCCCCTCCGGCGGGCCGTCAGCCGGGTGGCGGGGCCTCCTGCGCGGCGGGCCGCCGCTGCGCCCGGCGCTCGGCACGGCGCCGCCGGAACCGCCGGATCCGGGAGACCAGGAACACCAGCACGGTCAGGCCGGCGGCCAGCAGCACCGCCGCGACGATCGCCGCCGCCAGCGGGTGGAACATCGCGAACGCCACGATCGCGCCGACCCCGAGATCCTCCGCCAGGCTGAGCACGATGTTGCTGAACGGTTCGGGGGAGGCGTTGACCGCCATCCGCGTCCCGGCCTTGACGGTGTGGCTGGCCAGGGCCGTGGAACCGCCGACCAGCCCGGCCACCACGTCGTTGACCGAGCCGCTGTGTCCGGCGAGCAGCGCGCCGACCCAGGCGCCCGCCACCGGCCGGACCACCGTGTGCACGGAGTCCCACACCGAGTCCACGTACGGGATCTTGTCGGCGACCGCCTCGCACAGGAACAGCACGCCCGCGACGATCAGCACCTCGGGGCGCTGCAGCGTCCCGGGGACGTCCTCGCTCAGGCCGGTCGCGCCGAAGACACCGAGCAGCAGCACCACCGCGTACGCGTTGACGCCGCTGGCCCAGCCGCTGGTGAAGACCAAGGGGAGTACCGACACGGACGTGATCGTAACCACTGTGCGGCCGCCCGTCCCGGGTCCGGGTGCGCACCGCTGAGTACGCGTACTCAGGCGGCGAGTTGAGTACCCGCGCGGATGGGCCGCGACCTGTGCCGACGGGAGAGTGGAGGCACGGAGAAGGGGCGCGGGTCCGGCACCGCCGACACGGGGCGGCGGAACGGCCGGCGCCCCCGACCGCTCCTTCCGCCGATCCGCGTCGGCGGAAGCGAGACACGGGGGAGAGGAGACCCGGGGGACGACGGGGGCGCACGGGAGGCGGGAAGGGCTCAGCCCTTCCCGCTGACCCGTCCCTGGAGCAGCCGGGACAGCGCCGCGTGGACGTCGTCCAGGGAACGCTCGGGCTGGAAGGACTTCCAGTCGAGGGCCGCGACCAGCACCATCCCGACCAGCGCCGCCGCCGTCAGCTGGACGTCGATCTCGTCGCTGAACTCGCCGTTCTCCACCCCCTCGCGCAGCACCCCCTCGACGACCGCGACGGCCTGCTGCCTGACCACCATCAGGGTGGACTGCCAGGCCCGGTTGGTGCGCCACAGCTCGGCCACGTAGAGCTGGGTGAAGGCGGGGTAGCGGTCGATGAAGACGAGGCCCGCGCGGACCATCGCGTCCAGGGCGTCGACCCGGCTGCCGCCCTCCCGCGCGGTCCGCTCGGCGGCCTCCCGCAACGAGGCGGTCAGGAGGCCCACGCCGTGCCGCAGCAGCTCCTCGAAGAGGACCGACTTGCTCGCGAAGTTGTAGTACACCGTGCCCTTCGCGACGCCGGCCCGCTCGGCGATCTCGTCCACCGTGGTGGCGGAGAAGCCCTGTTCGGCGATGAGTGTGACGGCGGCCTCGTAGAGCTTCTGCCGGGTGGCCTCACGGCGCGTGCCGCCGCCCGTGGTGCTGCTGCTTTCCATGCTCCTGATTCTCACAGGAACGCCGGCCCCGGCGGGTACGGAGGAGGAGGTCATGAGGGTCCTCACAGACTCAGTTCGGGATGCAGCCGGTCCAGCGTCCACACCTGGCGGCGCCGGGCCGACAGGGCGGTGAGCGCGAGCGCCCCGGCGGTGAACGCCGCGAGGACCGCGCAGGCCTGCCACACCGGCCCGAGCCCGCCGCCCGTGATCAGCCTGCGCAGCGCCGCCACGACATAGCTCATCGGCAGGAACGGGTGGACGGCGTTGAAGAAACCGGGGCTGGTCTGCACGGGGTACGTGCCGCCCGCGGACGTCAGCTGGACCATCAGCAGGGCGAGGACGAGGATCCGTCCGGCCGCCCCGAAGCGCGCGTTGAGCCACTGCACGATCGCCGCGAAACAGGCCGCCACCAGGAACAGGAACCCGACCGTGCCGGCCGCGCGGACCATCTGGAGCCCGATCGCCCAGTGCAGCACGGCCATCAGGGCGGCCGTCTGCAGCACCCCGATCGCGACCACCGGCAGCCAGCCCGCCAGCGCGATCCGCCAGGCCGCCGAACCGGCCGCCAGGGCACGCCGGTTGAGGGGCGGGATCAGCATGTAGGCGACCATCGCGCCGACCCACAGGGACAGCGGGATGAAGTACGGGGCGAACCCGGTGCCGTAGTTGGTCGCCTTGTGCAGGTCGTGGGAGGCGAGCTGGACCGGGTCCGCCATGACCCCGGTGCGCCGGTCGCGGTCCTTCTTGTCGTAGTCGGGGATCTTGCCCGCGCCGTCGTGCAGTCCGCCGGCCAGCTTGCCGGAGCCGTCGACGAGCTTGTACATCCCGCCGCTCAGGTCGTCCGCACCGGTCTCCAGCTTGCCGATGCCCGCGTCCAGACCGGTGGCGCCGGTGGTGGCGGTGCCGAGGCCGGTGTGCAGTTTCGCGGCGCCCGCGGCCACCTGGGCGGCGCCCTCGTTCAGCTTGTCGATCTTCTTGACGGCGTCGGCGACGTCCTCGGAGAGGTGCGGCGCACGGTCGGCCAGTGCCCGCGCCTGCGTCTGCAGCGTGCCGAGGTTCCTGTCGAGCGTCTTCAGGTCGCCGTGCTGGTCGGCGATCAGGGTGTCGAGGTCGTCGGCGACGTCGGCCACGTCGTGGGCCGCGTCCCTGGCCTTCTTCAGGTCGGGGCAGGCCGGGTCGGTGAGCGGCTGCGCCGGGCAGCGGGTCCGGTAGACCTGGTCCAGGGTGTCGGCGGCGGCGTGCGCCGTCCTGTCGGCCGCGGGCGCGGTCCTCACCAGGACGCCCAGGTTGTCGCGGACGGCCCCGGCGGAGTCGGCGACCAGCCGGGCGGTGTCGCCGATGGTCTTCTCGTTGTACCTCAGGTACGGGCCGACCTTGGCGTAGACGCCGTCGACCTGGTCCGCGAGCTGCTGGGTGCCGTTCGCGACCTGCCGCGAGCCCGTCTCCAGCTTGCCGGCGCCCGCGTCCAGCTTCTCGATGCCCCCGACGAGCTTGCCGCTGCCCGTCTTCGCGTCCTTCAGGCCGTCCGCGAGGTCCTTCGAGCCCTTCTCGGCCTTCCCGATGCCCCCGGTGAGCGTGTCGGCGCCCTCGGCGGCCTTCTCGGTCTGCCCGTGGATGTCCGCGAACGAGATGAAGATCCGGTCCAGGAAGGACCGGGACGCCTTGGCGGACGCGGCCGAGCGCACCTCGTTGAAGACCGTGCGGGAGATCTGCCCGACGATGTAGTTGTTGGCGTCGTTCGTGCGCACCTGGAGCGCGCCGGTCTCCGGGGCGTTCCCCGCGCTGGAGGCGACCCGCGCGCTGAAGTCGGACGGCATGGTCAGCGACAGGTAGTACGTGCCGTCCTCGACACCCCGGCGGGCGTCGGCGGCGTTCACCTCGTGCCAGTCGAAGGTGTCGCTGTCCCGCAGCCCGGCCACGATGTCGTCACCCGCGCTGATCCTCCGGCCGTCGGCCGTCGCTCCCTTGTCGTCGTTGACGAGCGCCACCGGGATGCGGTCCAGGTGCCCGTACGGATCCCAGAACGACCACAGGTACAGCCCCCCGTACAGCAGCGGCAGCACCAGCAGGGCCACCAGGGCCGCGCGCGGCAGCCGCCCGCGCCCGAAGCGCCTGAGCTCAAGCGCGGCCAGTCGCGGCGAACGCATCGTCGGCCTCCTCCCCGGTTCCGGCGCCTTCCGGCGCCTGGGCCGCCTCGGTCTCCTGTTCCCGGACGGCGGCCCCGGTGCGGACGACGACGGCCCCCGTCATCGCCTCCCCGCACACCGCCAGGACCGTCGTCCCGGACTCGGCGATCGACGCCAACAGCGTCTGCACCTCGGCCCGTTCGGCCTGCGACAGCTTCAGGTCCGCGTCGTCCACGGCGAGCAGCCGGGGCTTCGCGATCAGCGCCAGCGCCACAGACAGCCGCAGCGCCTCGATCCGCTCCAGGTCCCGTACGGCGGTCCTGGCGCCCTTGGGCAGTGCCTCCAGGTCGAGCCCGGCGGCGGCCAGGGCGTCGTCGATCCGCTGCCCCGCGCGCGCCGCCCGCTCCGCGCGCGGCCGCAGCAGATCGCGCAGCGAGTCGCCGAACCGGCGCTGGAGCAGGGCCCGTTCGCGCAGGTGCTCGCCGACGGTCAGGGCCGGTTCCAGGTCGGTCACCCCGGCGACGTTGGCCACCGCGCTGATCCGGCGGACGGCCGCGAGCTGCTTGGGGAGCCGGGCCTCACCGACGGTCGCGGTGCCCTCGGTGGCCTTCATCCGGCCGGTGAGCGCCAGCAGCAGACAGGTCCGGCCGGAACCGGACGGCCCCTCCACCGCGATCAGCGCCCCGGGCCCAGCGTCCACCGTGACCCCTCGGAACGCCCAGCCCCGCGGGCCTTTCACTCCGAGGCCCTCGGCTGTGACTGACACGCCGTGCACGGGTACCCCCTTCTCCGTGTCTTCCGTATCGCTCGTCTTTTGAACTGACTGGTCAGTACAAAAACTACCCCGAACCCACGAGCGAAGCAAAAGCCCAGGTCAGAACGGATTGTCAGTGGCATACCGCACGATGGGCACATACGGCACCCCGTGTGAGGGAGCCGTCACCCAGACGACAGGAGGTTCGTCATGGCCAACTCGTCAGCCGCCGCCCACCGGCGCCGCGCCACCGGCCCTGCCCCCTCACTGACCGGCCCGGCGAGCGACGTGCACCCCGTGCTCCGCCGGGCCACGGCCCCGCCCGCCGCCCTCGACCTGCTCGCCCAGGCCCGCGCCGCCCTCGACGAGGCCGAACTGCTCGACACCCCCAACGAGCGCTACGCGACGGCCCACCTGGCCGCCCTGCGCACCGCCGCCGCCGTGCTCGCCGCCCGGGCCCGGCCGGAGACCTCGCCCCGGCGCCGTCCCCGCATCCGCAGCGCCTGGGAGGTGCTGCCCGAGGTCGCCCCCGAGCTCACCGAGTGGAGCGCCCTGTTCGCCTCGGGCGCCGCCCGCCGCGCCCGCGCCGAGGCCGGCATCCAGGGCGCGGCCGGCCGCCGCGACGCCGACGACCTGATACGTGACGTCGGGATGTTCGTCCGCATCGTCGAGCGGATGCTCGTCCTGCAGCCGGTGCTGCCCCAGCCGCGCCGCCAGGAGGACGAGCGGCCGGACGGCGGCACGGCGCGGCCGGGAAGGGAGCTGCCCGACGCGGGATGACCAGGCGAGGCGGCGGAGGCAATAGGGTGGAGAGAGCCTGAAGCCTTCCCTCCGCCCGCGCCCGGGCCGGGGAGGCACCGAGTTCGCGCCGCCGGGCAGCAGGCGGTGCCGCGCCGAGGAGTCAACTGCCGTGCCGGACCCCACACGACCCCGCGCTTCTCTCCGTACCGCCGTGGTCTGGGAGGTCCTCCAGGAGGCCCTCGACCGCCGGGTCAAGGCCACCGGCCGGGACACCCTGGACGTCCTCGACACCGGCGGCGGCAGCGGCAACTTCGCCGTCCCCCTCGCCCGCCTCGGGCACCGCGTCACCGTCGTCGACCCCAGCCCCAACGCGCTGTTCGCCCTGGAGCGCCGGGCCGCCGAGGCCGGCGTCGCCGACCGCGTCAGAGGCGTCCAGGGCGACGTCCTCGGCCTGTTCGACGTGGTCGAACGCGGCGGTCACGACGTGGTGCTCTGCCACGGCGTCCTGGAGCACGTCGACGACCCGGCCGAGGGCGTGCGCAACACGGTGGCCGCGCTGCGCTCCGAGGGTGCCCTGAGCCTGCTCGCGGCCGGGCTCGGCGGAGCCGTGGTCGCCCGGGCCCTCGCCGGCCACTTCACCGAGGCCAAGCAGGCCCTCGACGACCCCGACGGCCGCTGGGGCAGCGGCGACCCCATGCCCCGCCGCTTCACCGCCGAGCAGCTCACCGGCCTGGTCGAGGGCGCCGGGCTGGCCGTGACCGCCGTGCACGGCGTGCGGGTCTTCGCCGACCTGGTCCCCGGCGTCCTGGTGGACACCGAGCCCGGTGCCCTCGACGCCCTGCTCAGGCTGGAGGCGGCCGCCGCCGAGCTGCCCGCCTTCCGGGCCCTCGCCACCCAGCTCCACGTCCTCGGCGAGACGCCGGGTGCGGACGGTACCTGAGCATCTCCTGGGACGACCCCGCTGATCAGGGCCGCGGCGGCGGATGGAGTACGCCACAGGCCGCCCGATCGAGGGGTTTGCGCCGTATGATCGAGGGAGACCACCCGGCATGACGGGCCGGTAGCTGGGGAATGGAAGCCTCAGCGAGCCGAGACCGCCATGGCGGGTTCCGGTTGGCCAATTGGCCTAGAGGGGCGGGTTTCACGGGGGCGATTCCCTGCCTATCCTGAAGGGACCCCCCGGGTCGCCCCGGCGACTGCACGATGAGGAGGACGCCGTGCCGCTCTCGGAGCACGAGCAGCGAATGCTTGAGCAGATGGAGCGAGCGCTGTACGCCGAAGACCCCAAGTTCGCGACAGCGCTTGAGGGGAACGGCCTGCGGACGTACACCCGGCGACGGGTCTACCAGGCGGTGGCCGGCTTCCTCGTGGGTATCGCGCTCCTCATGGCCGGCATGGTCGCACAGCAGATCTGGGTCAGCGTGGTGGGCTTCCTCGTCATGCTGGGCTGCGCGGTGCTCGCCGTCACCGGCTGGCGCAAGGCTCCCAAGCCCGGTGAGCAGCCCGCGGGCGGCCCGGTGCGCCACCAGGTCCGGCCCAAGCGGTCCGTGATGGACCGCATCGAGGAGCGCTGGCAGCGGCGCCGCGACGAACAGGGCCAGTGAGGGACTCGCCGACAGGCCGCACAGAACCTGACTGAGGGGTGACCGCCACGGGCGGTCACCCCTCAGTCGTCCCCGCCCGCCGTCAGCCCTGCTGCCCCGACGGCTTCCGCAGCGCCGGACGGGCGGCCGCCAGCCGCTCCCGCAGCCCGGCCCACCAGGCCGACGCCGCCCACAGCAGGCGCACGGACGACCGCGGAGCGAGCAGCGCCCGCAGCCGTACGGCGCCTGTGGCCGTGCTGTCGAACGCGGCCGACACCCTGCGGACGTCGTCCGCGAGACCCGCCGTCAGCCGTGGCCGCGGCGCGTACAGCACCTGCTCCACCGCTTCCGCCACCCGGTGCACCGACTCCGCGGCGACCGGGTCGAGACGGCCCAGCCCGACGATCCGGGCGGCGGTGCCGCGCGGGGTCTGCGAGTCGTCCGGGGCGATGCCGAAGTCCCAGACGGTGTCGGTCAGTTCCTGCCAGACCGCCAGCGTGTGGGCCGCCACCCCCGCGGGGGTCCGGTCATGGGCCCCCAGCCGCCGGGCCCGCACCCGCCGCCGGTACAGCATCGGCGACAGCGGCGCCACCAGCACGGCGAACCCGGCCAGCGCCCACAGCGCCAGCTGCCACCACGGCGGCCCGCCGCCGCTCCGCCGCACCGTGCCGGCGGCCGACGGACTCGCGCAGACGTCCTGCTTGCGCAGCTGGGGCGTGCAGCCCGCGCTCTGCGACGCCGAGGCGGACGGCGCGGCCGAGGCGCCCTGGGACGGCAGCGCCTCGTTCGGCACGGACGAGCCGGGGGTGTCCGACACCGTGTACGACGGCGTCGTGCCCCGCGTCGGGGTCGGCTCGAAGCGGGTCCAGCCCACCCCCTCGAAGTACAGCTCGGGCCAGGCGTGCGCGTCCTTCAGTCCCACCGACACCGTGCCGTCGGACTGCGGGGTGCCCGGTGCGAAGCCCACCGCGACCCGGGCCGGGATGCCCAGCGTCCGGGCCATCGCGGCCATCGCGAACGAGAAGTGCACGCAGAAGCCGCGTTTCTGCCGCAGGAAGTTCGCGATCGCGCCCTCGCCCCGGCCGACCGCCACCTGGGTGTCGTACTGGAAGCCGCCGGTCACCGCGAAGTAGTCCTGGAGCTTGACCGCCTCCTCGTAGTGGCTGGACGAGCCGGCGGTGATCTCCCTGGCCGTCCGCGCCACCACCGACGGCAGCGACGAGGGGACCTCGGTGTACTCCTTCTTCAGCGCCGGCGGCGGCTCCGGGGCCGCCGCCAGCTGCTCCGCCGTCGGCTGCACGTCCAGGCTGGTCACCTGGTAGGTCTCCCCGCGCGTGTTCTGCCCGTGGTCGCCGACCAGGGTCATGCCGACCGGCTCGTAGCGCCAGGTGCCGGCCACCTTCACGCCGCTCGGCGGATACGGCATCGGCAGCCAGTCCTGGGCGTACCAGTCGGCGGCCGATATCGAGGTCCGCACCGTCGTGCGCTTGACGTCGCCGCTCAGGCCGGCCGGGGTCGGGAACGTGTCCGGCACCCCGGTGATGTGCCGCTCGGCGGGCTTCCAGGTGGTGCCGTCGAAGTCGTCCAGGGAGACGATCCGCAGATACAGGTCGGAGACGTCGTCGCTGGTGGTCCTGACGGACAGCACCTGCCGGTCCTCGTCCACGTTGAGGCTGTCGCGCAGCGACACCAGCGGATTGACCGCGGAGATCGTGCCGCCGTTCCCGTTGCCCACGCCGACCCCGGCGCCGGCGCCGGCCAGCAGGCCGCCCTCGATCGACGGCATCGCGAAGGGCACGAACAGGGCCACGCCCAGCACCGCGAAGCCGATCCGGCGCCCGGTGCGCACCGGGGCCACCGCACCGCTCTCCGGGCCGCCCGGGGCCCGGGAGACCCCGCCGAACACCCGGCCCCACTGGGAGAGCCGGTCCCGGCCCTCGGCGAGCAGCAGCATCAGGTAGCCGGCCGCCGCCACCAGGAACCACAGCCAGTCGCCCGGACCGTCGGACAGCCCCGCCGCCACCGAGTACAGCGCGAGCAGCGGCAGCCCGGCCGGCGCCGCGCTGCGGAAGGTCACCGCCAGGGCGTCCACGACCAGCCCGACGACCAGTACCCCGCCGACCACCATCAGCCGGATGCCGTCGGAGAGCGGCGCGGGTATCGCATAGCGGCTGACGTCCTCGGAGCCCTGCTGGAGCAGGTCGGCGAAGTGGCGGAAGGTGTCCGGGCCCGGGACCACCCCGAGGATCGCGTGGCCACGGGCGAACACCAGGGTCAGCATCAGCAGACCGGCCAGGGCCTGCGCGGCCACCGTCAGCGGCCGGGCCAGCGGCACCCGCCGGGCGGCGGCGCCCACACCCGTCTGGATCGCGACCAGGAACGCCGCCTGGAACAGCCAGGTCTTCGGGGAGACCAGGGGCAGCAGGGCGCAGGACGCCATCAGCGTCGCCGCCGCCGCGGTCAGGGCCAGCCGGGCCCGTCCGCTCATCACCGTGCCTCCCCGCTCACCGCGGCCACCGAGGAACGCTCCCGGTCGGCCTGCCGCCACAGCTCGGCGAGCGAGGCGCCGCGCGGCACGCCGACGGCCGTCCAGCCGGCCTCGCGCAGCATCCGCAACCGCTGCCCGGGGGCGTGGCCCGGCGGGGGTACGTCGGTGGGCTCCCGCACCCAGGTGTCCGGGTCCAGCACGAAGGCGACGGCGCCGCCGCTGCGCCGGCGCATCTTCGCGACCACCGCGGCCTGTTCCTCGTCGAGATCGCCGAGGAAGGCCATCAGCAGCCCCTCGTTCCCGCCGCGCAGCACGTCGTAGGCCCGGGACAGGCCCGCGCCGTCCGAGTGGTCGACCACGGCCAGGGTGTCCATCATCAGCCCGGCCGCGTCCGCCGACTCCTGGGAGCCCGCGAAGCCGTCGGCGCCCTCACCGGGCACCGAGCTGCCGGTGTCCGTCAACAGCCGTACCGAGAAGCCGCGTTCGAGCATGTGGACCAGGACGGAGGCGGCACCGGAGACCGCCCACTCGAACGCCGAGTCGGGGCCCGCGCCCTCGTAGGCGAGCCCCCGGGTGTCCAGCAGGACCGTGCAGCGGGCCCGCTGCGGCTGCTCCTCGCGGCGCACCATCAGCTCGCCGTAGCGGGCGGTGGAACGCCAGTGCACGCGGCGCAGGTCGTCGCCGTAGCGGTAGCCGCGCGGGATCACGTCGTCCTCGCCGGCCAGGGCCAGTGAGCGCTGCCGTCCGTCACCGTACCCCTTGGCCTCGCCGCTGAGCCGGATCGGCGGCAGCGGCTCCACCTTCGGGATGACGGTCAGGGTGTCGAACGTCGAGAAGGAGCGGGTCAGTTCGCACATCCCGAACGGGTCGGTCAGGCGCAGCTGCAGCGGGCCCAGGGGATAGCGGCCCCGCAGGTCCGAGCGGACCCGGTAGGAGACCTCGCGGCGGCCGCCCGGCTCCACCCGGTCCAGGACGAAGCGGGGACGCGGACCCAGCACGTAGGGCACCCGGTCCTGGAGCATCAGCAGGCCGGTGGGCAGCCGCGAGACGTTGTCCATCCGCAGGTGGACCCGGGCCTCGCTGCCGGCGGGTACCCGCGCGGGGGAGAGCCGGCGGCTGCCGGCCACCCGGTAGCGGGTGCGGTAGAGCACGGTCGCGCAGATCAGCGGCAGCACGGCCAGCAGCAGGCCGACCCGGCGCAGATCCGGCTGCCCGAGGACGTACGCGCAGACCACCGCCGCGATGCCGGCCGCGAGGAAGGAGCGGCCACGGGTGGTCAGCCCGGCCAGGGCCGTGCGGATCCCGCCCGGCTCCCCGCGGTCGGCCTCCGCCGGGGCGCCCATCACAGACTCCGCGGGGGCTGCTGGGGATACGCCGGCACACCCCGGCCCAGACCGCCGAAGCCGGCCTGCTGCTGGGGCCCCGCCGGGACCGGGGTGGACTGCAGGATCTCCTGGACCACCTGCTCCGAGGTGCGCCGGTTGAGCTGGGCCTGGGCGGTGGGCAGCAGCCGGTGCGCGAGGACCGCGACGGCGAGCGCCTGCACGTCGTCCGGCAGGGCGTACTCCCGGCCGCTCAGGGCCGCGGACGCCTTCGCGGCGCGCAGCAGGTGCAGCGTCGCGCGCGGGGAGGCGCCGAGTCTGAGGTCGGGGTGGGTGCGGGTGGCGGCGACCAGCTCCACCGCGTACCGGCGGACCGGTTCGGCGACGTGGACCCCGCGCACGGCCTCGATCAGCTTCACGACGTCATGGGCGTGCGCCACCGGCTGGAGGTCGTCCAGCGGGTTGACCGCGCCGTGCACGTCGAGCATCTGCAACTCGGCCTCCACGCTCGGGTAGCCGACCGAGACGCGGGCCATGAAACGGTCGCGCTGGGCCTCGGGGAGCGGGTAGGTGCCCTCCATCTCGACCGGGTTCTGGGTCGCGACCACCATGAAAGGGCTGGGCAGTTCATAGGTCTGCCCGTCGATGGTGACCTGTCGCTCCTCCATCGACTCCAGCAGCGCGGACTGGGTCTTCGGGGAGGCGCGGTTGATCTCGTCGCCGATCACGATCTGGGCGAAGATCGCACCCGGTTTGAACTCGAAGTCCCGGCGCTGCTGGTCCCAGATGGACACACCGGTGATGTCCGACGGCAGCAGGTCGGGCGTGAACTGGATACGCCGCACCGTGCAGTCGATGGACCGCGCCAGCGCCTTCGCCAGCATCGTCTTGCCCACGCCCGGGACGTCCTCGATCAGAAGATGCCCCTCGGCGAGCAGCACGGTCAGCGAAAGCCGTACGACCTCGGGCTTGCCCTCGATCACTCCCTCCACCGAACTGCGGACGCGCTCCACAGTGGCGGTCAGATCAGTGAGGCTCGCTCGATCGTCATAGGTCGTCACCCGGCCCTCCTCGGCCCGTTTTTGCCCGGGCCGGTGCTTCGACTCGCATCTCCGGCCCACCCCGAATCACGGACACCACGCGTGAATGGTTCCGCGTGACGCCCCACACCGCATTCTTGCTGCCGTTACCGATTCGTGTCACTCGCCTGTGGACAACTGCCCGCACTATGTCGGTCTTACGGCTTTTCAACCGTCTATTCGACAGCGGGCCGACAGCTTTCGGCGGGGTGTTCCCGGGGTGGACGGGCGGTGCGACGGGAGCCGGGGGCGGTCCGTCGCACCGGAGGGACGTGGTTCACGGTGGCCGTGCCGCGGCGGTCAGGCCGGGTCGACCTCGCGGAGCAGGCCCGTGCGGACGTCGAAGACGAAGCCGCGCACGTCGTCCGTGTGCAGCAGGAACGGCGAGGTGCGCACGCGCTGCATGGACTGCCGTACGTCCTGGTCGACGTCCCGGAAGGACTCCACCGCCCACGGCGGACGCTGGCCGACCTCCATCTCCAGCTCGGAGCGGAACTCCTCGGTGAGGGACTCCAGGCCGCAGTTGGTGTGGTGGATGAGGACGATGCTGCGGGTGCCGAGCTTGCGCTGGCTGATGGTGAGGGAGCGGATCACGTCGTCGGTGACCACGCCGCCGGCGTTGCGGATGGTGTGACAGTCGCCGAGCTGCAGCCCGAGGGCCTTGTGCAGGTCGATGCGCGCGTCCATGCAGGACACCACGGCCACGTGCAGCACGGGGCGGGCGTCCATGCCGGGGTCGGTGAAGGCGTCGGCATACGTCCGGTTGGCGTCGACCAGGCGGTCGGTCACGGTGTCGCCGGTGCTTATGGCGCCTTCGGATCCAGTGGGAACTGCTGCGGAAGTCGTCATAGTCACGACGTTACTGGTCACGCGTGTGCACGGCCTCCTGTGAGAGGGGACAAAGAACGTCATCGTGGCTTGTTGTGAGCTAACCCACAGGGAGGGCAAACCGGGTCCGTACGAGTGATTCCGTGCCAATCGCGGCCCCTCCGGCATGCCGGTACGCGCCGCGCAGGCCGGTTGATTGACCGGGCGACACGGTGGACTAAAGTGACGCGAAGCGGGAGGCGAGGCCCTCCCCGCTGGTGAAATCCCCTGGAGACCCCGGCACGGCGTCCGGGCCGTCTCCCCACGTGCGCGGCGCGCGTACCGAGCGGGCGGGGACCCGGCGGTGCGTCCCCCGCGCCGGAACTGAGAGGCCCTCTTGAGCCAGAGTCGACACGTCCCGGTGATGCTCCAGCGGTGTCTGGACCTGCTGGCGCCCGCCCTGGAGGCACCGGGCAGCGTGGTCGTCGACTGCACCCTCGGCCTCGGCGGGCACAGCGAGGCGCTGCTGACCCGCTTCCCCGAGGCCCGCCTGGTCGCCCTGGACCGCGACCCGGAGGCGCTGCGCCTGTCCGGCGAGCGGCTCGCCCCCTTCGGTGACCGCGCCACCCTGGTGCACGCCGTCTACGACGAGCTGCCCGACGTGCTCGAACGGCTGCGCATCCCACGCGTGCAGGGCGTCCTGTTCGACCTCGGCGTCTCCTCCATGCAGCTCGACGAGGCCGGCCGCGGCTTCGCCTACGCCCAGGACGCCCCGCTGGACATGCGGATGGACCAGACCACCGGCATCAGCGCCGCCGAGGTCCTCAACACCTACCCGGCCGGCGACCTCGTCCGCATCCTCTTCCAGTACGGCGAGGAGAAGCAGGCCAAGCGGATCGTGTCGGCGATCGTCAGGGAGCGGGAGAAGGAGCCGTTCAGCAACAGCGCCCGGCTCGTCGAGCTGATCCGGGACGCGCTGCCGCAGGCCGCCAAGCGCACCGGCGGCAACCCGGCCAAGCGCACCTTCCAGGCGCTGCGCATCGAGGTCAACGGCGAACTGGCGGTGCTGGAACGGGCGGTACCGGCCGCCGTCGAGGCCCTCGCGGTCGGCGGACGGATCGCCGTGCTGTCGTACCACTCGCTCGAAGACCGTCTGGTCAAGCAGGTGTTCGCGGCCGGCGCCGCCTCCACCGCGCCGCCCGGCCTGCCGGTGGTGCCCGAGCAGTACCAGCCCCGGCTCAAGCTGCTCACGCGCGGTGCCGAACTTCCCACCGAGGAAGAGGTCGCCGAGAACCGCCGGGCCGCGCCCGCGCGTCTTCGTGGCGCCCAGCGCATCAGGGAGTCCATTGAATGAGCGGCGTGAGCGAGCCGGGTTCCCGGACCCTCCGGAGGACACGTGAGTAGGAAACCCGAGCTGAGGGGGCGGGCCGCCCGCCTGGCCCGGCTCTTTCCGGCCGGCCGGGGCCCCCGGGCCGCCCGCACCCCGTTCGTGCTGCTCGTCGTCCTGCTCCTCGGCGGTGGTCTGATCGGCCTGCTGGTGCTGAACTCGGCGCTCAGCGAGGGCTCGTTCAAACTCGACGACCTGCAGAAGCAGACCAAGAACCTCACCGACGAGGAACAGGCCCTGCAGCGGGACATCGACGCCTACTCGGCCCCCGACGCCCTCCAGCGCCGGGCCCGCGAGCTGGGCATGGTGCCCGGCGGCGACCCGGTCTTCCTCGACCCGGACGGCACGGTGAAGGGGGTCCCGAGCCCGGCCGCCCTGCTCCAGGGGGCCGACGCCACCCCCGCGCCGCCCGCCCCCGAGGCCCTCGGCACGGGAACCCCCGCCGGCCCCGGCCAGAGCCCGGCCCAGCCCTCCACGGCCGCGACCGACGCCCCCGTACCGCCCACGGCGGCCGCCGACGCCTCCGTGCCGGTGACGCCCGGTCCGGCCTCCACGCCCGTGACCACCCCGACCCCGACCTCCGGCAGGTGACGGCAGTGTCCGACAGGGAACCGCGCCGCCGTGTGCCCGGCCCCGCCAAGCCGCCCCGTCCCCGGGACCCCCGCGATCCCAGGGGCGCGGTCCGGCGGCAGCCCGGCCCCGGTGCCCGCCCGGTGCGCCGCCCGAGCGCGGCCCGCCCCCCGGCCCAGCGTCCGCTGCGCCTCGGCAGCCCCCGTCCCCGGCTGCGCATGGTCGGCCTGGCCCTGACCCTGGTCATGCTCGTCTTCGTCGGCCGCCTGCTCCAGGTCCAGGCCGTCGACGCCAGCGCCTACGCCGCCAAGGCCGAGCTGAACCGGTACGTCGTGCACACCCTGGCCGCCGAGCGCGGCGGGATCACCGACCGCAACGGCGTGGCGCTGGCGATCAGCGAGGACGCGTACGACATCACCGCCGACCCCACGATGTTCACCAGCAAGCAGCTCAAGGTGGACGACGGCCCCGAGCAGGCCGCCGCGCTGCTCGCGCCCATCCTCGGCAAGAGCCAGGCCGCCCTCGTCAAGCTGCTGCGGCCGCAGAACAGGGAACTGCGCTACGTACGGCTGGCCACCCGGCAGACCCCGCAGGTCTGGAAGCAGATCAAGGACCTGAAGGCCACGCTCGTCACCAAGGCGGCCACCGACAACAACACCGTCAACGTGCTGGCCGGTGTCTTCGCCGACCCCAGCAGCCAGCGGGTGTACCCGAACGGTGATCTGGCCGCCGGGATACTGGGCTGGGTCAACGCCGACGGCAAGGGCGGCGGCGGTATCGAGCAGAAGCTCGACAAGGAGCTGTCCGGCAAGGACGGCAAGATCCGCTACGCCCAGTCCGGCGGCCGTGAGGTGCCCACCGTGGCCTCCACCGAGACGCCCGCGGTGCCCGGCACCGACGTGGAGCTCACCATCGACCGCGACATCCAGTGGGCCGCGCAGAACGCCATCACCGACCAGGTCAAGAAGTCCAGGGCGGACCGCGGCTACGTGGTCGTCCAGGACACCCGGACCGGCCAGATCCTGGCCATGGCGAACTCGCCCGGCTTCGACCCGAACGACCTGTCCTCGGCCGACGCGGAGGCGATGGGCAACGCGGCCCTCCAGGACGCCTACGAGCCCGGCTCCACCGCCAAGGTCATGTCGATGGCGGCCGTCCTGGAGCGCGCCGTCGCCACCCCGCTCACCCACGTGGTGGTGCCCAACCGGCTGCACCGCGGCGACCGGCTCTTCAAGGACGACGTCGACCACGACACCTGGTACCTCACGCTCAACGGCGTGCTCGCCAAGTCCAGCAACATCGGCACCATCCTCGCCGCCGGCCAGCTCGGCAGGACCCAGGAACAGGCCAACCAGGTCCTGTACTCGTACCTGCGCAAGTTCGGCATCGGCAGCTACTCCGGACTCGGCTTCCCCGGCGAGACCAAGGGCATCCTGGCCGCCCCGGACAAGTGGTCGACGTCCCAGCAGTACACGATCCCTTTCGGCCAGGGCTTCTCCATCAACGCCATGCAGGCGGCCTCCGTGTACTCGACGATCGCAAACGGCGGGGTCCGCGTCGATCCGACCCTGATCCGGGGCACCAAGGGCGCCGACGGCCGCTTCACGCCGGCCGCGCAGCCCAGGAAGACCCGGGTGGTCAGCGCGAAGACCGCCCGTACCCTGGCCGAGATGCTGGAGTCGGTCGTCGACGACGAGCAGGGCACCGGAGCCAAGGCGGCCATCCCCGGCTACAACGTGGCCGGCAAGACCGGTACCGCCAACCGAGTGGATCCGGCCACCGGCAGGTACCGCGGCTACACCTCGTCCTTCGCCGGGTTCGCCCCGGCGGACAAGCCCCGGATCACCGTCTACTGCGCCATCCAGAACGCCACCGCCGGCAGCTACTTCGGCGGCCAGATCTGCGGCCCGATCTACAAGCAGGTGATGGAGTTCGCCCTCAAGACCCTCCAGATCCCGCCGACCGGCGCCAGGGCGGCGAACCTGCCCGTCGACTACAAGCCCTGACCGGCGCCGCAGCACCGCGCACAGAACCACCAGGAACGAGCCCGTGACAACGATCACCCCCGATCCCGGCAACCACGGCGCCCCGCGCCCCTCACTTCGCCCCGGAGCGGGTGCGCCCGGTACGCTCACCGCCGTGCCACACGCTGATCAGTCCCAAACCACCCAGAAGGGCGCTTCCGTGACCTATCCGGGACCGCCACGACCGGTTCAGAACTCCGCCACACCCCTCGCGGAGCTCGCCGATCAGCTGGGTGCCGCCGTGCCGGATCCCGCCCACCACGCCGTGGAGGTCACGGGCATCACCCATGACTCACGCGCGGTGCGCCCCGGCGACCTGTACGCCGCGCTGCCGGGCGCCCGCGCGCACGGCGCCGACTTCGTCACCCAGGCCGCCGGCCTCGGCGCGGTCGCCGTCCTGGTGGACCCGTCGGGCGCCGAGCGGGCCGCCGCGACCGGCCTGCCGGTCCTGGTGGTCGACGACCCGCGGGCGCGGATGGGCGAACTGGCGGCCACCATCTACGGCCGGCCGGGCCGCGACCTGCTCCAGATCGGCATCACCGGCACCTCCGGCAAGACCACCACGGCCTACCTGGTCGAGGGCGGCCTGAAGACGACCCGCGCCACCGGACTCATCGGCACCGTCGAGATGCGCATCGGTGACGAGCGCATCAAGTCCGAGCGCACCACCCCCGAGGCCACCGACCTCCAGGCGCTGTTCGCCGTCATGCGCGAGCGCGGGGTCGAGGCGGTCGCCATGGAGGTCTCCAGCCACGCCCTGGTCCTCGGCCGGGTCGACGGCTGTGTCTTCGACATCGCCGTCTTCACCAACCTGAGCCCGGAACACATGGAGTTCCACTCCGGCATGGAGGACTACTTCCAGGCCAAGGCGCAGCTGTTCACCCCGGAACGCAGCAGGCGGGGTGTGGTCAACGTCGACGACGAGTACGGCCGCCGGCTCGCCCGGGAGGCCACCGTCCCGGTCGTCACCTACTCCGCCGAGGGGCACCCGGACGCCGACTGGCGGGCCACCGACGTCCACATCGGTCCGCTGGACTCCACGTTCACGGTCGTCGGCCCCGAGGGCGTCCGGATCGCCGCCAAGTCGCCGCTGCCGGGTCCCTTCAACGTGGCGAACACCCTCGCGGCGATCGTCGCCCTCGCCGCCGCGGGACTCGAACCGCAGACCGCCGCCGACGGGGTCGCCGCCGTACCGGGGGTGCCGGGCAGGCTGGAGCGCGTGGACGCCGGACAGCCCTACCTCGCGGTCGTCGACTACGCCCACAAGACCGACGCGGTGGAGTCCGTCCTGCGGGCCCTGCGCAAGGTCACCAAGGGCCGGCTGCTCATCGTCCTCGGCTGCGGCGGCGACCGCGACCGGACCAAACGGGCGCCGATGGGCGCCGCCGCGGCCCGGCTCGCCGACACGGCCGTCCTCACCTCCGACAACCCCCGCTCCGAGGACCCCCTCGCCATCCTCGCGACCATGCTCGAAGGCGCCGCCACGGTGCCCGCCCACGAGCGTGGCGAGGTGCTGCTCTTCGAGGAGCGGGCCGCCGCGATCGAGGCCGCCGTCGCCCGCGCGCACCCCGGCGACACCGTGCTCGTCGCCGGCAAGGGCCACGAGCAGGGCCAGGACATCGCCGGCGTGATCCGTCCCTTCGACGACCGCCAGGTGCTTCGCGAAGCCATCCGGAAAACCCAGGGATGAAAATCCAGAAGACCCAGGGGATGAACTTGTGATCGCCCTCTCCCTCGCCGAGATCGCAGCAGTCGTCGGCGGGCAGACGCACGACATACCGGATCCGTCCGTCCAGGTCACCGGGGAGGTCGTCCGGGACTCCCGGGAGGCCGGACCGGGCAGCCTGTTCGCCGCCTTCGTGGGCGAGCGCGTGGACGGCCACGACTTCGCGGCGCAGGTCGTCGCGCAGGGCGCGGTCGCCGTACTGGCGTCGCGTCCCGTCGGCGTGCCCGCGATCGTCGTGGACGACGTCCCAGCGGCCCTCGGCGCCCTCGCCCGGCATGTCGTACGACGGCTCGGCGCGACCCTCGTGGCCCTCACCGGCTCGGCCGGCAAGACCAGCACCAAGGACCTCATCGCCCAGGTGCTGCGCACCAAGGCGCCGACCGTGTTCACGCCCGGCTCGTTGAACAACGAGATCGGGCTGCCGCTGACCGCCCTCTCGGCCACCGCGGAAACCCGGTTCCTGGTGCTGGAGATGGGTGCCCGCGGCATCGGGCACATCCGCTACCTGACGGATCTGACGCCCCCGCGGATCGGTCTGGTCCTCAACGTCGGCACCGCCCACATCGGCGAGTTCGGCGGCCGGGAGCAGATCGCCCAGGCCAAGGGCGAGTTGGTGGAGGCGCTCCCGTCGGCCGACGACGGCGGCGTCGCGATCCTCAACGCGGACGACCCGTTGGTGCGGGCCATGGCCTCCCGTACCAAGGCGAAGGTGGTCCTTTTCGGAGAGTCGGCCGAAGCGGACGTACGGGCCGAGAACGTACGACTCACGGACACGGGACAGCCCGCGTTCAGCCTTCACACACCCTCCGGTGCAAGCGATGTGACCATGCGCCTGTACGGTGAGCATCACGTGTCGAACGCGCTCGCCGCGGCCGCCGTCGCCCATGAGCTGGGCATGTCCGTGGATGAGATCGCCACCGCGCTCTCCGAGGCGGGCTCCCTCTCCCGCTGGCGTATGGAGGTCACCGAGCGCCCGGACGGCGTGACCATCGTCAACGACGCCTACAACGCCAACCCCGAGTCCATGCGAGCCGCGCTGCGCGCGCTCGCGGCCATGGGCACAGCCGCACAGGCAAAGGGGGGACGCACGTGGGCGGTGCTCGGCAAGATGGCCGAGCTCGGGGACGAGGCGCTCGCCGAGCACGACGCGGTCGGACGGCTCGCCGTCCGGCTCAATGTCGGCAAGCTCGTCGCCGTCGGGGGAGTGGAAGCCTCCTGGCTGCAACTGGGCGCATACAACGAGGGTTCGTGGGGTGAGGAGTCGGTGCACGTGTCCGACGCACAGGCGGCTGTCGACCTGTTGCGCAGCGAGTTGCGCCCGGGGGACGTCGTACTCGTGAAGGCGTCGCGTTCGGTGGGCCTGGAGAGCGTTGCCCAGGCGCTCCTGGAGTCCGGTGCCGAGGGTGTTGATGCCCGATGATGAAGCAGATCCTCTTCTCGGGTGTCATCGGTCTCTTCCTGACGCTGATCGGTACGCCGCTGCTGATCAAGCTCCTCGCGCGCAAGGGCTACGGCCAGTACATCCGTGACGACGGCCCGCGCGAGCACGCCAGCAAGCGCGGTACGCCGACGATGGGTGGCATCGCCTTCATCCTGTCGACGGTCGCCGCCTACTTCCTGTCCAAGGTGATCACCGGCTACTCCCCGAGCTACTCGGGTCTGCTGGTGCTCGGCCTGATGTGCGGGATGGGCCTGGTCGGCTTCCTGGACGACTACATCAAGATCGTCAAGCGGCGTTCGCTGGGCCTGCGGGCCAAGGCGAAGATGGCCGGCCAGCTGATCGTCGGCATCTCCTTCGCGGTGCTCTCGCTGCAGTTCCCGGACGCCATCGGCAACACCCCGGCCTCCACCAAGCTGTCCTTCATCACGGACTTCGGCTGGACCATCGGGCCGGTGCTGTTCGTGGTCTGGGCGCTGTTCATGATCCTCGCGATGTCCAACGGCGTGAACCTGACGGACGGTCTGGACGGTCTCGCCACCGGCGCCTCCGTGCTCGTCTTCGGCGCCTACACGTTCATCGGCGTCTGGCAGTTCCAGGAGTCCTGCGCCAACGCGATGACCCTGACCAACCCCAGCGCCTGCTACACGGTCCGCGATCCGCTGGACCTCGCCGTCATCGCCTCCGCGCTGATGGGTTCCTGCCTCGGCTTCCTGTGGTGGAACACCTCGCCGGCCAAGATCTTCATGGGTGACACCGGCTCGCTCGCGCTCGGCGGTGTCCTCACGGGCCTGGCGATCCTGTCCCGCACGGAACTCCTCGTCGCCATCATGGGCGGCCTGTTCGTCCTCATCACCATGTCGGTCGTCATCCAGGTCGGCTCCTTCCGGCTCACCGGAAAGCGCGTCTTCAGGATGGCGCCACTCCAGCACCACTTCGAACTCAAGGGCTGGTCCGAGGTACTTGTGGTGGTCCGCTTCTGGATCATTCAAGGCGTTTGTGTGATCGTCGGACTCGGTCTCTTCTACGCGGGATGGGCAGCGGCCAAGTGACCTCCTCGGTGTCCCCGGAATTCCAGGGCAAGCACGTCACCGTCGCCGGACTCGGCGTCTCCGGTGTCCCGGCGGCCAAGGTGCTGCACGCGCGCGGGGCGCTCGTCACGGTCGTCAACGACGGCGACGACGCCCGCGCCCGTGAGCAGGCCGCCGAACTGGAGGCGCTGGGCGTCACGGTACGGCTCGGTGACGGGGCGACCCTGCCGGCGGGCACCGAACTGATCGTCACCGCGCCCGGCTGGAAGCCCGACAAGCCGCTGTTCCTGGCGGCCGCCGAGGCGGGGGTCCCGGTCTGGGGCGACGTCGAGCTGGCCTGGCGGCTGCGGGGGCCCGACGCGGCCCCCTGGCTGGCCGTCACCGGCACCAACGGCAAGACCACCACCGTTCAGATGCTGGCGTCGATCCTGACGGCCGCGGGCCTGCGCACGGCCGCCGTCGGCAACATCGGCGTCTCGCTGCTCGACGCGGTCCTCGGGGACGAGCGCTACGACGTCCTGGCCGTGGAGCTGTCGAGCTATCAGCTGCACTGGGCGCCCTCCCTCCGCGCCCATTCGGCGGCCGTGCTGAACCTCGCGCCCGACCACCTCGACTGGCACGGCTCCATGGAGGCCTACGCCGCCGACAAGGGCCGCATCTACGAGGGCAACCGGGTCGCCTGCGTCTACAACGTCGCGGACAAGCTCACCGAGGACCTGGTCCGCCAGGCCGACGTCGAGGAGGGCTGCCGGGCGATCGGCTTCACCCTCGGCACCCCCGGGCCGTCCCAACTCGGCGTGGTGGACGGCATCCTGGTCGACCGCGCCTTCGTCGAGAACCGTCACAAGAACGCCCAGGAGCTGGCCGAGGTCTCCGACGTCAACCCGCCGGCCCCGCACAACATCGCCAACGCCCTTGCCGCGGCGGCCCTCGCCCGTGCCTTCGGGGTGCCCGCCACGGCCGTCCGCGACGGTCTGCGGAGCTTCACCCCGGACGCCCACCGCATCGCGCACGTCGCCGACGTGGACGGGGTCGCGTACATCGACGACTCGAAGGCCACCAACACCCACGCGGCAGAAGCCTCGTTGGCGTCATATGAGTCGATCGTATGGATTGCGGGCGGTCTTGCGAAGGGCGCGACCTTCGACGAACTGGTCGCCAAGTCGGCACCGCGGCTTCGCGGCGTGGTGCTCATCGGCGCCGACCGCGCCCTCATCCGGGACGCCCTCGCGCGACACGCGCCGGAAGTACCCGTCGTCGACCTCGACCGGACCGACACTGGGGCGATGCTCGCGGCGGTCCAGGAGGCCCGGCGGCTGGCGGTCGAGGGCGACACGGTGCTCCTCGCCCCCGCCTGTGCCTCCATGGACATGTTCGCCAACTACAACCAGCGCGGTGACGCGTTCGCACAGGCCGTTCGCGAACTCGGCGCCTGACCCGGCCGCCTGCCGGGCGACCTTGGGAGGGACGCGTGCGACGCTCGACGTTCAGCGGAGGCGTTGATGCCCGGTAGCCGCACCGGCCGGCCGCCCGTGCAGCGAGCGGCACGCGGGCCCGCCGCGCCCCGGACGGCCCGCGAGAACCCGCTGCGGCGGTTCCACACCCGTGCCCACCGGGCCTGGGACCGGCCGCTGACCGCGTACTACCTGATCCTCGGCGGCAGCCTGCTGATCATCGTGCTGGGTCTCGTGATGGTCTACTCGGCCTCCCAGGTCACCGCGTTGCAGATGTCCCTGCCGGGTTCGTTCTTCTTCCGCAAACAGTTCCTGGCCGCCTGCATCGGCGGCGTGCTGCTGCTCGTCGCGTCCCGGATGCCGGTGAAGCTGCACCGGGCGCTCGCCTACCCGATCCTCGCCGGCGCCGTCTTCATGATGGCGCTGGTGCAGGTGCCGGGCATAGGGATGTCGGTCAACGGCAACCAGAACTGGATCTCGCTGGGCGGCTCCTTCCAGATCCAGCCCAGTGAGTTCGGCAAGCTCGCCCTGGTGCTGTGGGGCGCCGACCTGATGGCGCGCAAACAGGAGAAGCGGCTGCTGAGCCAGTGGAAGCACATGCTGGTGCCGCTGGTCCCGGTCACGTTCCTGCTGCTCGGGCTGATCATGCTCGGCGGCGACATGGGCACCGCGATCATCCTGACCGCCATCCTGTTCGGCGTGCTGTGGCTGGCGGGGGCGCCGACCCGGCTGTTCGCGGGCGTGCTGTCGATCGCGGGCGTGCTCGGCGTGATCCTGATCAAGACCAGCCCCAACCGGATGGCCCGGCTGGCCTGCATCGGCGCCACCGAGCCGAAGACCGGGGTCGCCGACTGCTGGCAGGCGGTGCACGGCATCTACGCCCTGGCCAGCGGCGGGCTCTTCGGCTCCGGCCTCGGCGCGAGTGTGGAAAAATGGGGACAACTGCCAGAAGCCCACACGGATTTCATCTTCGCCGTCACCGGTGAGGAACTGGGTCTGGCGGGGACGCTGTCGGTACTGGCCCTCTTCGCGGCTCTAGGCTATGCGGGTATCCGCGTGGCCGGACGCACGGAGGACCCCTTCGTGAGGTATGCCGCGGGAGGCGTGACCACATGGATCATCGCCCAGGCGGTGATCAACATCGGTGCGGTGCTCGGCCTGCTGCCGATCGCCGGCGTCCCGCTCCCGCTGTTCTCCTACGGAGGCTCCGCCCTGCTGCCGACCATGTTCGCCATCGGGCTGCTGATCGCCTTCGCGCGCGACGAGCCCGCTGCGCGGGCGGCGCTTGCGATGCGGCAACCTCGCTTTGGTAGAAAGCGGGGGGCCGGGGGTTCTCGCGGACCTCGGAGATGGAACACGATGCGACGGCGCGCCTCGGCGGCGCGCTCGTCCGGAGAGCGGTGAATTTCGGTGCATGTCGTACTCGCTGGTGGGGGGACCGCCGGCCACATCGAGCCCGCGCTCGCCCTCGCGGACGCCCTGCGCAGGCAGGACCCCACCGTGGGGATCACGGCCCTGGGCACGGAACGCGGCCTGGAGACCAGGCTCGTCCCGGAACGCGGCTATGAGCTCGCCCTGATCCCGGCGGTGCCGCTGCCCCGCAAGCCCACCCCCGAACTGATCACCGTCCCCGGCCGGCTGCGCGGCACCATCAAGGCCGCCGAGCAGATCCTGGAGCGCACCAAGGCGGACTGCGTGGTCGGCTTCGGCGGGTACGTCGCCCTGCCCGGCTATCTCGCCGCCAAGCGCCTCGGGGTGCCGATCGTGATCCACGAGGCCAACGCCCGCCCCGGCCTCGCCAACAAGATCGGCTCCCGGTACGCCGCCAGGGTCGCCGTCTCCACGCCGGACAGCAAGCTGCGTGACGCCCGCTACATCGGCATCCCGCTGCGCCGCTCCATCTCCGTCCTGGACCGCGCCGCCGCCCGCCCCGAGGCCCGCCACCGCTTCGGCCTCGACCCCAACCTGCCCACGCTGCTCGTCTCCGGCGGCTCCCAGGGCGCCCGCCGCCTCAACGAGGTCACCCAGCAGGTCGCGCCGTGGCTCCAGCAGGCGGGCATCCAGATCCTGCACGCGGTCGGCCCGAAGAACGAACTGCCGCAGGTGCACCAGATGCCGGGAATGCCCCCGTACATCCCGGTAAGTTACCTGGACCGGATGGACCTCGCGTACGCCGCGGCCGACATGATGCTCTGCCGCGCGGGCGCGATGACCGTCGCCGAACTCTCCGCCGTCGGACTCCCGGCCGCGTACGTCCCGCTGCCCATCGGCAACGGCGAACAGCGGCTGAACGCCCAGCCGGTGGTCAAGGCGGGCGGCGGCCTGCTGGTCGACGACGCGGAACTCACCCCGGAGTGGGTGCAGCAGAACGTGCTGCCCGTCCTCGCCGACCCGCACCGGCTCTACGAGATGTCCCGCGCGGCAAGTGAGTTCGGCCGGCGGGACGCCGACGACCTGCTCGTCGGCATGGTGTACGAGGCGATTGCCTCAAGCCGGTAGGACCGTATGACGAAAGGCGAGTGAGCAGCGTGGCCGGATCGACCACCGCCGAGCGCGGTGAACGCCAGCAGGAGTCGTCCGGCCCGCCGCCCGCCCGGCTGTTGCGAAAGCGCCGCCTTCGTACGATCGTCATCCTGGCCGCGCTCCTGCTGCTCCTCGGCGGCGGCTCCCTCTGGCTGTTCTACGGCTCCTCGTGGCTCCGGGTCCGGCATGTCTCCGTCTCCGGTACGGCCGTTCTGACGCCGGAGCAGGTCCGCGAGGCCGCCGCCGTCCCCGTCGGCGCGCCGATGGTCTCCGTCGACACGGACGCCATCGAGGCCCGGCTGCGCCGAAAGCTGCCCCGGATCGACGAGGTTGACGTCGTCCGCTCCTGGCCGCACGGCATCGGGCTGAAAGTGACGGAGCGAACTCCGGTGCTGCTCATCGCGAAGGCCGGGATGTTCACGGAAGTGGACAAGAAGGGCGTCCGTTTCGCCACGGTGTCGCAGGCGCCGGAAGGCGCCCCGGCGCTGGAGCTGAGTCCTGCCCGGTCGGGCTCGACCACCGCGAGCCTGCGCCGGTTCGGCACCGACCGGCTGGTGCGGGAGGCGGTCGCGATCGCGCGTGACATCCCGGCCGCCGTCCGCAGGGACACCCGTACCCTCAAGGTCCGTTCCTACGACGACATCTCGCTGCTGCTGACCGGTGGCCGGACCGTGCAGTGGGGCAGCGCCGACAACGGTGCCGCGAAGGCGCGCACGCTCACCGCACTCATGAAAGCAGCTTCCGGCGCACGGCACTTCGACGTGAGCGTCCCCACCGCCCCTGCGTCATCAGTGAGTTGACGCACATCAGCGCAGGCCAGCACCCTGGTTGGGCACTGCTACGGCTGATCACATAGGGTGAAAAGAAAAACGGGAGGTTCGGCGTGTTCGTTGAACGGGCGCCACTTGTCGACTTAGTGTCCTGTTCAGAAGACTCCAGGGAACAGACACACTGGTAACCCTAAACTTCAGGGTTAGGGTTCGGGTCGGCGCTACGGACCGTCCCATTCGGCATCCGCCGTCCCGCGCGGGACACCGCACGGCGACGGCAACGTTAATTCGAGGCGAGAGGCCTTCGACGTGGCAGCACCGCAGAACTACCTCGCAGTCATCAAGGTCATCGGTGTCGGCGGCGGTGGTGTCAATGCCATCAACCGGATGATCGAGGTCGGCCTCAAGGGCGTCGAGTTCATCGCCATCAACACCGACGCACAGGCGCTGTTGATGAGCGACGCCGACGTCAAGCTCGACGTCGGCCGTGAACTCACCCGCGGGCTCGGGGCCGGCGCCAACCCGGCCGTCGGGCGCAAGGCCGCGGAGGACCACCGCGAGGAGATCGAGGAGGTCCTCAAGGGGGCCGACATGGTCTTCGTGACGGCCGGTGAAGGCGGCGGCACCGGCACCGGCGGCGCGCCCGTCGTGGCCAACATCGCGCGCTCGCTCGGCGCCCTCACCATCGGCGTGGTCACCCGCCCGTTCACCTTCGAGGGCCGGCGCCGCGCCAACCAGGCCGAGGACGGCATCGCCGAACTCCGCGAAGAGGTCGACACCCTCATCGTCATCCCGAACGACCGGCTGCTGTCCATCTCGGACCGCCAGGTCTCGGTGCTCGACGCCTTCAAGTCGGCCGACCAGGTCCTGCTCTCCGGTGTCCAGGGCATCACCGACCTCATCACCACCCCCGGCCTGATCAACCTCGACTTCGCCGACGTCAAGTCGGTCATGTCCGAGGCCGGTTCGGCCCTCATGGGCATCGGCTCCGCCCGCGGCGACGACCGCGCGGTGGCCGCCGCCGAGATGGCGATCTCCTCGCCGCTCCTGGAGGCCTCCATCGACGGCGCCCGGGGCGTGCTGCTCTCCATCTCCGGCGGCTCCGACCTCGGCCTGTTCGAGATCAACGAGGCCGCCCAGCTGGTCAGCGAGGCCGCGCACCCCGAGGCCAACATCATCTTCGGCGCGGTCATCGACGACGCCCTCGGCGACGAGGTCCGCGTCACCGTGATCGCGGCCGGCTTCGACGGCGGCCAGCCCCCGGCCCGCCGGGACAACGTCCTCGGCTCGTCCTCGGCCGCCGCCCGCCGCGAGGAGCCCGCGCCGGCCCGCCGGGAGCCCGAGCGCCCCTCCTTCGGCTCGCTCGGCAGCGTGACCCCCAAGGAGGAGCCGGAGCCGGCGCCCGAGCCGGTGGCCGAGATCCCGGTCGCCCCGCCGGTCCCGCCGTCGCGCTCCTACACGGACAGCGCGGCCGAGGAACTGGACGTACCGGACTTCCTCAAGTGATCCTTACGACGTGACTGGACAGCGTGAGACCGTGAGCGGCGCGCACTTCGCCTTCACCGACCGGTGGGGCGGGGTGAGCGCCGCTCCGTACGAGGAGCTCAACCTGGGCGGGGCGGTCGGCGACGACCCGGAGGCGGTACGGACCAACCGGGAGACCGCCGCCAAGTCGCTCGGCCTGGACCCCGGCCAGGTGGTCTGGATGAACCAGGTCCACGGGAACGACGTGGCCGTCGTGGACGAGCCGTGGGGAGACCGGCCGGTGCCCGAGGTCGACGCGATCGTCACCGCGCGCCGCGGGCTCGCCCTCGCCGTCCTCACCGCCGACTGCACGCCGGTGCTGCTCGCCGACCCGGTCGCGGGGATCGCGGCCGCCGCCCACGCGGGCCGGCCCGGCATGGTCGCCGGGGTCGTGCCCGCCGCCGTCCGCGCGATGGCCGAACTCGGCGCCGACCCCGCCCGCATCGTCGCCCGTACCGGCCCGGCCGTCTGCGGCCGGTGCTACGAAGTGCCGGAGACCATGCGCGCCGAGGTGGCCGCCGTCGAGCCGGCGGCGCGCGCCGAGACCAGTTGGGGCACTCCCGCGGTCGACGTGAGCGCCGGGGTGCACGCACAGCTGGCGCGCGCCGGGGTGCGCGACCGAGTGCAGTCGCCGGTGTGCACGCTGGAGTCGGTGGATCACTTCTCGTACCGCCGCGACCGCACCACCGGGCGGCTCGCGGGCTATGTGTGGCTGGACTGATGGGGCATGACGGACCGTAGGAGTGAACTCGCTGGAAACCTGGCGAGAGTGGAGGAGCGCATCGCCGCCGCCTGTGCGGCGGCCGGGCGCAAGCGGGAGGAGGTGACCCTGATCGTGGTCACCAAGACCTACCCCGCGAGCGATGTGCGGATCCTGTCGGAGCTCGGGGTGCGCCACGTCGCCGAGAACCGTGACCAGGACGCGGCCCCCAAGGCCGCCCAGTGCGCGGATCTGCCGCTGACGTGGCACTTCGTAGGTCAACTCCAGACGAACAAGGTGCGATCCGTGGTGGGTTACGCGGATCTCGTGCAGTCCGTGGATCGTTCCAGGCTCGTGGACGCGCTGTCCAAGGAGGCGGTGCGGGCCGGGCGCGAGGTGGGGTGCCTGCTCCAGGTCGCGCTCGACGCGGGTGCGAGCGGCAGGGGGGAGCGCGGTGGCGTGGCGCCGGGCGGAATCGAAGAGTTGGCCGACCTGGTCGCCGCCTCGCCGGGACTGCGGCTCGCCGGACTGATGACCGTCGCTCCGTTGACCGGGGAGTACGCGGGGCGGCAACGGGCGGCGTTCGAGCGGTTGATGGATTTGTCGACTGACCTGCGCCGGGCCCATCCGGCTGCGAACATGGTGTCCGCAGGGATGAGTGCGGACCTTGAGGACGCCGTGGCGGCCGGAGCGACACATGTACGCGTCGGCACCGCGGTACTCGGAGTCCGCCTCAGGCTCGGGTAACGTCGCCAGGAAGTCGGACCACAGCAGAAAATATGGTCAATGTCGCCCACGGTGGGTGCAACGGCCACGTGGATCGCGGGACTTGGCAGTCGTCACCGATCCACCACAGAGCGGAGGACTCAGAGCATGGCCGGCGCGATGCGCAAGATGGCGGTCTACCTCGGCCTCGTGGAGGACGATGGTTACGACGGCCGCGGATTCGACCCTGACGACGACTTCGAGCCCGAACTGGACCCGGAGCCCGAGCGGGACCACCGGCGGCACGAGCCGTCGCACCAGTCCCACAGTGCACATCAGCCCCAAAGGGACGATTCGGTACGAGTGGTGCAGCCGTCGCCACCGCGCGAACCGGTGTCGCATTCCGCTTCCCTGTCCGCGGAATCGGGCCGCCCGGCGCGCATCGGTCCCGTGGTGTCCATCACACAAGAACGCGCGAGTCTGGAGAAGAACGCACCGGTGATCATGCCCAAGGTCGTGTCGGAACGAGAGCCTTACCGGATCACCACGCTTCACCCCCGGACCTACAACGAGGCCCGTACCATCGGGGAACACTTCCGTGAGGGCACCCCGGTGATCATGAATCTGACTGAGATGGACGACACAGACGCGAAGCGACTTGTCGACTTTGCGGCCGGTTTGGTGTTTGGTCTTCACGGCAGCATCGAGCGGGTGACGCAGAAGGTGTTCCTGTTGTCGCCTGCTAACGTCGATGTCACGGCGGAGGACAAGGCCCGCATCGCAGAGGGCGGGTTCTTCAACCAGAGCTGAGACGCAACACCGGTACGAGGCACGGAACAGGGGAGAGGGAAGCACGGATCATGAGCGTGTTCCTGGATGTGATCTACATCGCGCTGATGTGCTTCCTCATCGTGCTCATCTTCCGGTTGGTCATGGACTACGTGTTCCAGTTCGCCCGCTCATGGCAACCCGGCAAGGCGATGGTGGTCGTACTTGAGGCCACCTACACTGTCACCGATCCACCGCTCAAGCTTCTGCGGCGGTTCATCCCGCCGCTGCGTCTCGGGGGCGTGGCGCTCGACCTGTCCTTCTTCGTACTGATGATCATCGTCTACATCCTGATCGCGATCGTTGGTCGGCTGTGATGAGCGATGTGACCTACCGTCTTGCCGAACGCCGACGACTACGTTGAGGTGAAGAGATGCCGTTGACCCCCGAGGACGTGCGGAACAAGCAGTTCACGACCGTCCGCCTCCGAGAAGGCTATGACGAGGACGAGGTCGATGCCTTCCTCGATGAGGTCGAAGCCGAGCTGACCCGTCTGCTCCGCGAGAACGAGGACCTGCGCGCCAAACTGGCCGCGGCCACCCGTGCCGCCGCCCAGAACCAGCAGAACATGCGCAAGCCCCCGGAGCCGCAGGACCAGCAGGGCGGCATGCCCCAGCAGGGTGGAATGCCGCAGCAGGGCGGCATGCCCCAGCAGGGCGGCATGCCGCAGCAGGGCATGCGAGGTCCCGGCGCTCCGGTGCCCGCCGGAATATCGGGCCCGCCGCAGCAGCAGATGGGTGGCCCCATGGGTGGCCCCCCGCAGCTGCCTAGCGGTGCCCCGCAGCTGCCGGCCGGTCCCAGTGGCCAGGGCGGTCCGCAGGGTCCCGGTCCGATGGGCCAGGGCCCCATGGGTCAGGGTCCGATGGGCCAGGGCATGGGCCAGGGCGGCATGGGTCAGGGTCCGATGGGCCAGGGCCCCATGGGTCAGGGTCCGATGGGCCAGGGCATGGGCCCGGGTCCGATGGGCGGTCAGCCCCCCATGCAGCAGCAGATGGGTGGTCCGATGGGCGGCCCCATGGGTGGTCCCATGGGCGGTCCCGGTCAGGGCCCCGGTGGCGACAGCGCCGCCCGCGTCCTCTCGCTGGCCCAGCAGACCGCCGACCAGGCGATCGCCGAGGCCCGCTCCGAGGCCAACAAGATCGTCGGCGAGGCCCGCAGCCGCGCCGAGGGTCTGGAGCGTGACGCCCGTGCCAAGGCCGACGCGCTGGAGCGGGACGCGCAGGAGAAGCACCGCGTCGCCATGGGCTCCCTGGAGTCCGCGCGCGCCACGCTGGAGCGCAAGGTCGAGGACCTGCGCGGCTTCGAGCGCGAGTACCGCACGCGTCTGAAGTCGTACCTGGAGTCGCAGCTGCGTCAGCTGGAGACCCAGGCCGACGACAGCCTGGCGCCGCCGCGCACCCCGGCCACCGCCTCCCTCCCGCCGTCCCCGGCGCCCTCCATGGCCCCGGCCGGCGCGAGCGCCCCGTCCTACGGCGGCAACCCGTCGATGGGCGGCGCCCCGTCCCCCGCGGCCCCGTCCTACGGCGGCCAGCAGCAGATGACGCCGGCGATGACCCAGCCGATGGCACCGGTACGCCCGCAGGGCCCCTCCCCGATGGGCCAGGCGCCGTCCCCGATGCGCGGCTTCCTCATCGACGAGGACGACAACTGACGGCGGCGTGACGCCGTAGGCGTCGGCAGGCGTTCACAGGGCGGGGCCCCGGATTCCGATCCGGGGCCCCGCCCTTTTTACGCGCGTTGCGCGAGGCCGTTCCGACAGGCGGCTCCGCCGCGTGGGCGCACGGTGGGCGCTCCGGCCCGCAGGCGTGAAGGGGCGGATGTTGGAAGGGGCGCGGGGAACCGCGCGCGGTGACCGCTCCGACCCGGACGTACGAGAGGGGCCCGATCCCCACCGTGGAGACCGGGCCCCTTCTCGAACAGGCCGGCGGCTACGCCTTGCGCAGGCGGAACGTCAGCGAGAGACCCTCGTCGGTGAAGGGAGCGCCGTACCCCTCGTCCCCCTCGCCCTGCGCGAAGTCCGTCGCCAGCACCTCGTCGGCGATCAGCGCAGCGTGCTCCGCCAGCGCCGCGATCACCGCCGGATCGGTCGACACCCACCTGAGCGCGATCCGGTCGGCCACGTCCAGCCCGCTGTTCTTGCGCGCCTCCTGGATCAGCCGGATCGCGTCCCGCGCGAGGCCCGCCTGCCGCAGTTCCTCCGTGATCTCCAGGTCGAGCGCGACGGTCGCACCGGAGTCCGACGCCACCGACCAGCCCTCACGCGGCGTCTCCGTGATGATCACCTCGTCCGGGGCGAGCGTCACGGTCTCGCCCTCGACCTCCACCGACGCCGTGCCCTCGCGCAGCGCCAGCGACAGCGCGGCCGCGTCCGCCGCGGCGACCGCCTTGGCGACCTCCTGCACCCGCTTGCCGAACCGCTTGCCCAGCGCCCGGAAGTTGGCCTTGGCCGTGGTGTCCACCAGCGAGCCGCCCACATCGGACAGCGACGCCAGCGACGACACGTTCAGCTCGTCGGTGATCTGCGCGTGCAGTTCCTTGTCGAGCGCGTCGAAGCCGACCGCCGCGACCAGCGCCCGGGACAGCGGCTGCCGGGTCTTCACGCCCGACTCCGCGCGCGTGGCCCGGCCGAGCTCCACGAGCCGTCGTACCAGAACCATCTGCTTCGACAGCTCCGGGTCGATCGCGGACAGGTCCGCCTCCGGCCAGGACGCCAGGTGCACCGACTCCGGCGCGCCCGGGGCGACCGGCACCACCAGGTCCTGCCACACCCGCTCGGTGATGAAGGGGGTCAGCGGGGCCATCAGCTTGGTGACGGTCTCCACGACCTCGTGCAGCGTGCGCAGCGCGGCCTTGTCGCCCTGCCAGAAGCGGCGGCGCGACCGGCGCACGTACCAGTTCGACAGGTCGTCGACGAACGCGGACAGCAGCTTGCCGGCCCGCTGGGTGTCGTACGCCTCCAGCGCCTGCGTCACCTGGTCGGTCAGGGCGTGCAGTTCGGACAGCAGCCAGCGGTCCAGGAGCGGGCGGTCGGCCGGGGCCGGGTCCGCCGCGGACGGCGCCCAGTTCGACGTGCGGGCGTACAGCGCCTGGAAGGCGACCGTGTTCCAGTACGTCAGCAGGGTCTTGCGGACGACCTCCTGGATGGTGCCGTGGCCCACCCGGCGGGCCGCCCACGGCGAGCCGCCGGCCGCCATGAACCACCGCACCGCGTCCGCCCCGTGCCGGTCCATCAGCGGGATCGGCTCCAGGGTGTTGCCCAGGTGCTTGGACATCTTGCGGCCGTCCTCGGCGAGGATGTGGCCGAGGCAGACCACGTTCTCGTAGCTGGACTTGTCGAAGACCAGCGTGCCGACCGCCATCAGCGTGTAGAACCAGCCGCGGGTCTGGTCGATGGCCTCGGAGATGAACTGCGCCGGGTAACGGCTCTCGAACAGCTCCTTGTTCTTGTGCGGGTAGCCCCACTGCGCGAACGGCATCGAACCCGAGTCGTACCAGGCGTCGATGACCTCCGGCACGCGCGTGGCCGTCTTGTCGCACTGGGGGCAGGCGAAGGTGACGTCGTCGATGAACGGGCGGTGCGGGTCCAGCTCCGACTGGTCGGTGCCGGTCAGCTCGGTGAGCTCCGCGCGGGAGCCGACACAGGTGAGGTGGCCGTCCTCGCAGCGCCAGATCGGCAGCGGGGTGCCCCAGTAGCGGTTGCGGGACAGCGCCCAGTCGATGTTGTTGTCCAGCCAGTCGCCGTACCGGCCGTGCTTGACGGTGTCCGGGAACCAGTTGGTGTTCTCGTTCTCCTGCAGCAGCCGGTCCTTGACGGCGGTGGTGCGGATGTACCAGGACGGCTGCGCGTAGTAGAGCAGCGCGGTGTGACAACGCCAGCAGTGCGGGTAGCTGTGTTCGTACGGCAGGTGCTTGAAGAGGAGGCCGCGCTGCGCCAGGTCCTCGGTGAGCTTCTCGTCGGCCTTCTTGAAGAAGACGCCGCCGACCAGCGGGACGTCCTCCTCGAAGGTGCCGTCCGGACGGACCGGGTTCACCACCGGCAGGCCGTAGGCGCGGCAGACCTTGAGGTCGTCCTCACCGAAGGCGGGGGACTGGTGGACCAGACCCGTACCGTCCTCGGTGGTGACGTATTCCGCGTTCACGACGTAGTGCGCCGGTTCCGGGAACTCGACGAGCTCGAACGGACGTTGGTACGTCCAGCGCTCCATTTCGGCGCCGGTGAAGGTCTGGCCCGTGGTCTCCCAGCCCTCGCCGAGCGCCTTGGCGACGAGCGGCTCGGCCACGACGAGCTTCTCGGTGCCGTCGGTGGCGACGACGTAGGTGACCTCGGGGTGGGCTGCGACCGCCGTGTTGGACACCAGGGTCCACGGCGTGGTCGTCCACACCAGGAGCGCGGCCTGGCCGGCGAGCGGACCGGAGGTGAGCGGGAAACGGACGTACACGGAGGGGTCGACGACCGTCTCGTAGCCCTGCGCCAGCTCGTGGTCGGACAGGCCGGTGCCGCAGCGCGGGCACCACGGGGCGACGCGGTGGTCCTGGACCAGCAGACCCTTGTCGAAGATCGTCTTCAGCGACCACCAGACCGACTCGACGTACTCGGGGTCCATCGTCCGGTAGGCGTCGTCGAGGTCGGTCCAGTACCCCATGCGGGTCGTCAGCGCCTCGAAGGCGTCGGTGTGGCGGGTCACCGACTCGCGGCACTTGGCGTTGAACTCGGCGATGCCGTAGGCCTCGATGTCCTGCTTGCCGCTGAAGCCGAGCTCCTTCTCGACCGCCAGCTCCACGGGCAGGCCGTGGCAGTCCCAGCCGGCCTTGCGGGCCACGTGGTAGCCGCGCATGGTGCGGAAGCGGGGGAAGACGTCCTTGAAGACGCGCGCCTCGATGTGGTGGGCGCCGGGCATGCCGTTGGCGGTGGGCGGGCCCTCGTAGAACACCCACTCGGGGCGGCCCTCGGACTGCTCCAGGGTCTTGGCGAAGATCTTCTGCTCGCGCCAGAAGTCGAGCACGGCGTGCTCGAGGGCGGGCAGGTCGACCTGTGCGGGCACCTGGCGGTACGTCGGCGCTGTCATCTGCGAGCTTCCTCCAACGGACTTGCTGCCTTCCGTCGGAGGGACGAGAGCCGTGTCTTCCGTACGCCGTGTGCGGCGCGCTCCCGCGGTACCACCCTCCTTGGCCCGCCGGACGCCGTGCGCGCCGGTGAGCCCCCTCATTGGGGTCGCGAAACCGGTTCTACTCGCCGCTGCCTGCCGGCTGCGGCTTTCTTCCGGCGGCTCCGGGGTGATCTTCGCGTCGCGCTCGCCCCCGGGCTTCCACCGTCCCCGGGTCGCTCTGGGCTGCGTACGCCGCTACTCGTCCCCATCCACGCTTCTCGCTCCGCCCAGTGTACGGCGCCGCGCGGACCGCGGCCGACCCGATTTCCGGGAACCCTCCCGGGCCCGGACGGCGCGGGCGGGTCCGGTGGCCGGGATGACCCGAACGGCGAGGTGCCCGCGCTCGCATCCTGGGATGTCCGGCTCGGCGGATTACCCTGCGGGGAGCTGGGCACAACGCATGCATACCTGCTGCGAGGGGGGTGTGGGGCAGGCGGATCGGGCGGCGTGCCCCGTTGCCGCGGGACTCGAGTCGATTTATCGTCCCAGCACGATTCGCGTGCAAGATCACAATATGTGAAGGGGCCGCGGCCATGGTGGCGAAGAAGACCGCCGTACAGCAGTCGGCGTCCGGCCGGACCAGGGGCGCGGCCGCCTCCGACGCGGGTGAGAAGCGCACCGCCAAGAAGACGGCCGCACCGAAAGCGCCGGTGAAGAAGGCATCGGCGAAGAAGCCACCGGTGAAGAAGGCCACGACCGGGAAGACGACGACCGGGAAGACGGCGGCGGAGCACGCCGCGGACAAGCCGGCCAAGGGCGCGTCCAAGGCCGCGGCGTCGAAGAGCACGGCCAAGAAGAGCACGGGCAAGAAGGCGGGCGCGGCGCGGGCCGCGAAGCAGACGGGAGCCACGACGGTGGTTGCGAAGAAGACCCCTGGCACGGACGCTGCGGCGGCGGAGACCGCCGTTCCCAAGGCCCGGGTCGCCACGGCGGCCCCGGACGAGCTCGCGGTGCGTCCGGGCGAGGATCCGTGGACGCCCGAGGAGGTCGCCGAGGCGCGCACGGAGCTGACCACCGAGGCGGTGCGGCTGCGCACCGAGATCGAGGCCTCCGAGAACGCCCTGGCCGGCCTGATGCGGGACTCCGGGGACGGCGCGGGCGACGACGAGGCCGACACCGGCACCAAGAACATCACGCGCGAGCACGAACTGGCGCTGGCCGCCAACGCGCGCGAGATGCTCGAACAGACCGAACGGGCCCTGCAGAAGCTGGACGCCGGTACCTACGGGCTCTGCGAGAACTGCGGCAACCCCATCGGCAAGGCCCGCATGCAGGCCTTCCCGAGGGCCACCCTGTGCGTCGAGTGCAAGCAGAAGCAGGAACGCCGCTACTGAGCACCGGGGTCACGTGGGGCGTGCCGTAGTCTCGTCCCGAGGCAGGCACCTAGGTTGAGGGACTCACGTGGCAGAGGCGGAGCGCATCATCGGTACGCCGGACACCCCGGACGACGGCGGCGAGCGGACGGCGACGCCCGACGCGGCCGGTGCGGATCAGCAGCCGGCCGCGGCCGGACGGCGACCTGGGCGCGGGCGCCGCATCGCCGTGCTGTTCGCGGTGGCCGCCTTCGCGTACGCCCTCGACCTGGTCAGCAAGATGATCGTGGTCGCCAAGCTGGAACACCACGCGCCGATCGAGGTGATCGGCGACTGGCTGGAGTTCCACGCGATCCGCAACCCGGGGGCGGCCTTCGGGTTCGGCGGCGCCTTCACGATCATCTTCACGCTGATCGCGGCGGCGGTGATCGTCGTCATCTTCCGCCTGGCGCGCAAGCTCTACAGCTTCCCCTGGGCGATCGCCCTGGGCCTGCTGCTGGGCGGTGCGCTCGGCAACCTCACCGACCGGGTCTTCCGGTCGCCCGGGGTCTTCGAGGGGCAGGTCGTGGACTTCATCGCGCCGAAGGGCTTCGCGGTGTTCAACCTGGCCGACTCGGCGATCGTCTGCGGCGGCGTCCTGATCGTGCTGCTCTCCTTCCGGGGCCTCGACCCGGACGGCACCGTCCACAAGGACTGACCGCGGCCGCGGCGGGCCGGACGGACGTGCGTACGGGGCTGTCCGTGCGGTCCGGCATACTCGACGGGTGAGCACGCTTCCCGAGATCCGCACCCTGCCCGTGCCCGACGGCCTGGAGGGCGAGCGCGTCGACGCCGCCATCTCCCGCATGTTCGGCTTCTCCCGCACCAAGGCGGCCGAGCTGGCCGCGGCGGGCAAGGTCCAGGTCGACGGCTCGGTGGTGGGCAAGTCCGAGCGGGTGCGCGGCGGGGCCTGGCTGGAGGTCGAGATGCCGGGGGCGCCCGCACCCGTGCAGATCGTCGCGGAGCCCGTCGAGGGCATGGAGATCGTGCACGACGACGAGGACGTGGTCGTGATCGTCAAGCCGGTCGGAGTGGCCGCGCACCCCTCGCCGGGCTGGACGGGGCCCACCGTGATCGGCGGGCTCGCGGCGGCCGGCTACCGCATCTCCACCTCCGGCGCCGCCGAGCGCCAGGGCATCGTGCACCGCCTCGACGTGGGCACCTCGGGACTGATGGCGGTCGCCAAGTCGGAGCGGGCGTACACGTCGCTGAAGCGCCAGTTCAAGGAGCGTACGGTCGACAAGCGCTACCACACGCTCGTCCAGGGTCACCCCGACCCGACCAGCGGCACCATCGACGCCCCCATCGGCCGCCACCCCCAGCACGACTACAAGTGGGCGGTCACCGCCGACGGCAAGCCCTCCGTGACCCACTACGACCTCATCGAGGCGTTCCGCGCGGCCTCCCTGCTGGACGTGAAGCTGGAGACCGGCCGCACCCACCAGATCCGCGTCCACATGTCGGCCCACCGCCACCCCTGCGTCGGTGACCTCACCTACGGAGCCGACCCGACCCTCGCCAAGCGGCTGCACCTGACCCGCCAGTGGCTGCACGCGGTCCGGCTCGGCTTCGAGCACCCCGGGGACGGCGAGTGGGTCGAGTTCGAGAGCGACTACCCGGCCGACCTGCAGAAGGCGCTGGACCAGGTCCGCGAGGAGACGTACGGATGAGCACGCGCGCGTACGAGGTGCGCGTCGCGGAGGACCCCGCCGACCTGGAGGCCTGTTTCCGCCTGCGCAAGCAGGTCTTCGTCGTCGAACAGGGCGTCCCCGAGGACCTGGAGTACGACGAGTACGACGCCACGGCCCTGCACGTGCTGGCCGCCCGCGCGGACGGCGTCGCGCTCGGCACCGGCCGGCTGCTGTACGGCGCGGCGGCCGCGACCAAGACCGGCGGCGACCCGTCCCTGGGCTCCCTGGGCCGGCTGGCGGTGGCCGAGGAGGCCCGCGGCCTCGGCGTCGGGGTGGCCCTGGTCCGGGCCATCGAGGAGGCCGCACGCGCGCGTGGCCTGACCGTGGTCGACCTGCACGCGCAGACGCACGCGCTGGGCTTCTACGAGCGGCTGGGTTACGAGCCGTACGGCCCGCGGTACGCGGAGGCGGGCATCCCGCACCAGGGGATGCGCCGCGTGCTGTAGACGGGGTTCCCGGGGTGACGTGGCACGCTTGAGACCTGCTGTGTGATCGTCGACTCCCGGAGCGCAAGCCGTGGATCAGCTGGCCCTGTTGTTCGTGCTGCTGCTCGGGGCCCTGGTGAGCGTCCCGGTCGGGGACCGGCTCGGCCTGCCGGCGCCCGTGCTGATGACGCTGTTCGGGATCGTCCTCGCGGTCGCCGACTTCGTGCCGAACGTGAACATCCCGCCCGAGCTGATCCTGCCCGGCCTGCTGCCGCCGCTGCTCTACGCGGCGGTACGGCGGACCTCGTGGCGGCAGTTCGCGGCCAACAAACGGCCGATCTTCCTGCTCGCCGTGGCCCTGGTGTTCGTCACCACGCTGTGCGTGGCGGCTGTCGCGAGCGCCATCGTGCCCGGGCTGCCGATCGCCGCCGCGGTCGCGCTGGGCGCTCTGGTCGCCCCGCCCGACCCGGTCGCCGCGACCGCCGTCGCCGGACAGCTCGGGCTGCCGCGGCGGCTGGTGTCGATCCTGGAGGGCGAAGGCCTCTTCAACGACGTCACGGCCATCGTGCTGTACCACGTGGCGATCGCCGCGGTGATCAGCGGAACCTTCTCGCCGTGGCGGGCCGGCCTGGACTTCCTGCTCTCCGCGGTGGTCGCGGTCGCCGTGGGGCTGGTGCTCGGCTGGGGCGCGAACAAGCTGATGGACGTGCTCGGCGACCCGACGCTCCAGATCGGCCTCACCCTGCTCGTCCCGTACGTCTCCTACGTCGTCGCCGAGGAACTGCACGGCTCCGGGGTGCTCGCGGTGCTCACCACCGCGCTGTTCATCGCCGAGTACGCCACCGACGCCGACGACGTGATGACCCGGCTCGCCGGCTACACCTTCTGGGACATCGTCGACACGCTCGTCACCGGTGTTGCCTTCGGACTGATCGGCCTGGAACTGCACAACGCGATCCACACGGCGTCCGGCCGCTGGGGCGTGCTGCTCGGCTGGGCGGCCGCGGTGGTGGGCGTGGTCGTCGTCGTACGGCTGCTGTGGCTGCTGCCCGCGACCTGGCTGACCAAGCGGCTGCACGCCCGCCGGGACTACGACGAGGAGATCCCGACCAGCTGGCGGGAGACGGTCGTGATGTGGTGGTCCGGGATGCGCGGGGTGGCGTCGGTGGCGCTGGCGCTGGCCATCCCGCTGAAGACCGACGACGGGTCGCCCTTTCCGGACCGTGACGTGATCGTCTTCATCGCCTTCGGCGTGATCATGGCCACGCTGGTGCTCCAGGGGCTGACGCTGCCGTGGCTGGTGCGGCGGCTGGGGGTGCGGGCCGACACCGAGCACGAGAAGGAGATCGAGAAGGACCTGGCGCTGCGCGCGGCGAAGGCGGCCCGGCGCCGGCTGCGGGAGATCGAGCAGGTCGAGGAGCTGCCCGAGGAACTGTCCGAGCAGATGCTGCGGCGCGCCTTCGAGATCGGGTTCCGGATCAGTCCCGACGTGGCGGAGGACGAACGGCGCGAGGGCCACGACAAGCGGGTCCGGCGGCTGAAGAGGGTCCGGCGGATCCAGTCGGAGATGCTCAGCGCGGCGCGGCACGAGGTGCTGGCGGCCCGCAGCGAGCCGGGGGCGGACCCGGAGATCGTGGACCGGGTGCTGCGCCATCTGGACGTCCGCAGTCTTCGGTGAGTTCCCGCCCGCGTGGGGCGGCAGTCATATGAACCCATGGCGGTTGTGGACATCCGAAGGCAGCGGCGGCGTCCCGCTCGTAGTCTCGGATCATGGCTCGGAACATTGTGATCAGTGGTGGAGGAACAGGGATCGGACTGGCGACCGCGTGGGCGTTCGCGGCCGACGGGGACCGGGTGCTGCTGCTCGGGCGGCGCAGAGAGGTGCTGGAGAAGGCGGGCGTGCCGGGCGCTGTCGTGCGGGCCGCCGACCTGACCGAGACGGCCGACGTGCGGGACGTGGCGAGGTTCGTCGCGGAGGAGTTCGGGACGGTGGACGTGCTCGTCCACAGCGCCGGGGGGAACGCGGCGTTCGCACCCGACGCCGGGTCCGGTGATCCGCTCGACGTCGCCGCCCGCGTGTGGAGCGGCAACTTCCGGCAGAACACGCTGAGCGCGGTGCTGCTGACCGAGGCCCTGAAGGACCGGCTCGCCGACCCCGGCGGGCGGGTGCTGTTCCTCAGCTCCATCGCGGCGTTCCGGGGCTCGGGCACCGGCTCCTACGCCGCCGCCAAGGCAGCCCTGCACCCCTACGCCCACGACCTGGCCAGACAGCTGGGACCGCGCGGGGTCACCGTGAACGTGGTCGCGCCCGGATACATCGACGACACCGAGTTCTTCGGCGGCCCGATCGAGGAGGCCCGGCGGGCGAAGCTCGTCGCCGAGACCTCCACGGGGCGGGCCGGGACGCCGGGTGACGTCGCCGCCACCCTGCACTGGCTGGCGTCCCCGGCCGCCGGGCACATCACCTCCCAGATCGTCCAGGTCAACGGAGGCGCCGAACGCGGCCACTGACCGGGGCGCGGGCGCGGGTCAGCGGCCGGTGCGCGGCGGTTCGGGCAGCCGGTGGGCCCGGGGCACGCCGTCCTGGGAGGGGACGATCCCGCCCTGCGGAAGGACCGCGTCGGCCGTGTTCACCCGGGGCAGCGCGTACGGGTGCTCGGCGGCCAGCCAGGTGATCATCTGCTCGCGGACGGTGACCCGGGCCGTCCAGACGTCGTCCGAGTCCTTGGCGGTCACGAGGGCTCGCACCTGGATGGTGTTCGGCGTGGTGTCGGTGACCACCAGGCCGTAGGCCCGCCCGTCCCAGGCCGGGCACTCGCGCAGGATGTCGCGCAGCCGCTCCCGCATCGCCTCGATCGGCGCCGAGTGGTCCAGGTGCCAGTAGACGATCCCGGTCATCTCAGGGGTGCCCCGCGACCAGTTCTCGAAGGGTTTGGAGGTGAAGTACGACACCGGCATCGTGATCCGGCGCTCGTCCCAGGTCCGTACCGTCAGGAAGGTCAGGGTGATCTCCTCGACCGTGCCCCACTCGCCGTCGACGACGACCGTGTCGCCCAGGCGCACCATGTCGCCGAAGGCGATCTGCAGCCCCGCGAACATGTTGCTCAGCGTGGACTGCGCGGCCACACCGGCGACGATTCCGACGATGCCCGCGGAGGCCAGCAGCGAGGCGCCGGCCGCACGCATCGCGGGGAAGGTCAGCAGCATCGCCGCCACGGCCACCACACCGACGATGGCCGTGACCACGCGCATGATCAGCGAGACCTGGGTGCGCACCCGGCGGACCCGGGCGGCGTCGTGGTGGGCGCGGGCGTACCGGGAGTACGAGGTCTGCACGATCGCCGACGCGATGCGCACCACCAGCCAGGCGGTCGACCCGATCAGCACCAGCGACAGCATCTGGCCCACGGCCACCCGGTGCCCCAGGAGCACCTCGGCCTGGTCGTAGGAGCCTCTGAGCATGGCCGAGCACAGCACCAGCTGGTAGGGGACACGGCCGCGGCGCAGCAGCCCCCACAGGGGCGTCTCGCTGTGCCGTGCGTCGGCCTTGCGCAGCAGTAGGTCGGTCGTCCAGCCGATCAGCAGGGTGAGGACGACGGCGCCGCCGACCACGATCAGCGGGCGGAGTACGTTCTCCATCTCCATGGCTTCGAACGTAACCGGATCCTCGGGGTCCTGAACATGCGGGACGGTGAGAAGGACGTCACTGCCCGGCCGGTGCCGCCCGCCGCGGCTGGCACCATGGGCGCATGAACATCATGCTCTTTCACTCGACCTATGGCCTCAGGCCCGCCGTGCGCGAGGCGGCGGACCGGCTGCGTGCCGCCGGGCACGAGGTGTGGACGCCCGACCTCTTCGAGGGGCGCACCTTCGACACGGTCGAGGACGGCATGGAGTTCAACGAGTCGATCGGCAAGGACGAGCTGCTGAAGCGGGCCGTGCTGGCGGCGGCGCCGTACTCGGAGCGCGGGCTGGTGTACGCGGGGTTCTCGCTGGGTGCGTCGATCGCGCAGACGCTGGGGCTGGGCGACGAGCGGGCGCGGGGGCTGCTGCTTCTGCACGGCACCTCGGACATCGCGCCGAACGCCGCGGTGGACGAGCTGCCGGTGCAGCTGCACGTGGCCGAGCCGGACGCCTTCGAGACCGACGACTGGCTGAGCGCCTGGTACCTGCAGATGGGCCGGGCGGGCGCCGACGTGGAGATCTACCGGTACCCGGGCGCCGGGCACCTCTACACCGACCCGGGCCTGCCGGACTACGACGAGGAGGCCGCCGAGGCCACCTGGCGGGTGGCGCTCGGCTTCCTCGACACGCTGTAGGCGGGGGTCACACCGGGTCGTAGGTGCGCTCGACCTTCTGGGTGCCGCTGCGGGTGCGGTACGAGCGCTCCCAGGAGGCGGTGGCGTCGGCCTTCGTCTTGTCGGAGAGGACGTAGTAGTCCATCTGCGCCCGGTCGGCGGTGATGTCCAGGACGCCGTAGCCGTGCCGGTCGGTGTCGACCCAGTGGACGTGCCGGTTGGCCAGCTGGATGACCGGTGCGGCGAGCGTGGAGACGGCGCCCGGGGAGACCTTGAGGATGTCGTCCAGGTTGTCCGACGTCACCGAGGTGACCACGAACTCGGTGGCGGCCGAGGCGGACAGCGGGTAGGTCCCGGCGTCGACGGGCACGTCGTTGGCCCACGCCATGTGGATGTCGCCGGTCAGGAAGACCGTGTTGCCGATCGCGTGGGAACGCAGGTGGGCCAGCAGCTCGCGGCGGTCGTCGGTGTAGCCGTCCCACTGGTCGGTGTTGAGGGCGAGGCCGTCCTGGGGCAGGCCCAGCAGCTTGGCGAGCGGCTTCAGCAGGTCGGCGGAGAGCGAGCCGATGGCGAACGGCGAGATCATCACCGAGTTGCCGACCAGCCGCCAGGTGGTGTCGGAGGCCTGCAGCCCGGCCTTCAGCCAGTCGAGCTGGGCACGGCCGGTGATCGTGCGGTCCGGGTCGTCGACCGAGCCGCTGCCCGCGGACACCTGCTGGGAGCGGAAGGAGCGCAGGTCGAGCAGGGAGAGGTCGGCGAGCTTGCCGAAGCGCAGTCGGCGGTAGGTCGTGCCGGCGATGGCCGGGCGGACCGGCATCCACTCGAAGTAGGCCTGCTTGGCGGCGGCCTGACGGGCGGTCCAGGTGCCTTCGGCGCCCTCGGTGTGGTTCTCGGCACCGCCGGACCAGGAGTCGTTGGCGAACTCGTGGTCGTCCCAGATCGCGATCACCGGCGCCTTGGCGTGCAGGGCCTGCAGGTCGGGGTCGGTCTTGTACATGCCGTGCCGTATGCGGTAGTCCGCGAGCGTGATGATCTCGTGGGTGGGCGCGTGCTGCCGGACCACGGTGCCGCGGGTGCCGTACTCGCCGGTGCCGTACTCGTAGATGTAGTCGCCCAGGTGCAGCCAGGCGTCCAGGTCGCCCCGGGCTGCCAGGTGACGGTAGGAGGCGAAGTAGCCGGCCTCCCAGTTGGCGCACGAGACCACACCGAACCGCAGGCCGGGGACGGCGGCGTCGGGCGCCGGCGCGGTGCGGGTGCGGGCGACCGGCGAGTCCGTGCCGCCGGCCGAGAAGCGGAAGAAGTAGTCGGTGGCCGGCGCCAGTCCGCGGATGTCGGCCTTGACCGTGTGGTCGGAGGCGGCGGTCGCGGTGACGGTACCGCGGGAGACGACGTTCGTCAGCGCCCTGTCGGTGGCGACGACCCAGCTGACCTCGGTGTCCGGGCCGACCCCGGAGCCGGGCAGGGCGTCGGCGATCGGGGTCACCCGGGTCCACAGCAGGATGCCGTCGGGCAGCGGGTCGCCGGAGGCGGTGCCGTGCAGGAAGGCGGGGACGTCCGAGGCGGCCCGGGCCGGCAGCGCGGCGGCGAACGGGGCGGCCAGAACAGCGGTCGCCGCCGCGGCCTTGACGACCGTACGGCGGCGGGGGGCGAGGGCGCCGGGGCGCTCGGACGGGGTGCCGGCGCTCGTGGATGCTCTGTGTCGACTGGTCACGGGCGATCACATTACTGACGAGTAGTGCCGCTATCAGGCGAACCGGAAAGAGGTTCGCCCGATGTTCGACTGCGCGTCAGCCACCGACCTCGCGGGCCGTCCCCGAGAACGGGGTCAGCAGATGTTCACCGACCCGGAGGACAAGGAAAGGTTCCCGGAGTAGATCCAGCCTTTGGTCTGGCCGCTGCCCACGCGCCCGTACACCCAGAAATTCCCGGACGTGTTGTAGACCCCGCACCAGGCGTGAAAAGCCGTACCCGGGGCCACCGACTGGGTCTGCGCACACGACTCGAACGGTCCGTTCCGAAGGTGCCCCACCACCACTTTGAGCTCGCCGTTGGAATTGTTGGGGCCGGTGCTCCCGCATCCGTACGTCGTGTCCGCGCTGGCCGGGGACGCCCCGCCCACGGTGATGCCACCCAGTACGGCAGTGGTGGCGGCAGCGGTCACGAGGGCTTTCTTGAATCTCATCTTTCCTCCGCAACGTGTCATGTCCGGGGTGCGGCGTGAACGCTACCTTGATCAAACGTTGAATGTAAACGGCTTTTCTTTGCCCGGACGATGATGGCGGATGTACGTCCCTTTACTTGTCTTGATTTCGTTGCCCGGTATTCACGACCGGGAGCCGAAAAGCGGAATGCCTCGGACCGCATATGCGGTCCGAGGCATTCCGCTTGCTGTTCAGCCCTTGAGGGCCGTGGCCACCGCGGTCTCGTAGTCGGCGACGGTCATCGGGGCGCTGCCGTTGGGGCCGTTGACGAGCTTGCCGTCCATCACGAGGGACGGCGTGCCCTGGATGTTGTACTTCTTGCTGTCCGTGTCGAACTTCTGGCTCATCAGGAGAGCCCACTTGTCGAAGGTCCCGTTCTTCACGGCGGTCTGGAACTTCGCGTTGCCCTTCAGGGCCGGGACCGTGTCCGCCACCTTGATCAGGTAGGCGTCGTCCTTGAACTTGTCGTCGGTCTCCTCGGGGTGGTACTTCTTCGAGTACATCGCGCTCTTGTACTCGAGGAACGCCTCGGGACTGACGTTCAGCGCCGCGCCGAGAGCGCTCAGCCCGTTCTTCGACCCCTCGCCCGTGAGCCGGTCGTCGAGGAAGGTCGCGCCCACGTACTGGATCTTGTACTTGCCGTCCGCGACGTCCTTGTCCACGGTCGATCCGACCGTCTGCTCGAACTGGGCGCAGATGGGGCAGCGCGGGTCCTCGTACATGGCGAGGGTCTTCTTGGCGCTCGCCTTGCCGATGACGACCGTCGTGCCGTTCTCGCCGCTGGTGTTCGCCGGTTTGACGAGCTTCTCGCTCTTGACGCTCTCCCAGTGGGCGGGCTTGTTGTTCTGGACGACGGCGTAGCCTATGCCGCCCGCCGCGGCCAGCACGGCCACGACCGCGCCGGCCACGATGAGCTGCCGCTTGGCCTTCGCGCGCTTGGCCTGCTTCTCGCGCTCGACGCGCAGCCGCTCCCGGGCGGCGGTCTTGGCGGCCGCGCTGTTGCGCTTGCTCATGTCGGTGATCTCCCTTGGGGACGCGCACATCTCGTACGCGGGATACGTGTGAGGGCCCCGTCCTGCTCGGACGAGGGACGTGCTCGGGAGGAGGGGCGCTCAGGAGAAGGCGAGAGGCCGTGCGGGCGCCCCGGAGCGCGGCGGTCCGCGCCGTACCAGGGAGTGCACGAGCACCAGCTCGCGGGCGGCGGCCGTCCGCGGCGCCGGGCGCGGCCGCGGCCGAACCGAGGCCGGCCGGACCGTGCCCGCGGCGACCGCGAGGAGCAGCGGCCGGAAGGTGGTGGCGGCGACCGCGCGCAGCAGCTGGGTCAGGGCGCGCTCGCCCCGGCGCAGCCAGGCCGCGGCCAGCAGGCCGACGCAGACGTGCGCGGCGAGCAGCAGCCAGGCGGCGGCCGGGTCGGCGTGCGCGAGGGCCGCCGAGGCGCGGGAGCCGCCGGCCATCTGGGCCAGCGGAGTGCCCACCGCGCCGTGGCACAGCACGTCGAAGCCGACCGCGCGCAGCGGGCCGGTGACGGGGCCGCCCGCTGGGCCGTAGCAGGCGTGCTGGCCGGTGGTGAACACCGTGTCGGCGGCCAGCTCCAGCGGGATCAGCAGAGCGGCGATCCGGCCGAAGCCACGCTCGCGACCGGCCAGCGCGTACGCCGCGCAGAACACCCCGGCGGCCACCGTGGCCAGCGTCGCGGCCGGCAGCGGGGCCCGGGACAGCAGCACGTGCGACGCGGTGCTGAGCGTCACGACGAAGGCCGTGAACAGCGCCGCGCGCACGGCTCTGAGCTGGGTCCCGGATATGTCCATAGCGGTGAAGAGTGTGTCACGTACTCGCGTAGGGGACCCCTAAAGGTGCCCTGTGGATCCGCGAAGGTTACAGGCCCGGAATACGGCCGTTGCGGAAGAGGTCGACGAAGATCTGGTGGTCGGTGCGGGCGCGGGCGCCGTAGCTGTGGGCGAAGTCGGTCAGCAGGGGGGCGAAGCCGTCCTCGTCGGCGGCGATCGCCGCGTCGATGGCCCGCTCGGTGGAGAACGGCACCAGGGACTCGCCGGACTGGTCGTCGGCCGCCGCGTGCATGGACGCCGTGGCCCGGCCGAGGTCCGCCACCACCACCGCGATCTCCTCCGGGTCGTCGAGGTCGCTCCAGTCCAGGTCCACCGCGTACGGCGACACCTCGGCGACCAGCTGCCCGGCGCCGTCCAGCTCGGTCCAGCCCAGCCACGGGTCGGCGTGCGCCTGCAGGGCACGCTGCGAGATCACCGTGCGGTGGCCCTCGTGCTGGAAGTAGTCCCGGATCGCCGGATCCGTGACGTGCCGGGAGACCGCCGGGGTCTGGGCCTGCTTGATGTAGATCACGACGTCGTTCTCCAGGGCGTCCGTGGCCCCCTCCAGGAGGATGTTGTACGAGGGCAGACCGGCCGATCCGATGCCGATCCCGCGACGCCCCACCACGTCCTTCACGCGGTAGGAGTCCGGACGGGACAGGGACGCCTCGGGGAGGGTCTCCAGATAGCCGTCGAAGGCCGCGAGCACCTTGTAGCGGGTGGCGGCGTCCAGCTCGATGGAGCCGCCGCCGGCGGCGAAGCGGCGCTCGAAGTCCCGGATCTCCGTCATCGAGTCCAGCAGCTCGAAGCGGGTCAGCGAGCGGGCCGCGCGCAGCACGCCGAGCAGCGGGCCCTCGGCGGTGTCCAGGGTGAAGGGCGGCACCTCGTCGCTCTTCGCGCCCGTCGCCAGCGCGTGGATCCGCTCCCGGTAGGCGGCCGCGTACACCTCGACCAGGTCGGTGATCTGCTCGTCGCTGAGCGCCTTCGCGTACCCGACCAGCGCTATGGAGGCGGCGAAGCGCTTCAGGTCCCAGGTGAAGGGGCCGACGTAGGCCTCGTCGAAGTCGTTGACGTTGAAGACCAGGCGGCCGTTGGAGTCCATGTACGTGCCGAAGTTCTCCGCGTGCAGGTCGCCGTGGATCCACACGCGCGAGGTGCGCTCGTCCAGGTACGGGCCGCCGCGCCGGTCGGCGTCGAGGTCGTGGTAGAAGAGCCCCGCCGTGCCGCGGTAGAAGGCGAAGGCCGAGGCGGCCATCTTCCGGAACTTGACGCGGAACGCGGCCGGGTCGGCGGCCAGGAGCTCGCCGAAGGCGGTGTCGAAAACGGCGAGGATCTCCTCGCCGCGCTGCTCGTCGTTGAGCGGGGTGACCGACATCGCGGAGTGCCTCCTGGTGCATGACGTGTACGACAGCCGTATCTGCCGTACCCAACGCACGAAGGTACGTGGGAGTGCCCGGCCGGTGTCAGTCCCGGGGCATAGACTTCGACGCTGTCCCCCGAGACTGTCCGCAGCCGGTCGGAAGATCGTGGAAGCCTGTTCTTTTTGGAGGCAGAACCAGTGTCGAAGCCGCCCTTCACGCACCTGCACGTCCACACCCAGTACTCCCTGCTGGACGGTGCCGCGCGGCTGAAGGACATGTTCAACGCCTGCAACGAGATGGGCATGACGCACATCGCCATGTCCGACCACGGCAACCTGCACGGGGCGTACGACTTCTTCCACTCCGCCCAGAAGGCCGGGGTGACCCCGATCATCGGGATCGAGGCGTACGTCGCCCCCGAGTCCCGGCGGAACAAGCGCAAGATCCAGTGGGGGCAGCCCCACCAGAAGCGGGACGACGTCTCCGGTTCCGGTGGTTACACGCACAAGACGATGTGGGCGGTGAACAAGACCGGCCTGCACAACCTCTTCAAACTGTCCTCCGACGCCTACGCCGAGGGCTGGCTGCAGAAGTGGCCCCGGATGGACAAGGAGACCATCTCCCAGTGGTCCGAGGGGATCGTGGCCTCCACCGGCTGCCCCTCCGGCGAGGTGCAGACCCGGCTGCGGCTCGGCCAGTACGACGAGGCGCTGAAGGCCGCCGCCGACTACCAGGACATCTTCGGCAAGGACCGTTACTTCCTGGAGCTGATGGACCACGGCATCGACATCGAGCACCGGGTGCGCGACGGCCTCCTGGACATCGGCCGCAAGCTCGGCATCCCGCCGCTGGTGACGAACGACTCGCACTACACGTACGCGCACGAGGCGGCCGCCCACGACGCACTGCTGTGCATCCAGACCGGCAAGAACCTCTCCGACCCCGACCGCTTCAAGTTCGACGGCACCGGCTACTACCTGAAGTCCACGGACGAGATGTACGCCATCGACTCCTCGGACGCCTGGCAGGAAGGCTGCGCCAACACGCTCCTGGTCGCCGAGATGGTCGACACCACGGGCATGTTCGAGAAGCGCGACCTCATGCCCAAGTTCGACATCCCCGAGGGCTACACCGAGGTCTCCTGGTTCAAGGAGGAGGTCCGCCGGGGCATGGACCGCCGCTTCCCGGGCGGTGTCCCCGAGGACCGGCAGAAGCAGGTCGAGTACGAGATGGACGTCATCATCCAGATGGGGTTCCCGGGCTACTTCCTGGTCGTCGCCGACTTCATCATGTGGGCCAAGAACAACGGCATCGCGGTCGGCCCCGGCCGAGGCTCCGCGGCCGGCTCGATCGTCGCCTACGCCATGGGCATCACCGACCTCGACCCGATCCCGCACGGCCTGATCTTCGAGCGGTTCCTCAACCCCGAGCGCGTCTCCATGCCCGACGTCGACATCGACTTCGACGAGCGCAGGCGCGTCGAGGTCATCAGGTACGTCACCGAGAAGTACGGCGCCGACAAGGTCGCCATGATCGGCACCTACGGCAAGATCAAGGCCAAGAACGCCATCAAGGACTCCGCGCGCGTGCTCGGCTACCCGTACGCCATGGGGGACCGGCTCACCAAGGCGATGCCCGCCGACGTCCTCGGCAAGGGCATCGACCTCGACGGCATCACCAACCCCTCGCACCCGCGGTACAACGAGGCGGGCGAGATCCGTGCCATGTACGAGAACGAGCCGGACGTCAAGAAGGTCATCGACACCGCGAAGGGCGTCGAGGGCCTGGTGCGGCAGATGGGTGTGCACGCGGCCGGCGTGATCATGTCCAGCGAGCCCATCGTCGACCACGCCCCGATCTGGGTGCGGCACACGGACGGCGTGACCATCACGCAGTGGGACTACCCGCAGTGCGAGTCGCTCGGCCTGCTGAAGATGGACTTCCTCGGCCTGCGCAACCTGACGATCATGGACGACGCCGTCAAGATGGTGAAGTCCAACAAGGGCATCGACCTCGACCTGCTGTCCCTGCCGCTCGACGACCCGAAGACCTTCGAACTCCTCCAGCGCGGCGACACCCTGGGCGTCTTCCAGTTCGACGGCGGCCCCATGCGGTCCCTGCTGCGTCTGATGAAGCCCGACAACTTCGAAGACATCTCCGCCGTGTCGGCGCTCTACCGCCCCGGCCCGATGGGCATGGACTCGCACACCAACTACGCGCTGCGCAAGAACAAGCTCCAGGAGATCACCCCGATCCACAAGGAGCTGGAGGAGCCCCTGGAAGAGGTCCTGGCCGTCACCTACGGCCTGATCGTCTACCAGGAGCAGGTGCAGAAGGCCGCGCAGATCATCGCGGGCTACTCGCTCGGCGAGGCCGACATCCTGCGCCGCGTGATGGGCAAGAAGAAGCCCGAGGAACTGGCGAAGAACTTCACCATCTTCCAGGCCGGTGCCCGCAAGAACGGCTACAGCGACGAGGCCATCCAGGCGCTGTGGGACGTGCTGGTCCCGTTCGCCGGATACGCGTTCAACAAGGCGCACTCGGCCGCGTACGGCCTGGTCTCGTACTGGACCGCGTACCTGAAGGCCAACCACCCCGCCGAGTACATGGCGGGGCTGCTCACCTCGGTCAAGGACGACAAGGACAAGTCGGCCGTCTACCTCAACGAGTGCCGGCGCATGGGCATCAAGGTGCTCCCGCCCAACGTCAACGAGTCGGTGCACAACTTCGCCGCGCAGGGCGACGACGTGATCCTCTTCGGCCTGGAGGCCGTCCGCAACGTCGGTACGAACGTGGTCGAGTCGATCATCAGGAGCCGCAAGGCGAAGGGCAAGTACACCTCCTTCCCCGACTACCTCGACAAGGTCGAGGCGGTCGCGTGCAACAAGCGCACCACGGAATCGCTGATCAAGGCGGGTGCCTTCGACTCCCTGGGGCACACCCGCAAGGGCCTCACCGCGCACTTCGACACGATGATCGACAACGTGGTCGCGGTGAAGCGCAAGGAGGCCGAGGGGCAGTTCGACCTGTTCGGCGGGATGGGCGAGGAGGAGAGCGACGAACCCGGCTTCGGCCTCGACGTCGTCTTCACCGACGAGGAGTGGGACAAGACCTATCTGCTCGCCCAGGAGCGGGAGATGCTCGGTCTGTACGTCTCCGACCACCCCCTCTTCGGCCTGGAGCACGTGCTCTCCGACAAGGCCGACGCCGGCATCGCGCAGCTGACCGGCGGTGAGCACGCCGACGGCGCGGTGGTGACGATCGGCGGCATCATCTCGGGTCTCCAGCGCAAGATGACCAAGCAGGGCAACGCCTGGGCGATCGCCACCGTGGAGGACCTCGCGGGCTCCATCGAGTGCATGTTCTTCCCGGCGAGCTACCAGTTGATCTCCACCCAACTCGTCGAGGACGCGGTGGTGTTCGTCAAGGGTCGGCTCGACAAGCGCGAGGACGTGCCGCGGCTGGTCGGCATGGAACTCACGGTCCCGGACCTGTCCAACGCCGGCACCAACGCGCCGGTGGTCCTCACCATCCCGGCCACCCGGGTCACCCCGCCGATGGTCAGCCGGCTCGGCGAGATCCTCAGTCACCACAAGGGCGACAGCGAGGTCCGGATCAAGCTCCAGGGTCCGACCAGGACGACGGTGCTGCGCCTCGACCGGCACCGGGTGAAGCCGGATCCGGCGCTGTTCGGCGACCTGAAGGTGCTGCTCGGCCCGTCCTGCCTGGCCGGATGAGCGGGAGCGCGGCCCGCTGAGCCGTGCGCGTGCCGGAGGGGCGCACCCGATGCGGGTGCGCCCCTCCGTCGTGCCCGGGCTTCAAGCGCCCTGGCGGACCCGCCGGTCCGCTCAGTTGTGGCCGAAGCGCTTCTGCTGCTTACGGGCAACATCCGCGGGGCTGCCCTGGATGTGCGACACCGGCGAGTCGTGGGACTCGGCCGACGCGCGCTGCGCGTGCTCGTGGGCCTGCTCGGCCTGGGGCGCGCGGTTCTGCGAGCCGCCCTGCTTACGGTTCTTGTTCTTGGCCATGGTGATCTGCCTCCTGTGGGGGATCTAGGGGCCGGATTCAGATTCACATAGGCTGACAACAGACGCATTTCGGATAATTACCGTGTGTAACAGGGCTTGTCGGCGAGGAAGGTCCCGAAACGCCACGCCGAAGATCGAGTTCGGGCCGTTAACCCCCGCGCCGTCGGGCAGACTCGAAGGAAGCCCCGAAAAGCAAACCTCCCGGAAAGAGGGTGAGTCGCGTGGACCGCTGCATCGTCCTGGTGGACGCCGGGTATCTGCTGGGTGCCGCCGCCAGTCTCCTCGCCGGTGAGCCCTCCCGATCCCGGATCACCGTCGACCACGCCGCGCTGATCCAGGCGCTGCGCGAGCGCGCGGAGTCCGACACCGAACGTCCACTGCTGCGCATCTACTGGTTCGACGGCGCCCCCGACCGGGTTCCGCAGCCGGAGCACCGCCGGCTGCGCGTGATGCCCCGGGTGACCGTCCGGCTCGGCGCCCTGACCCGCAGCGACGGACGCTGGGCGCAGAAGGGCGTGGACGCGGCCATGCACGCCGAGCTGACCGAACTGGCCCGCAACCGCGCCTGCTCCGACATCGTCCTGGTGACCGGCGACGGGGATCTGCTGCCGGGCATGATGGCCGCCAAGGAGCACGGTGTCGCCGTGCACCTGTGGGCCGTGCAGGCCGCCGACGGCGACTACAACCAGTCCGAGGACCTGGTCGCCGAGGCCGACGAGCGGCGGGTCCTGGACCGCGCGTGGATCACCCAGGCGGTCCGGGCCAAGGAGCTGACCGCGGTCTGCGCACCCTCGCCGGTGCCCCGGCCGGAGATCGCCGCGATCCTCTCCGCGCCGCTGCCCGAGTCGGCGCCGGCCGCCGCGGAGACCGGCACCGAGGAGGGCGAGCGGGCGCCGGTGGCGGGCGCCGCCGGGAGCGGGACGCAGGAGAGGGTGCCCGCGCCGAAGGGGGTGCCGACGCCGAAGGACCTCGCGGCGCTGCGGGCGCCGGGGCCGCACCCGGTGCACCCGGTGCCCCCGGCGACCACCGCCACGCTGCGGTGGTCCTCCGACAAGGGGTGGGTGGACCGGCCGGGCACCGTCACGGAGTCGGCGGAGGCGGCCGCCATGCCGACGCTGGCTCAGCTGACCACGGCGGAGCAGCGGTGGGCCGACCGCGAGGAGGACATCACGACCGTCGGCGGCGATCCCTACGAGGTCGGACAGGTGTTCGCCCGGCGGTGGATCTCGCGGCTCGGGGACCAGGGGCACCTGCACCGGCTGTCCGGGATGTACCCGCGGATTCCGCACCGGATCGACGGGGAACTGCTGCGGTACGCGGCGCGGTTCGGGCTGCTCGCGCACAAGGACGACCAGATCGACGAGCACGACCGGTACGCCATCCGGGCGGGGTTCTGGAGAGAGTTCGACGTGCCGGCGGGGGCCGGGGAGCACGCGTCCTCTGAGTGAAAGTCCCCCTGCCGCCGACGAGGCCCTGAGGCGCCCCAAAGACGAGTAAACGTGTGCGACCCCGTAGTCTCGTGCCTTGTGAGTACGCGCGTAGGTCCGGCACTTCGGCAACAGAGTGACGTCGTGTGTGCCGTGCGTGGGCTGACCAAGACCTACGCCGCGGTCAAGGGACGCCGTGGCGCTCCCGGCGTGCCCGAGGTGCGGGCCACCGACGGAGTGGAGCTTGAGGTCCGGCGGGCGGAGATCTTCGGGCTGCTCGGGCCGAACGGGGCCGGGAAGTCCACGCTGGTGCGACAGCTCACGGGGCTGCTGCGGCCCGACTCGGGCGGTGTCGAGATCCTCGGGCACGACATCGTGCGGCATCCGGAGCGGGCGGCGCGGATCCTCGCCTACCTGGGGCAGCAGTCCAGCGCCCTCGACGAGCTGACCGTCTCCCTCGCCGCCGAGACGACCGGGCGGCTGCGCGGCCTCGACGTACGGCAGGCGCGCCGGGAGCGCGACGCCGTGCTGGAGGAGCTGGGGCTGACGCCGATCGCCGGGCGGCCGCTCAAGAAGCTCTCCGGCGGACAGCGGCGGCTGGCCTGCTTCGCCGCCGCGCTGGTCGGGGAGCGGCCGCTGCTCGTGCTGGACGAACCGACGACCGGGATGGACCCGGTGGCCCGGCGGGCGGTGTGGGCCGCCGTCGACCGGCGGCGCGCCGAGCGGGGCACGACCGTCGTGCTGGTCACCCACAACGTGATCGAGGCGGAGACGGTCCTGGACCGGGTCGCCGTCCTGGACCAGGGGCGGGTCATCGCCTGCGACACCCCCGCCGGGCTCAAGGAACGGGTCGCCGGCGAGGTGCGGGTCGAGCTGGTGTGGCGGGAGCGGGCGCCGCTGGACGTGCCCGAGGTGGCCGCCCTGCGGGAGCGCGCCGTCGAGTCCGGCCGGCGCTGGACGCTGCGGCTCGCGCCCGAGGAGGCCCGGGCCGCCGTCGCCACGGTGACCGGCGGGGCCGCCTTCGCCGCCCTGGACGACTTCACCCTCGCCACGCCCAGCCTGGAGGACGTCTACCTGGCGCTGGGCGGCGCCGCGCGGCAGGGGCTGGTGAAGGCGTGACGGTGGATGCGAGAGTGAACGCGGCGGCGGACGGGCCCGTACGGGAGGACACGGCGGCCGTACGTGCCGTGGGCGCCGTTCGGAATGCCGTCGCCGTCGGGAAGAGGAGCAGCGCGACGTGAGTGTCGTACCCGCGGAGATCCTGTCGGGCGGTGCCCTGGGCGCGGAGGGGACGGCGCCGGGCGGCGTGGTGGCCGAGCTGGGGCCGCGTGCCCGGCTGTGGCCGTCGCTGACGGCCGTCTACCGGGCGCAGCTGTCCCGCGCCCGGGTGGCGCGGATCCCGCTGCTGTTCGTCGCGACCTTCCAGTCCGTCGGCATCATGATCATGATGCGCGGGGTGGTGGACAACCGGGGCGAGGCCCAGTCCGTGGTGGCCGGCTCCTCGGTGGTCGTCGTCGCCTTCGTGGCCCTGAACCTGCTGGCGCAGTACTTCGGGCAGCTGCGGGCGAGCGGCGGACTCGACCACTACGCCACCCTGCCGGTGCCGCCGGCCTCCGTGGTGCTCGGGGCCGCCGCAGCGTACGCCTCCTTCACCGTGCCGGGCACGCTGGTGACGGCCGCCTTCGGGTGCGTGCTGTTCGGACTGCCGCTGGGGAACCTGTGGGTCCTCGTCGCGGTGATCCCGCTCGCCGGGGCCGCCTTGGCCGGACTGGGCGCCGCCTGCGGACTGCTCGCGCCGCGCCCCGAACTCGCCACGCTGCTCGGGCAGCTGGGCATGTCGGCGGCGCTGCTGCTGGGCGTGCTGCCGCCGGACCGGATGCCGGAGATCATCAGGTTCGCGCGCGACCTGCTGCCGTCGACGTACGGCGTCGAGGCCTACGCCCGTACCTTCGGGGCACGCCCCGACTGGGCCGTCGTCCTCGTCGACCTGGGTGTGTGCGCGGCGGTCGGGGTGGTGTCGCTGGCCGTCGCGACCTGGGCGTACCGCCGGGCCGCCGTCCGGTGACGCGCCGCACAGCGCGACCTGGCACGATGTCAGGGTGACCGCACCGTTGACGCCGCCCCCGCCGCCGCACGACCAGTCCTCGCACCAGGCCTGGCAGGTGCCGCCGCCCGCCGGGGCGGCCGCGGGAGAGTCGGGCGAGTACGGACAGGACGGTCCCGGGATGAAGACGGAACTGCGGGAGGCCGCGGTCGTCGCGGTCGCGCTGACCGTGAGCGGGGTGCTGCTGGGGCTGCTGTGGCTGTGGCTGGCGCCGCACGTGCCGCTGGTGGGGGACAGGTCCGGCAGGAGCTGGGTGGTCTACCTCAAGGACACCGAGGGCGAGCAGGCGGCCGGCGTGGACGGCACGTTCACGCTGCTGGCGCTGGCCTTCGGGGCCGTGAGCGCGGTGGCGGTGTTCCTGTGGCGGCGGCGCGGGGGCGTGCCGCTGGTGGTGGCGCTGGGCGTCGGCGGGCTGCTCGCCTCGCTGCTGGCGTGGCGGCTGGGGGTGTGGCTGGGACCCCAGCAGGACGTGATCGCGCATGCCAAGGCGGCGGGGAAGGGCGTGACCTTCTCGGCGCCGCTGAAGCTCGGGGCGAAGGGGGCGCTGCTCGCGTGGTCGTTCTCGGCGCTGCTGGTCCAGCTGGGCCTCACGGCACTGTTCGGCCCCCGCGACCCGGAACCCCCTTACGAGGAGAGCCCGTACGCGGCCCCGCCGGCCTAGACGTCCCCCCCGGCCGGGACGCGGCCGTGCCGGGAGACCGGGGGCGCCCGCCTGCCTGCCCGGGTGCCCCACCGCTGAGGCACGGCCGCGCCGGGCGATTGCGGGCGGCCGCCCGCCTGCCTGCGTGTCCCGCCGCTGGGGCACGGCCGCCGTGCCGGGAGGTCAGGGGTGGCCGCCCGCCTGCCTGGGAGTTCCGCCGCTTGGGCGCCGCCATGCCGGGAGGTCAGGGTGGGCGCCTGCCTGCCTGGGCGTATCGCCGCTGGGACGCGGCCGTGCCGGGAGACCGGGGGCGGCCGCCTGCCTGCCCGGGTGCCCCACCGCTGAGGCACGGCCGCGCCGGGCGATCGCGGGCGGTCGGCTGCCTGCCTGGGAGTCCGCCCGCGGGGTGCGGCCGTGCCGGGAGGTCAGGGGCGGGCGATCGGGGCCAGGGTGGCGGCCGTCAGCGTTGCCAGGGAGGCCGGGGCGAGTTCCACCTCCAGGCCCCGGCGGCCCGCCGACACGCAGACCGTGGCGTGGGACGACGCCGACGCGTCCAGGACCGTGGGCAGCTTCTTGCGCTGGCCGAGCGGGGAGATGCCGCCCCTGACGTAGCCCGTGGTGCGTTCGGCCAGGGCCGGGTCGGCCATCGCCGCGCGCTTGCCGCCGACCGCCGTGGCCAGGGCCTTGAGGTCCAGGCTGCCCGCCACCGGCACCACCGCGACCGTCAGCGCCCCGTCCACGTCCGCGACCAGCGTCTTGAAGACACGGTCCGGGGACACGCCCATGGCCTCCGCCGCCTCCTCGCCGTACGACGGGTGGGCGGGGTCGTGGTCGTAGGAGTGGACGGTGAAGTCCACGCCCGCCGCGGTCAGCGCCACCGTCGCCGGGGTGCCGCCCGCGGACTGCTGCTTCTTGTTCGCCTTCTTCGCCATGTCACAGGCCCCCTGCTCAGTTCAGACTCGTCGGCGACCGCGTCAGCTCCGCCGCGGGCAGTGACGGCAGGTTACGGATGATCGCCGTCTCGGAGCGAAGGAGTTTCAGCTCGTCACGGAGGCGTGAGGCGGTGTCGGGGGCCTGGAGCAGACGCTGCTTGGTGGGCGTGTCGTGCATCATCGCGGCGGCCACCAGGTAGGAGACGACGGACGGTTCGTCCGGGAGCTCGATCCCCGCGGTCAGGGAGCGCTCACGGGCACCGGCCAGCCGCTTCTGGTACTGGCGGAACGCCCGCAGGACCCCCTCCGCGAGCGGGCCGGCCTCGTCGCCCTGGTCCTCCGGCAGCTCCTCCAGCTCGGCCGTCAGGAACGGCCCGGAGGTGTCCACCGACAGCAGCCGCACCCGGTTCGTCCCCGTCGCCAGCACCTCGAACGTGCCGTTGGCCCGCTCCCGGATGGTCGCCGCGTCCGCCACACAGCCCACCCCGTGGAAGGACTTGAGGGGGTCGGGCCCGAAGCCGGCGGCCGGGCCCTTGTCCGGCTGGGCCGTCGGGTCCGGCATGCCCGGTGCGCTCGGTGCCACCTCGTGGCCGTCGCGGATCGCCACCACGGCGAACCGGCGCGGTTCTTCCTCGGGTGTCTTCAGCAGGTCGCGCATCATGGCGCGATAGCGCTCCTCGAAGATGTTCAGCGGCAGCACGAGCCCCGGGAACAACACCGAGTTCAGCGGGAAGAGGGGGAGACGGACGGTGGTCACGGCGCCACAGCCTAGTGGTCATCGGCGGTGACGTGCCCGCCGTGCTCGGTCCGTGGGCGTCCGGGGCCTCCCGGGGAGGGGATCGCTCCGGCCTCCGGGACGGGTTCCGTCCCGGCCAGCAGGTGGGCGCGCAGCCGTACGAAGTGGCCCAGCGGGTCGTCGGACAGGCGGTCCCAGGGGAAGGACGTGGCGTACGGGCCGATCAGGTGCAGCTGGGTGCGGGCGGCGTCCCAGCGTTCCAGGCGGACCAGGAGGTACATCAGCTTGTTGCGGACCTCGGCGGCCCACAGGTCGCCCGCCGGGAACCGGGCGGACAGGGCGATCGCCCGGTCGGCCGCCGCGTCCAGCCGGGCCCGGGGCACCTCGGGGCCGCAGCCGTCGGTCAGGTAGGCGAACGCCGCGCGGGCCGGCAGGGCCTGGACGAGCGAGTCGGCGGGCGCGTCCTGCGCGGCCAGGTCGGCGAAGTCGAAGCACTCGCGGTGCGAGCCGTGCCAGTAGGTGGCCAGATAGCGCAGGGCCGCCACATGGCAGCCGTAGTGGTGCGGGGCCCGGCGGACCGCCGCCTCCCACAGCTCCTCGAAGTACTTGTGGCCGGCGTTCGAGCCTCGGGCGTGGTCCAGGGCGATCCGCCACGGCACCGGGTCCCGGTCGTCGCCGCGGGCGGCGCTCGTGATCACGGGACTCACCGCGCGTAGCACCTCGCTCCGGGCCGGGGAGTCCCAGGCGTGGTCCACCGCCAGCTGGGCGCGCAGCACGAGCAGGTCGGGATCCTGCGGGGCGGCCGCGTGCCACTCGTCGACCCACTCCGGGCGGGAGCGGGCGAACAGGGCGAGGCGGCGCACGTACCGGTCGCGGGCCTCCCACTCGGCCGCCGCCCGGGTGCCGGCGAGCAGTCCCGCGGCGGGTCCGTAGGCGCCCTGACCGGCCGCGACCAGCGCCGGAGCGAGCCGCTCGTCGGGTGCGTCGAGGAGTACCTCGTCCTCGGCCGGCGGGAGCGGACCGAGGGCGGGGCGCGAAGTGGTTCTTGCCGTCCGTGCGGAGCGGAACAGCGCGCGCAGCGAAGCCATGGTCCCGCCATTGAAGGTCGGCGGGTCGGGCCCGCGCCAGACCGTCGGGCCAACTCCGCGAAAGTTGTACGGCCGAAGGTCAAGGGAAGGTAAAAGGTGAGGCGTGCTCACCTGCCGGCGGGCTGCCGAGGGCCGGCTATCCGCGCCTTAGCAGGCGGGTGGCACCCGCCGCCACCGTCGTGGCGAGGATCCAGCCCAGCAGGATCATCACCGTCGACGCCCACTCCCAGCCGCCGCTGAGGCGCCACTGACCGGCCTGGCCCAGGTCGATCACCGGCAGCAGCAGGTCGAGGACGAACAGCGCGGGCTCCCACGTGGGGTGGCCGCCGGGGTTCATCGGCGGATGCGGGGCGTGCGCGAAGGCGAGCGTGCCGGCCGCCCACAGCACCGCCATCCACACCGCCGCCCGTCCCGGCCGGTACCCGTAGGCCACGGTCAGGTCCTGGGCGTACCCCCAGAGCTTGCCGGCCAGCGGCAGCGTCTCGCGCCGCCGGCGCTGCTTGGCGAGCAGCACCTCGCGGGCGTCCTCGTCCTCGCCGGCGGCCCGCAGCACGCTCGCCAGCCGCTCGTAGGGCTCCGGGTTGTACTCGGCGGTCGCCGCCGCCACCCAGCCGAGCCGCCGGGTCAGCGGGAACGGACCCTGCGGCACCAGGTTCTCGTAGGCGAAGCCGCCCATGTGCAGCCGCCCGGGACCCGGCCAGCTGGTCGCCCGGTCGACCAGGCTGACGACCCGGGCGCCGGACAGCAGCACCCGGCCGCGCTGCGGCTCCTCCCCGAGGAACCGCAGCTCCGGCGCCTGCACCCGGCGCAGCGACAGCTCCTGGTCGTCGGTGAGGGCGAGCCGCGCCCGCTCCAGGTCCACCGCGTCCCCGAAGCGCCCGTCGTCCAGCCGGATGCCGCCCCGGCACTCGAACCGCTGGATCCGCGTCCCGCGCGCCGGGGTCGTCCCGCTCTGCCAGGGCCCGCCCACCCCGGCCGGGGTCAGGTACAGCGTGCGGCCGACGGTCAGCTGGGGCGCGTTGAGGGCGTACCGCCCGTCGGGGTTGAGCAGCCGCGCGCCGCGCAGGCTCAGCGAGACGCCCACCTTCGCGCTGCGCAGCCTCAGCTCGCCGTGCGACTCCAGGAGGTCCGCCTGGAGATCCTGGCCGACGGTCATGCCGTCGGCCGCGATCGACCGGCCGCTGCGGTCCCGGTGCACCACCGCCTCGTTCAGCAGCAGGTCGGTGCCGATGTGGGCGTCGGTCAGCCGGACCCCGCCGAGGAAACGGCAGCGCAGCAGGTGCAGGTCGCCCTCCGTGCGCACCCGGGCCGCCTCCAGGCGCGGCGCCGCGCAGTCCACGAACCGCACGGTCGTGAAGTGCGCCTCCGGCACCAGGATCTCCTCGTCGAACCGGCAGCCGCGCAGCTCCACGTACGGCAGGACGGTCCCGCCCGCCAGGTCCAGCGTGCCGCTGATCCGCACGCCGGCCAGCTTCAGCGAGGACACCCGGCCGGCGAGCGCGGGCGGGCCGTCGAGCAGCAGCCAGCAGACGATCCGGGCCCGCACGGTCCGCTCCGGTCCCCACGGGTGGCCCCCGTGCGGATCGTCCACGCGCGCGTCGCCGCTGCTCAGGTCGTACACGCTGCCGTTGCGGAACGCCTGCCACATACCGGCCTCGGCCGCGGTCAGATCGTCCGGCAGGTCGCCGTCCTGGACGGCGTCCCCCTCGGTCACGGCTCTTCCTTCCTCCTCAGGTGCTCGTAGCTACTCGTGAGTCATGTGCTCGCCCAGCGGTGATGCCCGTCCGTCTCGCCTCGAACACACGACGTGAGGGTGATCTTCCGTTTCCGGCCAGGGCCGCGCACCGGCCGCCGGCCCACCGTCCGCCGCCGCCCGTCGCCCCACGGTAGGGACCGGCCGTCGGCCCGCGTTCTGTATCAGCCATTGATACGCGCGAACCGTCCGTCACAGCGGTCTGCGAGAATTGGTCGTGTGATCTCCCGAATCGATCTGCGCGGCGACGCCCTTCCCGAGGGACCCGCCCTGCGCGACCTGCTGCCCCGAGCCGACTTCGACGTCTCGGCCGCCCTGGAGAAGGTGCGTCCGATCTGCGAGGCCGTGCATCATCGGGGCGACGCGGCGCTGATCGACTTCGCCGAGAAGTTCGACGGGGTCGTCCTGGAGCAGGTGCGGGTGCCTGCCGAGGCACTGGCCAAGGCGCTGGACGAGCTCGACCCCGCCGTGCGCGCGGCCCTGGAGGAGTCCATCCGGCGCGCCCGTCTCGTCCACCGCGAACAGCGTCGCACGGCCCACACGACCCAGGTCGTGCCTGGCGGCTCGGTGACCGAGAAGTGGGTGCCGGTCGAGCGGGTCGGCCTGTACGTGCCCGGCGGCCGGTCGGTCTACCCGTCCTCCGTGATCATGAACGCGGTGCCCGCGCAGGAGGCCGGTGTCCCGTCCATCGCGCTCGCCTCGCCGCCGCAGGCCGACTTCGGGGGACTGCCGCACCCCACGATCCTCGCCGCCTGCGCGCTGCTCGGCGTCGACGAGGTGTACGCGGCCGGCGGCGCCACCGCCGTCGCGATGTTCGCCCACGGCACCGAGTCCTGCCCGGCCGCCGCCATGGTCACCGGCCCCGGCAACATCTGGGTGGCCGCCGCCAAGCGCTACTTCACCGGCAGGATCGGCATCGACGCCGAGGCGGGCCCGACCGAGATCGCCGTCCTCGCGGACGCCACGGCCGACCCGGCGCACGTCGCCGCCGACCTGATCAGCCAGGCCGAGCACGACCCGCTGGCCGCCGCCGTCCTGGTCACCGACTCGGTCGAGCTGGCGGACGCGGTCGAGAAGGAGCTGGCACCGCAGGTCGCGGCGACCCGGCACGTCGACGACCGGATCGTCCCGGCCCTGAAGGGCAGGCAGTCCGCGATCGTCCTGGTCGACGGCGTCGAGGAGGGCCTCAGGGTCGTCGACGCGTACGGCGCCGAGCACCTGGAGATCCAGACCGCCGACGCCGCCGCCGTCGCCGACCGGGTCAGGAACGCCGGAGCGATCTTCATCGGCCCCTGGGCGCCGGTCTCCCTCGGGGACTACGCGGCCGGGTCCAACCACGTGCTGCCCACCGGCGGCTGCGCCTGCCACTCCTCCGGCCTGTCCGTCCAGTCCTTCCTGCGCGGCATCCACATCGTCGACTACACGAAGGACGCGCTGGCCGAGGTCGCGCACCACGTGGTCACGCTGGCGGAGGCGGAGGACCTGCCCGCGCACGGCGCGGCGATCAAGGCAAGGTTCGGTTGGAAGGTACCCGAAGGCAAGTGACAGGCATCGACGATCTGCCCGTACGGGACGAGCTGCGCGGCAAGTCCCCCTACGGCGCGCCCCAGCTGGACGTCCCGGTCCGGCTGAACACGAACGAGAACCCCTATCCGCTGCCCGAGCCCCTGGTCGAGCGGATCACCGAGCGGGTCCGCGAGGCCGCCCGCGACCTGAACCGCTACCCCGACCGGGACGCCGTACAGCTGCGCACCGAGCTGGCCAGGTACCTCACGGAGACCGGGAAGTACCCGGTCGGCGTCGAGAACGTGTGGGCGGCCAACGGCTCCAACGAGGTCATCCAGCAGCTGCTGCAGACCTTCGGCGGACCGGGCCGCACGGCGATCGGCTTCGAGCCGTCGTACTCGATGCACGGGCTCATCGCGCGCGGCACCGGCACGGGCTGGCTCTCCGGTCCGCGCGCCGCCGACTTCACCATCGACGCCGAGGCCGCCGCCCGCGCGATCGCCGAGCACCGGCCCGACGTCGTGTTCGTCACCACCCCCAACAACCCCACCGGCAACGCGGTACCGCCCGAGACGGTCCTCGCGCTGTACGAGGCCGCCCAGGCGGCGAAGCCGTCGATGGTGATCGTCGACGAGGCGTACGTCGAGTTCAGCCACGGCGCCTCGCTGCTGCCGCTGCTCGAAGGTCGGCCGAATCTCGTCGTCTCCCGCACCATGTCCAAGGCCTTCGGCGCGGCCGGCCTGCGCCTCGGCTACCTCGCCGCGCACTCCGCGGTGGTGGACGCGGTCCAGCTCGTGCGACTGCCGTACCACCTGTCGGCGATCACCCAGGCGACCGCCCTGGCCGCCCTGGAGCACACCGGCACGCTGCTGAAGTACGTGGAGCAGCTGAAGGCCGAGCGGGACCGGCTGGTGGCCGAGATGCGGGCGCTGGGCCTGGAGGTCACCGAGTCCGACGCCAACTTCGTGCAGTTCGGGCGGTTCGCGGACCCGCACGGCGTGTGGCAGAAGATCCTCGACCGGGGGGTCCTCGTCCGGGACAACGGCGTGCCCGGCTTCCTGCGGGTGTCCGCCGGAACCCCCGAAGAGAACGACGCGTTCCTCGACGCGGTACGTGAAGTCAAGAAGGAGCTGGACGCATGACCCGCGTAGGGCGCGTGGAGCGCACCACGAAGGAGACCTCGGTCCTGGTCGAGATCGATCTCGACGGCACCGGCAAGACCGACATCGCCACCGGCGTCGGCTTCTACGACCACATGCTCGACCAGCTCGGCCGGCACGGCCTGTTCGACCTCACCGTGAAGACCGACGGCGACCTGCACATCGACTCCCACCACACCATCGAGGACACCGCCCTCGCCCTCGGCGCCGCCTTCAGGCAGGCGCTCGGCGACAAGGTGGGCATCTACCGCTTCGGCAACTGCACGGTCCCGCTGGACGAGTCCCTCGCCCAGGTGACCGTCGACCTGTCCGGCCGCCCGTACCTCGTGCACACCGAGCCCGAGAAGATGGCGCCGATGATCGGCGAGTACGACACCACGATGACCCGGCACATCCTGGAGTCCTTCGTGGCCCAGGCGCAGATCGCCCTGCACGTGCACGTGCCCTACGGACGCAACGCGCACCACATCGTGGAGTGCCAGTTCAAGGCGCTGGCCAGGGCGCTGCGCTACGCCTCCGAGCGTGACCCGCGCGCGGCCGGCATCCTCCCCTCCACGAAGGGCGCGCTGTGAACGGCCTCTCGACCGTCCTGATCGTCGTCGGCCTCTTCCTGGTCGGCGGCATCATCTCCTTCGTCAAGCAGAAGATGCCCACCAGCCTGATCGTGCTGCTGTCGATAGGCGCCGCGATGTGCCTGGTGGCGGGCGTCATGAGGCTGGAGGTGTGGAATTGACCGCTCCCAGGAGCGTGGTGGTCTTCGACTACGGCTTCGGCAACGTCCGGTCCGCGGAGCGCGCCCTCGCCCGCGCCGGGGCCGACGTCGAGATCACCCGTGACTTCGACAGGGCCATGAACGCGGACGGGCTGCTGGTGCCGGGCGTCGGCGCCTTCGCCGCCTGCATGCAGGGCCTCAGGGAGGCCCGCGGGGACTGGATCATCGACCGCCGGCTGTCCGGCGGGCGGCCGGTGATGGGCATCTGCGTCGGCATGCAGATCCTGTTCGGGCACGGCATCGAGCACGGCGTCCGCACCGAGGGCCTCGACGAGTGGCCGGGCGCCGTCGAGCCGCTGCAGGCCGAGATCGTGCCCCACATGGGCTGGAACACCGTGGACGTACCGGACGGCTCCCAGCTGTTCGCGGGACTGGACGCCGACGCGCGGTTCTACTTCGTGCACTCCTACGCCGTCCACGAGTGGGCGCTGGAGACGCACAACGCCGCCATCCGGGCGCCGCTCGTGACCTGGTCGACGCACGGCAAGCCGTTCGTCGCGGCCGTGGAGAACGGCGCCCTGTGGGCCACCCAGTTCCACCCCGAGAAGTCCGGCGACGCCGGCGCCCAGCTCCTCACCAACTGGATCGGAACACTGTGAGCACGCTCGAACTCCTCCCCGCCGTCGACGTCCGCGACGGCCAGGCCGTCCGCCTCGTGCACGGCGAGTCGGGCAGCGAGACCTCCTACGGCTCCCCCCTGGAGGCCGCCCTCTCCTGGCAGCGGTCGGGCGCCGAGTGGCTGCACCTGGTCGACCTGGACGCCGCCTTCGGCACCGGCGACAACCGCGCCCTGGTCGCCGAGGTCACGAGGGCCATGGACATCAAGGTCGAGCTGTCCGGCGGCATCCGTGACGACGCCACCCTGGCCGCCGCCCTCGCCACCGGCTGCACCCGCGTCAACCTCGGTACGGCCGCCTTGGAGACCCCGGAGTGGGTCGCCAAGGTCATCGCCGAGCACGGCGACAAGATCGCCGTCGGCCTGGACGTGCGCGGTACGACCCTCAGGGGCCGCGGCTGGACCCGCGACGGCGGCGACCTGTACGAGACGCTGGCCCGCCTCGACAAGGAGGGCTGCGCCCGCTACGTCGTCACCGACATCGCCAAGGACGGCACCCTCCAGGGCCCGAACCTGGAGCTGCTGAAGAACGTGTGCGCGGCCACCGACCGGCCGGTCGTGGCCTCCGGCGGCGTGTCGTCGCTGGACGACCTCCGCGCGATCGCCGAGCTGGTACCCCTCGGTGTCGAGGGCGCCATCGTCGGGAAGGCCCTGTACGCGAAGGCGTTCACCCTGGAAGAGGCCTTGGAGGCTGTGTCGTCATGACGTCCGGAGCCGTACGGCGCGTGCAGAGCGGAAGTCCCTGGGAAGAGAGTTTCGGATTCGCGCGCGCCGTGGCGGCGGGCGACCGGGTGCTGGTCGGCGGTACGACGTCCTTCAAGGGGACGGTGCTGTACGGCGAGGGCGACCCGTACGAACAGGCCAAGGTGGCCTTCACCAGCGCCATCGAGGCGATCGGCGAGTTCGGGCTCGACGTCGACTCGGTGGTCCGGACCCGCATGTACCTGACCCACGTACGGGACGTGGACGCGGTGGGACGGGCCCACAAGGAGATCTTCGACGCGGTGCGCCCGGCGTCCACCCTGCTGGTGGTGGAGGGCTTCGTCGACCCGCGCATCCTGGTCGAAGTGGAACTGGAAGCCTTCCGAGGCTAGAGGCACAGAGGCACACAGAGGAGCCGTGGATTCATGACCCTGGCGGTCCGAGTCATCCCCTGCCTGGACGTGGACAACGGCCGGGTCGTCAAGGGCGTGAACTTCCAGAACCTGCGCGACGCGGGCGACCCCGTCGAGATGGCCAAGGTGTACGACGCCGAGGGCGCCGACGAGCTGACCTTCCTGGACATCACCGCGTCGTCCGGCAACCGGGAGACCACCTACGACGTGGTGCGCCGCACCGCCGAGCAGGTGTTCATCCCGCTGACGGTCGGCGGTGGCGTCCGTACGGCGGAGGACGTCGACAAGCTCCTGCGCGCCGGCGCCGACAAGGTGGGCGTCAACACGGCGGCCATCGCACGCCCGGACCTCATCCGGGAGATCGCGGAACGCTTCGGCCGCCAGGTGCTGGTCCTGTCGGTCGACGCCCGCCGCTCCGAGTCGGGCTCCTTCGAGGTGACCACCCACGGCGGCCGCCGCGGCACCGGCATCGACGCGGTCGAGTGGGCGCACCGGGCGGCCGAACTGGGTGCGGGGGAGATCCTGCTCAACTCGATGGACGCGGACGGCACCAAGGACGGCTACGACATCGAGATGATCACCGCGGTCCGCAAGCACGTCACGGTCCCGGTCATCGCCTCCGGGGGCGCGGGCGCGCTCGCCCACTTCCCCCCGGCGGTCTCGGCGGGCGCGGACGCGGTGCTCGCGGCGTCGGTCTTCCACTTCGGCGACCTGAGGATCGGTGAGGTGAAGCAGACCCTGCGGGAGGCGGGCCACCCGGTGCGGTGACGCCGTCCCGAACCTGAGCCCCGGCACGGACGCCGGGGCTTTTCGCCGGCGGGCTCGTCAGCCTGGGCCTCGCCCCGCTCACCATGCCCGTCTCGGCGGCCGCCGTCGGCGCCTTCGGACTCGGCCCGGTGTACGTCGTCAGCGCCGCGGTCTGCGGGCTCGGCGGGGTGGTCGCCCTGGTCGCACCGGCGCTGCGCCGGGCCGAGCTGCCCCGCTGAGCCCGCGGAGGCCGCTCAGGCCGCCCGGTCCTTCGGCTGGGCCAGCTGGACGTAGTTGCCGACCGTGTCGTCCAGGACGGCCGCGATCACCGGGCCCTGCTCCTGCGGCTCGTGCGTGAACCGGACGCCCAGGGCGCGCAGTCGGTCGTACTCGGCCCGGATGTCCTCCACCGAGAAGACGATGGCCGGGAGCCCCGCCTCGTATACGGCCTTGCGGTACGGCTCCGCGATGGGCCCGTCACCGGGCTCCAGGAGCAGCTGGAGGTCCGGCTGGGCGCCCCCGGGCGCGCCGACCGTGACGAAGAGGGTGCCGCCGCCGAGGTCCAGGTGGGTGCGGGTCTCGAAGCCGAGGATGCCCGTGTAGAAGGCGTGCGCTCGCGGCACGTCGTCCACGTACACGTTCGTCATCGCGACCTTGATCATCGGGCTCTCCTCAGATGCCCAGCCGCCTGGACTCGGTCAGCTGGGCGATCGCGTTCTCGTCGCCGTCCACCTCGACCTTCGCCGCGCTCTGCCGGCCGAAGGCGAACATCAGCAGCTCGGAGGGCTCGCCGGTCACCGTCACCACGGGCGTGCCGCGGTGGGCGACGGCCGTCTGCCCGTCGGGACGGCGCAGCACCAGCCCGGTCGGGACCCCCCGGCCCAGCAGCCGGGCGGTGCGCTCCAGACGGGACCACAGGGCGTCCTGGAAGACCGGGTCCAGCTCGCGCTGCGACCAGTCCGGCTGGGCCCGTCGGACGTCCTCGGCGTGCACGTAGAACTCCACGGTGTTGGCCGCCTCGTCCACCTGCTTGAGCTGGAAGGGGGAGAAGCGCGGCGGGCCGGTACGGATCAGCTGGATCAGCTCCTCGTACGGCTTCGCGGCGAACTCGGCCGTCGTCTTCTCCAGACGCGGCGCGAGCGCCTTGATCATCGTGCCCCCGGCGGCGTCCGGCCGGCGCTCGCGGACCACCACGTGCGCGGCCAGATCACGGGTCAGCCAGCCCTCGCAGAGGGTCGGCGCCTCGGGACCGGCGGTCTCCAAGAGGTCGGCGAGCAGGAGCCGTTCACGCTTGGCGAAGGTCGACATGGGATCAGCCTACGACCACACTCACCGTCCGGACAGTGGACACGTTCCGTGACTGTCGGTGCCGCGCGGCACAATGGCAGGCATGACCAGTACGACCGGTACGACGGGCGCGTCCCCGTCCGGTGGCCTCGCCCCGGAGATCGCAGCCCGCCTCAAGCGCAGCGCCGACGGCCTGCTGCCCGCCATCGCCCAGCAGTACGACACCGGCGAGGTGCTGATGCTCGGCTGGATGGACGACGAGGCGCTGCACCGGACCCTCACCACCGGACGCTGCACCTACTGGTCGCGCAGCCGCCGGGAGTACTGGGTCAAGGGCGACACCTCCGGCCACGTCCAGTGGGTGAAGTCGGTCGCGCTGGACTGCGACGCCGACACGGTGCTGGTCAAGGTGAACCAGGTGGGCGCCGCCTGCCACACCGGCGACCGGACCTGCTTCGACGCCGACGTGCTGCTCCCGGCCGGCGGTGACGGCGCCGATTCCGGCCCGCCCGCCTCGGATCAGTAAGGTCTGCCGCCATGGACCTCGAGACCTTCCGCAAGCTGGCGACCGACCGGCGCGTCATCCCGGTCACCCGCACGCTCCTCGCCGACGGCGACACCCCGGTCGCGCTCTACCGCAAGCTCGCCGCCGAACGCCCCGGCACCTTCCTGCTGGAGTCCGCCGAGAACGGCCGCACCGCCTTCCGCTGGTCCCGCTACTCCTTCGTGGGCGTCCGCTCCGCCGCCACCCTCACCGCCCGCGACGGCCAGGCCCACTGGCTCGGCACCCCGCCGGTCGGCGTCCCCGTCGACGGCGACCCGCTGGCCGCCCTGCGCGCCACCATCGAGGCCCTGCACACCCCCCACACCGAGCACCTGCCGCCGTTCACCGGCGGCATGGTCGGCTACCTCGGCTACGACATCGTGCGCCGCCTGGAGAAGATCGGCCCGGGGGAGCGCGACGACCTGAAGCTGCCCGAGCTGACCATGCTCCTCACCAGCGACCTGGCCGTCATGGACCACTGGGAGGGCTCGGTCCTGCTGATCGCCAACGCGATCAACCACAACGACCTCGACACGGGCGTCGACGAGGCCTACGCCGACGCGATCGCCCGCCTCGACGCGATGGAGGCCGACCTCTCCCGCCCGGTCGCCCAGCCGCCCGCCGTCCTGCCGCCCTCCGAACTCCCCGAGTACACCGCCCTGTGGGGCGGGCCCGACTTCCAGGCGGCCGTCGAGGACGTCAAGGAGCGCATCCGCGCGGGCGAGGCCTTCCAGGTCGTCCCCTCGCAGCGCTTCGAGACCCCGTGCACGGCGAGCGCCCTGGACGTCTACCGGGTGCTGCGGGCCACCAACCCGTCGCCGTACATGTACCTGTTCCGCTTCGAGGGGTTCGACGTCGTCGGCTCGTCCCCGGAGGCGCTGGTCAAGGTCGAGGACGGGCGGGCCCTGGTCCACCCCATCGCCGGCACCCGGCCGCGCGGGGCCACCCCGCAGGAGGACCAGGCCCTCGCCGACGAGCTGATGGCGGACCCCAAGGAGCGCGCCGAGCACCTGATGCTCGTCGACCTCGGCCGCAACGACCTGGGGCGGGTCTGCGAGCCGGGCTCCGTCGAGGTCGTCGACTTCATGTCCGTCGAGCGGTACTCGCACGTCATGCACATCGTCTCGACGGTCACCGGAAAGGTCGCCGAGGGCCGCACCGCCTTCGACGTGCTCACCGCCTGCTTCCCGGCCGGCACCCTCTCCGGCGCCCCCAAACCCCGGGCGATGCAGATCATCGACGAACTGGAGCCCTCCAGGAGGGGGCTGTACGGCGGCTGCGTCGGCTACCTGGACTTCGCCGGCGACTCCGACACCGCGATCGCCATCCGCACCGCCCTGCTGCGCGACGGCACCGCGTACGTCCAGGCCGGCGCGGGCATCGTCGCCGACTCCGACCCGGTCGCCGAGGACCAGGAGTGCCGCAACAAGGCGGCGGCGGTGCTGCGCGCCGTACACACGGCCAACCGACTGGGCAAGTAGGCGCCCGGGCCCGGCGAATGGGGTGCTTCTCACCCCACCCCGGGTGACCGTTCGCCCCGGGTTCAGGCGATAGTGGAGTACGTGACTGCTGTTCCTCACCCCTCTTCCGAAGCCGCCGCACCCGAGCGGTCCGGCCGCCGCAGCCTCGCGGCGGCGCTGCTGCTCGGTGCGCTCGGCGCGGCCGTGGCCCTGCTCTCCACCCGGCAGCGCTGGGCGGAGGGCACCGCGACGGTGGCCGGCGGCGCCTTCCCGCTGACCGCGAAGGGCAGCGACGTCACGGGTGTTCCCGCGGCCCTCGCGATAGTGGGCCTCGCCGCGCTCGTCGCCGTCTTCGCCGTCCGCAGGGCCGGTCGCTCCGTGGTCGCCGGGCTGCTCGCGCTCTCCGGCGCCGGGATCACCGCCGCCGCGCTGTTCGGTGCCTCCGACGACTCCGCGCTCGACGAGAAGGCCGCACAGGCCAGCGGCGACACCTCCGCCACGGTCGACGCCCTCAGCCACACCGGCTGGCCGTACGTCGCCGCGGTCGGCGGCGCCCTCATCCTGGTCGCCGGGCTGCTCGCGCTGCGCTACGGCCGGCTGTGGCCCGCGATGTCCGGGCGCTACGAGCGCGGCACCGGCGCGGACCGCCCGCGCCGCGCCCCGAAGCCGGTGGACCCCGATCGTCCCGAGGACATCTGGAAGGCGCTGGACCGGGGAGAGGACCCCACGGGGGCGTAGCGCGTCGGTGTGGCGAATCAGACGCCACCCCCGCTCATCTCACGGGTACGCGTACGGGACAATGGAGGACGAGCGTCCGTAAGGACACGTACGAGCTCGCACGGACGGCCCGTACGACACGCACCAGTCAAATGAGGAGCAAGTCATGGCGGGCAGCAGCCACGGTCACACCCCGGCCGCCTGGACCGGCGTCACCATCGCCTTCATCGGTTTCTGCGTAGCCGGTGCCTTCATGGTGATGGCGCAGCCGGTGGGCTTCTGGGCCGGAATGGTGATCGTGCTTCTCGGTGGCGTGGTCGGCATGGTCATGCGCTCCATGGGTCTCGGCCAGCCGAAGGGCTCCGGTGCGCTCCAGCACACCGCCCCGGCCGTCACCCCGGAACCGGCCGGCGCCAAGAGCTGACCCGCACCTCTTCCCGAGAGGGGCGCTCCCGAGACGTCGGGGGCGCCCCTCTCGCGCGTGCGGCGGCCGTACGGGGCACAATGCGAGGCGTGAACCCCGACAGCCCCAGCACAGCCGCCGCCCCGGTGCCGTCCTCGCTGCGCGGGCGGCTGGCCGTGCCCGCGGGGGTGCTGGCCGCGGTGGCCGGGGCCTTCGCCTACGTCGGCACCGTCGACCCCAACCAGCCCGGCCACTACCCGGTCTGCCCGCTCTACCGGCTCACCGGCCTGTACTGCCCCGGCTGCGGCGGCCTGCGCAGCGCGCACGCCTTCGTCCACGGCGACGTCCTGGCCGCGCTCCAGGACAACGCGGCCGCGGTCGCCGCCTACCTGGCCTTCGCCGTGGTGTGGACCGTCTGGGTGGCACGCGCGGTCCGCGGCCGGCCCGCCCGGATCGAACTGCGGCCGGTGCAGATGTGGGGCCTCGGCGCGCTGGTGCTGGTCTTCACGGTTGTCCGGAACCTGCCGTTCGGTGGCTGGTTGCATCCTTGATCAACTACGGAAGGTCCAGGTAGGGGGAGCGCTGGAGCACCGATGCGAGGACTGTGCCGTCCTGCGGATACCATCGGATTGACCATGGGTTTTTTACCTGTGGGATTGACCGCCTTGAAGAACCGTCCGGAAGGGGGCCGCTCGCGTGAGTGTGCTCGACGAGATCATCGACGGAGTCCGTGCCGACCTCGCGGAGCGGCAGGCGCGCGTCAGCCTCGACGAGCTCAAGGAGCGCGCGGCGAAGGCGCCCGCCGCCAAGGACGGCGTGGCCGCGCTGCGCGGTGAGGGCGTCAAGGTCATCTGCGAGGTCAAGCGCTCCAGCCCGTCGAAGGGCGCGCTGGCCGCGATCGCCGACCCGGCCGGACTCGCCGCCGACTACGAGGCGGGCGGCGCGGCCGTCATCTCGGTCCTGACCGAGCAGCGCCGTTTCGGCGGTTCGCTGGCCGACCTGGAGGCGGTCCGGGCCCGGGTGGACATCCCGGTGCTGCGCAAGGACTTCATCGTCACGTCGTACCAGCTGTGGGAGGCCCGGGCGTACGGCGCCGACCTCGCGCTGCTGATCGTCGCCGCCCTCGAACAGCCGGCCCTGGAGTCGCTGATCGAGCGCGCCGAGTCCATCGGCCTCACCCCGCTCGTCGAGGTCCACGACGAGGACGAGGTCGAGCGCGCGGTGGACGCGGGCGCCAAGATCATCGGCGTCAACGCGCGCAACCTGAAGACCCTGGAGGTCGACCGCGCCACCTTCGAGCGCGTCGCCCCCGAGATCCCCGAGAACCTCGTCAAGGTCGCCGAGTCCGGCGTCCGCGGCCCGCACGACCTGATCGCGTACGCCAACGCGGGCGCCGACGCGGTCCTGGTCGGCGAGTCCCTGGTGACGGGCCGCGACCCCAAGTCGGCGGTGGCCGACCTGGTGGCGGCGGGCGAACACCCCGCACTCCGGCACGGCCGCTCCTGACCACCCGCTAGGCTGACCCCGATGACTCCCACGGTGACGACGACAGTGGACCGGTACGCGCGCCTCGCGCGCGGCTGCCGCCCACGCGGTTGCCGTGCGCCGGCCCGCCGGGTCCACGGCCGCCGCGTCCGCTACGTCATCGGGGACGAACCGGGACAGGTGAACGGCCGCCGATGGCAGCGCGCCCCTCAGGGGCGCGGTGAACTGCGCGACCAGCCACATGCGGCCTGAGGTCGTACGACGGACTCCGCCCCCACGGCGAACAGTGTCTTTTCACACGCACTCACCGTGAGGTTCTGGCATGCCCAGCGATTTCTTCTTCCCTGACCCCGAAGGCCAGGTGCCCTCCCCCGAGGGCTACTTCGGCGCCTTCGGCGGCAAGTTCATCCCGGAGGCCCTCGTCGCCGCCGTGGACGAGGTCGCCGTCGAGTACGACAAGGCCAAGCACGACCCCGAGTTCGCCCGGGAGCTCGACGACCTCCTGGTCAACTACACCGGCCGCCCCAGCTCCCTCACCGAGGTCCCCCGCTTCGCGGAACACGCCGGCGGCGCCCGCGTCTTCCTCAAGCGCGAGGACCTCAACCACACCGGCTCCCACAAGATCAACAACGTGCTCGGCCAGGCCCTGCTCACCAAGCGAATGGGCAAGACCCGGGTGATCGCGGAGACCGGCGCCGGCCAGCACGGTGTCGCCACCGCCACCGCCTGCGCCCTGTTCGGCCTCGACTGCACCATCTACATGGGCGAGATCGACACCCGGCGGCAGGCCCTGAACGTGGCCCGGATGCGGATGCTCGGTGCCGAGGTCATCGCCGTGAAGTCCGGCAGCCGCACCCTCAAGGACGCCATCAACGAGGCGTTCCGCGACTGGGTGGCCAACGTCGACCGCACCCACTACCTCTTCGGCACGGTCGCGGGACCCCACCCCTTCCCGGCCATGGTCCGCGACTTCCACCGGGTCATCGGCGTCGAGGCGCGCCGCCAGCTCCTGGAGCGCGCCGGCCGCCTCCCGGACGCCGCGATCGCCTGCGTCGGCGGCGGCTCCAACGCCATCGGCCTCTTCCACGCCTTCATCCCCGACGAGACCGTCCGCCTCATCGGCTGCGAGCCCGCGGGGCACGGCGTCGAGACCGGCGAGCACGCGGCCACCCTCACCGCCGGCGAGCCCGGCATCCTGCACGGCTCCCGGTCCTACGTCCTCCAGGACGACGAGGGCCAGATCACCGAGCCGTACTCGATCTCCGCCGGCCTCGACTACCCCGGCATCGGCCCGGAGCACTCCTACCTCAAGGACTCCGGCCGCGGCGAGTACCGCGCGGTCACCGACGACGCGGCCATGCAGGCCCTGCGCCTGCTCTCCCGCACCGAGGGCATCATCCCGGCCATCGAGAGCGCGCACGCCCTCGCCGGCGCCCTGGAGGTCGGCAGGGAGCTCGGCGCGGACGGGCTGATCGTCGTCAACCTCTCCGGGCGCGGCGACAAGGACATGGACACCGCCGCGCGCTACTTCGGGCTGTACGACACCGACGCCGAGGTGGCCGCCGACGCCGCCGCCACCGCCGAGATCGAGGGGGACGCCAAGTGAGCGGGAACATCCAGCTGCTGTCGGACACCCTCGCCGGTGCCCGGGCCGAGGGCCGCGCCGCCCTCATCGCCTACCTCCCGGCCGGGTTCCCGACCGTGGACGGCGGCATCGACGCCGTCAAGGCGGTTCTGGACGGCGGAGCCGACGTCGTCGAGGTCGGGCTGCCGCACAGCGACCCGGTCCTGGACGGTCCGGTCATCCAGACCGCCGACGACATCGCCCTGCGGGGCGGCGTGCGGATCGCGGACGTCATGCGCACGGTCAGGGAGGCCCACGAGGCCACCGGCAAGCCGATCCTCGTCATGACGTACTGGAACCCCATCGACCGCTACGGCGTCGAGCGGTTCACCGCCGAGCTGGCCGAGGCGGGCGGCGCCGGCTGCATCCTGCCCGACCTGCCGGTCCAGGAGTCGGCACTGTGGCGGGAGCACGCCGAGAAGCACGGCCTCGCGACCGTCTTCGTGGTGGCGCCCAGCAGCAAGGACGAACGGCTCGCCACGATCACCGCGGCGGGCAGCGGCTTCGTCTACGCGGCGTCGCTGATGGGTGTCACCGGTACGCGTGAATCCGTCGGCGCCCAGGCCGAGGAGCTCGTGGCGCGCACCCGCGCCACCGGCACCGCGCTGCCCGTCTGCGTCGGCCTCGGCGTGTCCGACGCGGTCCAGGCCGCCGAGGTCGCCCGCTTCGCCGACGGGGTGATCGTCGGCTCGGCCTTCGTGAAGCGGATGCTGGACGCGCCGGACGACGCGGCCGGCGTGACGGCGGTCCGGGAACTCGCCGGGCACCTCGCGAAGGGCGTGCGCGGACTGGCGTAGCGCGGTGGCCCGGTCGCCGATCGGGCCCCGGGCACGACAGAACATTCGGTCACTCGAACGGGTGGACCTGGGACCGGGGAGGCGCGGTGCGCCTCCCCGGTTCGTTCTGGGGGTGTGAGCGAGAAGAATCGTGACGGAAAGCGGATGGCCCGCGAGCGGCTGGCGGTCGAGCGCGAGAAGCAGAAGGCCGCGGACAGGCGGCGGCGGGCGCTGATCGTGGGCGCGAGCGTCGTCTGCGTCCTCGGCCTGGCCGCGGTGATCGGCGTCGTCGCCGCGAACGCGGGCAAGGACAAGAAGAGCGAGAGCTCCGGCCCGGTGGTGGCGCCGTCGGGCGCGCAGGGCAAGGACAGCCTCGCCATCCCGGTCGGCAAGGACGGCGCCAAGGCGACGCTCACGGTCTGGGAGGACTTCCGCTGCCCGGCCTGCCGGGCCTTCGAGACGGCGTACCGGCCCACGCTCCACGAGCTGGTCGACTCCGGCAAGCTCAGGATCGAGTACCACCTGGCCACCCTCATCGACGGAAACCTCGGCGGCAGCGGCTCCCGGCAGGCGGCCAACGCGGCCGCCTGCGCCCAGGACGCCGGGAAGTTCCGCGACTTCCACGACGTGCTGTACGAGAACCAGCCCGAGGAGACCGACGACGCCTTCGCCGGCAGCGCCAAGCTGACCGGGCTGGCCGGCAAGGTCAAGGGCCTCGACACACCGGCCTTCCGCACGTGTGTCGACAAGGGCACGCACACCGCCTGGGTGGTGAAGTCGAACCAGGCCTTCCAGGCGGGCAGGTTCAGCGGCACGCCCACCGTCCTGCTCGACGGCAAGAACATCTACCAGGACCAGACGATGACCCCGGCCAAGCTGAAGCAGCTGGTCGAGGACGCGAACAAGGGGTAAGGCGGCGCAAGCGATTCTCACGCCCCTGTTATGGAGCCGTAGCCGGGCTGGTTGCCGTCGCCCCGGTCCGGCACGGTAGCGTCGACCCTGCCATGGAAACCTTTGCCTACATTCCCAGCCCTTCGCGCGGAGTGATCCACCTCGGTCCCATTCCGCTGCGCGGCTACGCGTTCTGCATCATCATCGGTGTCTTCGTAGCCGTCTGGCTCGGAAACAAGCGCTGGATCGCCCGCGGCGGGCGAGCCGGCACCGTGGCCGACATCGCGGTCTGGGCCGTGCCGTTCGGCCTGGTCGGCGGGCGTCTGTACCACGTGATCACGGACTACGAGCTGTACTTCAGCGCGGGCCGTGACTGGGTCGACGCGTTCAAGGTGTGGCAGGGCGGCCTCGGCATCTGGGGCGCGATCGCGCTGGGCGCGGTGGGCGCGTGGATCGGCTGCCGGCGCCGGGGCATCCCGCTCCCGGCCTACGCCGACGCCATCGCCCCCGGCATCGCCCTCGCCCAGGCCTGCGGCCGCTGGGGCAACTGGTTCAACCAGGAGCTGTACGGCCGCGAGACCCATCTGCCGTGGGCCCTGCACATCACCTCCTCCGAGGGCGGCCGCGTCCCCGGCTACTACCACCCGACGTTCCTCTACGAGTCGCTGTGGTGCATCGGCGTCGCCTTCCTCGTGATGTGGGCCGACCGCCGCTTCACGCTCGGACACGGCCGGGCCTTCGCCCTGTACGTCGCCGCGTACTGCGTGGGCCGCGGCTGGATCGAGTACATGCGCGTCGACGACGCCCACCACATCCTCGGTCTGCGGCTCAACGACTGGACCGCGATGATCGTGTTCCTGCTCGCGGTGCTGTACATGGTGCTCCTCGCGAAGAAGCGGCCGGGCCGGGAGGCCGTGGTGGAGCCGGGCGCCCACGACGACGGGACCGACGGAGCCGCTGCGGCCGACGGTGCCGTCGAGACCGGGGAGGCCCCCGAGGCGGCGGCCGCCGGGAGCGAGCCGGAAGCGGAGCCCGGGGCAGCGTCGGACGACGCGGCCGAGGACGGCTCCGGCGAGGTCAAGGACGGGGCCGGAGCGGCGCCGACCAAGAAGAGCTGACCTTCGGCAGACGACGAAGAGGGCGCCCGGGACCTGCTCGGGCGCCCTCTTCGCAGGTCACCTGTGGGAGGCCAGGGACAGGGTTCTGCGGGCCGCCGCCACTACCGCCGCGTCGATGAAGCTGCCGTCCGGGAGGGCCTGGGCGCCCTGTTCCGCGGTGGCCGCCTTGATGATCGTTTCCGCCCGTTCCAGTTCCGCCTCCGTGGGGAGGTAGGCCCGCTCGATGACCGGGAGCTGGCGGGGGTGGATGGCGGCGCGGCCCAGGAAGCCCAGGGCGCGGCCGTGCGCGCAGGAGGCGGCCAGGCCGCCCAGGTCGCGGGTGTCGGGGTGCACCGACTGGGGCGGCGGGGCCAGGCCCGCCGCCCGTGCGGCGACCACGATCCGCGAACGGGACCAGTCCAGGCCGACGTCGTCCCGTACGCCGAGATCGGCCCGTAGGTCCGCCTCGCCCAGGGAGATGCCCCGCAGGGCGGGATGGGCGGCGGCGATGGCGTAGGCGTGTTCGATGCCGAGGGCCGATTCGAGGAGTGCGTACAGCGGCAGGGCGGTGGTCCGGGCGGTGACGTGGTGGATGTCGGCCGGGCCGGTGACCTTGGGCAGCCGCAGGCCGCCGAGGCCGGGGAGGCCGAGCAGGGCCGCCAGGTCGGCCTCGGCCCAGGGGGTGCCCAGGCCGTTGATCCGGACGTGCACCGGGACGGGCTGGCGGTGGGTGAGCAGTTCGGCGGTGGCGGCGCGGGCGTAGTCCTTGCGGTCGGGGGCGACCGCGTCCTCCAGGTCGATCACCACCACGTCGGTACCCGACACCAGCGCCTTGGTCACGACCCGCGGCCGGTCGCCCGGGACGTACAGCCAGGTCAGGGGGAACGCCACCGTGGTCATACGGCGCCCTCCTCGCGCAGGGCCCGCAGCTGTGCCCCGGTCAGGCCGAGCTCGGTGAGGACCGCGTGCGTGTCGGCGCCGTGCGGGCGGCCCGCCCAGCGGATCGCGCCGGGTGTCGAGGAGAGCCGGAAGAGGACGTTCTGCATGCGCAGCGGACCGAGTTCGGGGTCGGGGACGGTGATGATCGTGTTCAGCGCCTGGTACTGCGGGTCCGCCATGACGTCCCGGACGTCCTGGACGGGCGCCACCGCCGCCTCCGCCTTCTCGAACTCGGCCAGCACCTCGGCACGGGAGCGGGTGGCGACCCAGTCGCCGACCGCCGCGTCGAGGACGTCGGCGTGCGCGGCCCGCTCGGCACCCGTCGCGAACCACGGCTCGTCGATCAGCTCCGGGCGGCCGACCAGCCGCAGCACGCGTTCCGCGACCGACTGGGCCGAGGTGGAGACGGCGACCCAGTCCCCGTCCGCCGTGCGGTAGGTGTTGCGCGGGGCGTTGTTGGCGGAGCGGTTGCCGGTGCGCTCCTGGACGTAGCCGAGCTGGTCGTACCAGGTGGGCTGGGCGCCGAGGACGGTCAGGATCGGCTCGATGATCGCCATGTCGACGACCTGGCCCTCGCCGGTGCGGTCCCGGCCGGCGAGCGCGGTCAGGACCGCGTACGCCGTCGCGAGCGCCGCGATGGAGTCGGCCAGACCGAACGGCGGCAGCGTGGGCGGGGCGTCCGGCTCGCCGGTGATCGCCGCGAACCCGCTCATCGCCTCGGCGAGGGTGCCGAAGCCGGGGCGGTGGGCGTAGGGGCCGAACTGGCCGAAGGCGGTGACGCGGGTCAGGATCAGGCGCGGGTTCGCCGCGGACAGCTCCTCCCAGCCCAGGTCCCATTTCTCCAGAGTGCCGGGGCGGAAGTTCTCGATGACCACGTCGGCGGTCGCCGCGAGCTTCAGCAGCGTGGCGCGGCCCCCGGGCTTGGACAGGTCGAGGGTGATGGCGCGCTTGTTGCGGCCGAGCACCTTCCACCACAGGCCGACGCCCTCCTTGGCCGGGCCGTGCCCCCGGGAGGGGTCCGGCTTGGCGGGGTGCTCGACCTTGACGACATCGGCACCGAAGTCGCCGAGCAGGGTGGCGGCGAGGGGCCCGGCGAAGAGAGTGGCGAGATCCAGGACGCGCAGTCCGCCGAGGGGCCCGGCCGGTGTCGTCGTCCTCATGCCGTGTACTGGGCGTCGATCTCCGGGCGGTACGGCATCGATGTCGACGCCCCCTCCCGCTGGACGGCGAGCGCGGCCGCGGCGGCGGCCCAGGACAGGGCCTCGCGGACCGGTTTCTCCTCGGCCAGGGCCACCGCGAGCGTCCCGACGAAGGTGTCGCCGGCCCCCGTCGAGTCGACGGCGGTCACCCGGGGCGCGGGAATCACCAGGGGCGCGGCGTCCCGGGTGAGGTAGAGGCTGCCGGCCGCGCCGAGCGTGACGACGACCTGGGGCACCAGGCCGAGCAGGGCGGCGGCGGCATCACGCGGGTCGGTCCGGTCGGTGAGGGCGGCCGCCTCCCGTTCGTTGGCCACCAGCAGGTCGATGTTGTCGAGGAGTTCGGGCGGCAGGGGGCGGGCGGGGGAGGGGGTCAGGACGGTGCGGACACCGTGCCTGCGGGCGGCCTGGGCACCGGCGACGACCGCGGGGAGCGGGATCTCCAGCTGGAGGAGCAGGGTGTCCGCGGAGGCGATGACGCCCTCGTCGCCCGGGGCGAGGTGGTCGACGGTGCCGTTCGCGCCGGGGACCACGACGATCGCGTTGCCGCCCTCGTCGTCCACGACGATGTGCGCGGTACCGGAGGGGCACTCGATCGTGCGCAGCGAGTCGGTGTCCACACCGGAGTGTTCGAGGGTCTCGCGCAGCCGGGCGCCGTAGGAGTCGTGGCCGACCGCGCCGATCATCGAGACGGTGGCGCCGGCGCGGGCGGCGGCGATCGCCTGGTTGGCGCCCTTGCCACCGGGGATCGTACGGAACTCCCGCCCCGGCACGGTCTCGCCGAGCCGGGGGGCCTTCTCGGCGTACGCGACGAGGTCCATGTTGGTGCTGCCGAGTACGGCGATATGGGTCATGGGCGGGTCGCCTCCAGGTGGGTGAGGTGGGCGAGGGTGTCGAAGCCGGTGCCGTCGAAGCCGGCGACGGAGGTGGCGAGTCGGTTCTTGAGCGGGGTGGTCCAGCGGTCCGGGAGGGCGTCGGGGTCGCCCGCGAGCAGTCCGGCGACGGAGCCGGCGGTCGCGCCGTTCGAGTCGGTGTCCCAGCCGCCGCTCACCGCGCGGGTGACGGAGCCGCTGAAGTCGCCGTCCGCGTGGGTGAGCGCGGCGGCGAGCAGAGCGGTGTTGGGGATGGCGTGCACCCAGTGGTGGGTGGGGGAGTGGACGGCGTGGAGCGCGTCGACGACGGTGTCGAAGTCGGCGTGGCGTTCGGCGAGCCGGATCGCGTGGTCGACCGCCTTCGCCAGCCGGGAGTGGGGCGGGACGACGGACCGGCCGGTGCGCAGACAGGCGTGGACGTCATGGGTGCCGGTGGCGGCGGTCGCGATGACGGCCGCCGTGAACATCGCCGCGTAGACGCCGTTGGCCGTGTGGGTGAGGGTGGCGTCGCGGTGGGCCTGTTCGGCGGCGGCGGCCGGGTCGCCGGGGTTGGTCCAGCCGTGCACGTCGGCGCGGATCAGGGCGCCGATCCACTCCCGGAAGGGGTTGCGGTGGCGGGCGGTGCCCGGGGGCTCGACGCCGCTGAGCAGGTTGCGGTAGGCGACGCGTTCGGCGGTGAAGGTGCGGCCGGCGGGGAGTTCGTCGAGCCAGAGGGCGGCCACGTCGGTGGTGGTGAAGTCCTTCGTGTGGCGTTGGAGCAGGAGGAGGTTGAGGAGGGAGTAGTTGAGGTCGTCGTCCTCGGGCATGCCGTCGATGTTCTCGGCGAGGGAGGTGGGTGCCGAGCGGCGGTTCCAGGGGTGGGCCGAGAGGAGTTCGGCGGGGACGCCCCGGGCGGTGAAGTAGCGGTTCAGGGGCCAGTTGCCGGCGGCGCGGGCGAGGTCACGGACGGCGCCCAGGGGGAGCTTCTCGACGGGTTTGCCGAGCAGGCACCCGACGGCACGGCCGAGCCAGGCGGCGTGGTAGGCGCGCGCGGGCGGGGGCTGGGGGCGGGGTGTGTCGCTCACCGGCGCGAGCACGATGCCGCTGCGCCCACCCGTGCCGCCCTGCGGCACGCCTGCCCGCAGCTGGGCAGGACACGGCAGCTGGGCGGGACACGGCTGGGCAGCGCGCCCCGCAGGGGCGGGGGGCCGGGACATGTGCGGCTCCGCCGCGTGGGCGCGATCAGCCACATCGCACCCGCAGTCGCACGACGGTCCGCACCGCCCTCCCCGGGGGGCGGTCGGCCACTGCGGACACAGCGCCTTGATCGCGGCCAGATCCGTCGGCTCGTTCAACCGGCTGGGCAGGTCCGCGAGTTCGTCGAGCAGGTCCTCCGCCAGCTGGCGCAGGTATCGGGACGCCCGGTCCGGGGACGCGCCCGCCCGGTCCGGCGCGTCCGCGCCCCCCGCCGCCCGCCACCGCGCCTCGACGGCCGACGGCTCCCGTCCGTCCTGCCTGGCCTGGCGCAGTTCGTGGCCCAGCAGGTCCTCCGGCTGGACCCAGGTCAGTCGGAGCAACTCGGGCCTCCGAGACGGGCGAAGGACTCCTCGTGGGCGCGGCGGCGTCCGACGTCACGGGCGAAGACCTCCCGGGCCACCGCGGCCAGGACGCGCGGCGGCTCCCAGAGGTCGAGACGGCTCGCCTCCGCCACCCGCTTCGACCACTCCTGCGGCACCGGCGAGCCCAGCGCCCCGGCGACCGCGCCCGCCATCGTCGCGATGGAGTCGCAGTCCCGGCCGTAGTTGACGGAACCGAGCACGGCCCGCCGGTAGTCGCCGTCCGCCACCAGCACCATGCCCAGCGCGACGGGGAGTTCCTCGACGGCGTGCAGCCGGGAGGGGCGGCGGGCGCCGAGCGACGGGGACCGGTAGTCGGGGCCCACCGTGTCGTACGGGGCGACCGCCTCCCGCAGGGGGGTGAGCGCCGACTCGAAGTCGCAGTGGCGCGCGGCCACGTCACAGACCCGTTCGACGGCCTCGCGCGTGCCGTCCTTCGCCAGCGACAGACAGGTGCCGACGACGGAGTCCGGGGTCGCCCCCGGCGAGGCCGCCGCCGCCACCGCCGCCGCGAAGACGCCCGCCGCCTCCCTGCCGTACGACGACTGGTGGGCGCCCGCGACGTCCAGCGCCTCGTGGTACGCGGCCCGCGGGTCGGCCGCGTTGACCAGGCCGACCGGGGCCATGTACATCGCCGCACCGCAGTTGACGATGTTGCCGACGCCGGCCTCCCGTGGGTCGACGTGGCCGTAGTGCAGGCGCGCCGCCAGCCATTTCTCGGCGAGGAAGACACGGTGGAGGGGGAGGGTCTCCGCCTCCAGTTCGGGGATCCAGCGCGGGGTGGTCATCAGGTCCGGGACCAGGTGCTCGGCGATCGCGTACGCGTCGAGGTGGTCGCGGACGCGGTCGTACACCCGGACCAGCGCATGGGTCATCAAGGTGTCGTCGGTGACGTGCCCGTCACCCTTGTGGTAAGGCGCGACGGGACGGGCGGTGCGCCACTGATCGCCGTGCCAGGGGCCGACGATGCCGTGCACGCGGCCGCCGTGGCGTTCGAGGATCTGGTCGGGGGAGTAGCCCTCGACCGGGCCGCCGAGGGCGTCACCGACGGCGGCGCCGACGAGGGCCCCGGTGATCCGTTCGTCGAGGGAAGCGCCGGTGCTTTCATCTCCTATGGGCGTCATGCACCGAATCATCCACCTGGACGGGCCGGTTGTGTGGCTTCCAGGAGTTCGGCGAGTTCCACGAGGTCGGTGCCGGTGAGGCGGGGCAGGGCGCAGCCGGAGAGGGTGCGGCAGGCGTCCCGCCAGGACGGCGGGATCGACTCCGCGCCGCCGAGGGCGCCGGTCAGCGCGCCGGCCAGGGCGGGGGCCGAGTCGGCGACCCGCGACAGGCAGGCGGCGGCGGGTACGGCCTCGGCGATCCGGCCGCGCGCGGCGGTGGCGAGGGCGAGGGCGACGGGGACGGTCTCGGCGGCGGCGATGCCGTAGCTGTAGACGTGGTCGACGATTTCGTGTTCGAGGAGGGGGATCAGGGCGAACGCGGTGTCGGTGGCGCCCGCGAGGGTGAGGGCGTGCCGGGCGTTGCGGCCGATCTCGGTGGGCTCGGGGAGTTCGGCGAGGGCCGCGGCCACGCAGGTCTCCACCTCGGCGCCGGCGAGGGCGAGGGCCAGGGCGGCGGCCATGGCGCGGGCGCCGTGCACCCCGTCGCCGTCCTGCGTGTAGCGGGCGTCGAACTCGGCGAGGTCGGCGGCGCGTCGGGGGTCGCCGGGATGGGCGACGGCGAGCGCGCAGGCGCGGACGCAGGCGGCGTCGTCGAAGTAGTGCGGGTTGTCGTGGCCGCTGGCGGGCGGGCGCAGCCCGGTGGCGAGGTTGCCGAGGCCGGCGCGCACCGAGATGCGGGCGCGCAGGGGGAGCACGGCGGACTCGATCTCGGGGGCGCGCTCCGCCGCGGCGGCGACCTCGGAGGCCACGGCGGTCCAGGTGAGGTCGATGGCGGCGCGGGTACGGAGCTCACGGCTGAGGTCGGCCAGGGCGGTGTCGTCGCCGGCGCGCAGCACGGCTTCCGCGGCGAAGGCCGCCCACTCGGCGTCGTCGGAGGGGCCGAGGCGCAGGGGCTCGGGGGGCTGGTTCAGGGCGATGGGGACGGGGAGGGTGGTGGTCGCGTTCTGCTCGGCGAAGGTGTCCAGTTCGCGGGTGAGGCGGCGGGTCCACTCCGGCATCCGGGCGGCGCGGTGCCGGGCGGCGGGCCAGCCGGCGGCGTCACCCGCGGCGAGCCCGAGAAAGAGCCCCTCGATACGCCGCCGCCTCACGACCGGCCCTCACTGAGGACGACCTCGGCGAGAGGGGTGGCTGGGGTGTGGGGTGGTTGCGTCTGTGGGGTGGCTCGGTCGGGGAGTGGCCGTGTTTGCCGGGTGGTCGGGTCGTGGGGCGGCCCTGCCGGCGGGGCGCTCGGGTCGTAGGGCGGCTGGGTCTCCAGGGGCGTTCCGTCGTGCGGCGATTGATCGCGTGGGCCTGCCGGGTCGTGGTGTGTCGGTGTTCGGCGGGCCGCCGCCGTCAGCAGTTCCGCCACCTTCAGTACGTGCTGGCCCGCCATCGACGGCAGGCAGCTCCCCCGGGCCGGGCCGATCGCCGCGGCCCACTCCGCCGGGATCGCCCCCTCGCCCCGCGTCGCTCCGGCCAGGGCGCCCGCCACGGCCGCCGTCGTGTCCGCGTCCCGCCCCATGTTGACGGCCGTCAGCACCGACTCCCGGAAGTCGCCGTCCGCCGACGCGTACGCCCCGAAGGCCAGGGCCACCGCCTCGGGGGCCAGGTCCGTCCACGGGTAGCCGCCGATCACCACCGCCGAGCGGACCGCCCGCTCCCCGCGGTGGGCCACCGACACCCCCCGGCGCAGCGAACGCGCCGTCCAGGAGTCGTCCGGGATCACCGCGAGCGCGGCCGCGATCACCGCCGTGGGAGGAGCCCCCGCCATCGCCGCCGCGACGCCCGCCGCCACCGCCTGGCCGCCGTAGATGCCCTCGCCCTCGTGGCTCACGGAGCCGTCGATGGCGACCAGGCGGGCCGCTTCCGCGGGCCGGCCGGCCGCGAAGACCCCGAAGGGCGCCGCCCGCATAGCCAGCCCGTCGCTCCAGGCGTGCCGGTGCTGGGCGGAGATCGGAGCGGCGAGACCGCGGCGGAGGTTCTCCAGGGTGCCGCGTTCGCTGAAGCCCGCGCCCTTGAAGGGTCCCTCGGCGCGGCTGGCGATCCACTCGTGCCAGGCCGCCTCGACATGGGCGGCGGTGAGCGCCGAGCCGTGGCGGGCGAGGAGCAGCCCGGAGAAGATCGCGTACTCCGTGTCATCCGTGCCCGCGGGGTGGTCGGTGACGTATCCCGTGACGCGGCCCCAGCGGGCCCGGATCTCGGAGGGCTTCATGTTCTCCGCCGGCGCCCCGAGCGCGTCCCCCACGGCCAGTCCCAGCAGCGCGCCCCGTGCCCGGTCGTGCGGTGCGGGCGCGGGTCCTTCGGGAGCGGGGGCCGACGGGGCGCAGGCGATCGATGACATGGGCGGGCCTCTCCGGGAGGGGCTTCGCGCGCGGGCGCGGAACCGTTTGCGGATGTGTCCCACCAACGGCGGTTGACCGCAGCCTCGGAGGCCTTCACATCACCCGGTCGACATCTGCGCGGCCTGACGCACGGCTGAGCACGGAAGGGTAAAGCCGCAGGTTAGCCGAGCCTTTCCTTGCTGGCGGCAGGGAATGCGGCGACGTAATGTTGCCGTTGTCAAAAGATAGAACATGTCCAAAGTTAGCTTTGCCTCAGCTTATTCGAGGCTTTCTCACGTGACTCCAGGGGGACCCCTCATGGCCATCATCGACACCGAGGCGACGCTCCACGAAGCCCACCGCGACAACCACACCCACCGGGACGTCAACGGGGGCTGGCTGCGGCCCGCCGTCTTCGGTGCCATGGACGGGCTGGTCTCCAACCTCGCCCTGATGACCGGTGTGGCCGGTGGCGCCGTCGGACATCAGACCATCGTCATCACCGGTCTCGCGGGTCTCGCCGCCGGCGCCTTCTCCATGGCGGCCGGCGAGTACACCTCCGTCGCCTCGCAGCGCGAGCTGGTCGAGGCGGAGCTGGACGTCGAGCGCCGGGAGCTGCGCCGGCACCCGCAGGACGAGGAGGCCGAGCTGGCCGCGCTGTACGAGGCGCGAGGCGTGGAGCCCGCGCTCGCGCGCGAGGTCGCACGGCAGCTGTCCGCCGACCCCGAGCAGGCGCTGGAGATACACGCCCGCGAGGAGCTGGGCATCGACCCCGGTGATCTGCCCTCGCCGCTGGTCGCCGCGGTGTCGTCCTTCGGCTCGTTCGCGCTCGGCGCGCTTCTTCCGGTCCTGCCGTTCCTGCTCGGCGCCACCGCGCTGTGGCCGGCCCTGCTGCTGGCGCTCGCCGGGCTGTTCGGCTGCGGTGCCGTGGTGGCCAAGGTGACCGCGCGCAGCTGGTGGTTCAGCGGACTTCGGCAGCTCGCGCTGGGCGGCGCCGCGGCCGGTGTGACGTACGCCCTGGGCACGCTGTTCGGAACGGCCGTAGGATAGGTGAACCGCTACTTATGCGTTGGGCCGCATAAGTAGCCGTTACTCGCTGGTTTCGAATGCTTAACCACTGGGCATGAGCCGTAAGCGCCGCAGGCAATGACGCCTGTCGTGCACCCCTGGGGTGACACGACGCTCAACCCCGCCCCCTCGGACCGATGGACACGGATCTGTCCGGATCGGTCCCCCTCGCCTTCACCGCCGAGCGCGGTACCCCGCCGCGAACCCCTGCGGCGTCCGCATGTTGGAACGGAGTATCCGGTTCCCGAGAACCGCTCCATCATGTAACCTGCGTGAAATTTCGCAACAAAAACGCAGAGGGCCAGCGTCGTCCCTCGGCACCTGCTATATGCCACTGACGACGACGGGAGAGCCGATGCGTACGCCGCGCCAGCCGTCCCAGCACTCCGCGAATGGCCAGAACTGGTCCTTCATGGATGCTCGCCCTGCTGCGCAGGGTATGTACGACCCCCGCAACGAGCACGACGCCTGTGGCGTCGGCTTCGTGGCCACCCTCACCGGCGAGGCGAGCCACGCGCTGGTCGAGCAGGCGCTCACGGTGCTGCGCAACCTGGAGCACCGCGGCGCCACCGGCTCCGAGCCGGACTCCGGTGACGGCGCGGGCCTGCTCTCCCAGGTGCCCGACACCTTCTTCCGCGAGGTGGCCGGATTCGAGCTGCCGGCGGCCGGTTCCTACGCCGTCGGTGTCGCCTTCCTCCCCGAGGACGGCACCCAGGACGCCGTCTCGCGGATCGAGACGATCGCGGGCGAGGAGGGCCTCACCGTCCTCGGCTGGCGCGAGGTCCCGGTCGCCCCGGAGCTGCTCGGCGCCACCGCCCGCTCCACCATGCCGGTCTTCCGGCAGGTCTTCGTCACCGACCACGCCAGCGAGGGCATCGCGCTGGACCGCAAGGCGTTCGTGCTGCGCAAGCGCGCCGAGCGCGAGGCGGGCGTCTATTTCCCGTCGCTGTCCGCGCGGACCATCGTCTACAAGGGCATGCTGACCACCGGCCAGCTGGAGCCCTTCTTCCCGGACCTGTCCGACCGCCGCTTCGCGTCCGCGATCGCGCTCGTGCACTCCCGGTTCTCCACGAACACCTTCCCGTCGTGGCCGCTCGCCCACCCGTACCGGTTCGTCGCCCACAACGGTGAGATCAACACCGTCAAGGGCAACCGCAACTGGATGCGCGCCCGCGAGTCCCAGCTGGTCTCCGACCTGTTCGGCCCGCAGGACAAGCTCGACCGCATCTTCCCGATCTGCACGCCCGACGCCTCCGACTCGGCGTCCTTCGACGAGGTGCTCGAACTCCTGCACCTGGGCGGGCGTTCGCTGCCGCACTCCGTGCTGATGATGATCCCGGAGGCGTGGGAGAACCACGCCTCCATGGACGAGGCCCGGCGCGCCTTCTACGGCTTCCACTCCACGATGATGGAGCCCTGGGACGGCCCCGCCTGCGTCACCTTCACCGACGGCTCCCAGGTCGGCGCCGTTCTCGACCGCAACGGCCTGCGTCCCGGCCGCTACTGGGTCACCGACGAGGGCCTCGTCGTCCTCGGCTCCGAGGTCGGCGTCCTCGACATCGACCCCGCCAAGGTCGTCCGCAAGGGCCGGCTGCAGCCCGGCAAGATGTTCCTCGTCGACACCGTCGAGCACCGCATCATCGAGGACGACGAGATCAAGGCGACCCTCGCCGCCGCACAGCCGTACGCGGAGTGGCTGGAGGCCGGCGAGATCGAGCTGAGCGACCTGCCCGAGCGCGAGCACATCGTGCACACCCACGCCTCGGTCACCCGCCGCCAGCAGACCTTCGGCTACACCGAGGAGGAGCTGCGCGTCATCCTGGCGCCGATGGCCAAGGCCGGCGCCGAGCCGATCGGCTCCATGGGCACCGACTCGCCGATCGCCGCGCTGTCCGCCCGCCCGCGGCTGCTCTTCGACTACTTCACCCAGCTGTTCGCGCAGGTCACCAACCCGCCGCTGGACGCGATCCGCGAGGAGCTGGTCACCTCCCTGCGCTCCTCGCTGGGGCCCGCGGGCAACCTGCTCGACCCGAACGCCGCGTCCTGCCGCAGCGTCGTGCTGCCCTTCCCGGTGATCGACAACGACGAGCTGGCCAAGCTCATCCACATCAACGCCGACGGCGACATGCCCGGCTTCAAGGCCGCGACCCTGTCCGGTCTGTACCGGGTCTCCGGCGGCGGTGACGCCCTCGCCGCGCGCATCGACGAGATCTGCGCCGAGGCCGACGCGGCCATCGAGAACGGCGCCCGGCTCATCGTCCTGTCGGACCGCCACTCGGACGCCGAGCACGCGCCGATCCCCTCGCTGCTGCTCACCGCGGCCGTCCACCACCACCTCATCCGCACCAAGCAGCGCACCCACGTGGGCCTGCTCGTCGAGGCCGGTGACGTCCGCGAGGTCCACCACGTGGCCCTGCTGATCGGTTTCGGCGCCGCCGCGGTCAACCCGTACCTGGCCATGGAGTCCGTCGAGGACCTGGTCCGCGCGGGCACCTTCCTGCCGGGCATCGAGGCCGAGACGGCCATCCGCAACCTGATCTACGCCCTCGGCAAGGGTGTCCTGAAGGTCATGTCCAAGATGGGCATCTCGACGGTCGCCTCCTACCGCGGCGCCCAGGTCTTCGAGGCCGTCGGTCTCGAAGAGGGCTTCGTGGAGAAGTACTTCAACGGCACCGCCTCCAAGATCGGCGGCGTCGGCATCGACGTCATCGCCCAGGAGGTCGCCGCCCGGCACGCCAAGGCCTACCCGGCCTCCGGCATCGCGCCGGCCCACCGCGCCCTGGACATAGGGGGCGAGTACCAGTGGCGCCGCGAGGGCGAGCCGCACCTGTTCGACCCGGAGACGGTCTTCCGCCTCCAGCACTCCACGCGCTCCGGCCGTTACGACATCTTCAAGAAGTACACGGACCGCGTGAACGAGCAGTCCGAGCGCCTCATGACGCTGCGCGGCCTCTTCGGCTTCAAGAGCGACCGCCCGTCGATCCCCGTCGACGAGGTCGAGCCGGTCTCCGAGATCGTCAAGCGCTTCTCCACCGGCGCCATGTCGTACGGCTCCATCTCGCGCGAGGCCCACGAGACCCTCGCCATCGCCATGAACCAGCTGGGCGGCAAGTCCAACACCGGTGAGGGCGGCGAGGACCCGGACCGCCTCTACGACCCGGCGCGGCGCAGCGCGATCAAGCAGGTGGCCTCCGGCCGCTTCGGCGTGACCTCCGAGTACCTGGTCAACGCGGACGACATCCAGATCAAGATGGCCCAGGGCGCCAAGCCCGGCGAGGGCGGCCAGCTGCCCGGCCACAAGGTGTACCCCTGGGTCGCCAAGACCCGGCACAGCACCCCCGGCGTCGGCCTGATCTCCCCGCCGCCGCACCACGACATCTACTCCATCGAAGACCTCGCGCAGCTGATCCACGACCTCAAGAACGCCAACCCGAAGGCCCGGATCCACGTCAAGCTGGTCTCCGAGGTCGGCGTCGGCACGGTCGCCGCGGGTGTCTCCAAGGCGCACGCGGACGTGGTCCTGATCTCCGGCCACGACGGCGGCACGGGTGCCTCCCCGCTGACCTCGCTGAAGCACGCGGGCGGCCCCTGGGAGCTGGGTCTCGCCGAGACCCAGCAGACCCTGCTGCTCAACGGCCTGCGCGACCGCATCGTCGTGCAGACCGACGGCCAGCTGAAGACCGGCCGTGACGTGGTGATCGCCGCGCTGCTCGGCGCCGAGGAGTTCGGTTTCGCGACCGCGCCGCTCGTCGTCTCCGGCTGCATCATGATGCGCGTCTGCCACCTCGACACCTGCCCGGTCGGCGTCGCCACCCAGAACCCGGTGCTGCGCGACCGCTTCACCGGCAAGGCCGAGTACGTGGTCAACTTCTTCCGGTTCATCGCCGAGGAGGTCCGCGAGATCCTCGCCGAGCTGGGCTTCCGTTCCATCGAGGAGGCCGTCGGCCACGCCGAGGCGCTCGACGTCACCCGGGCCGTGAACCACTGGAAGGCGCAGGGCCTGGACCTGGCCCCGCTCTTCCACGTGCCCGAGCTGCCCGAGGGCGCCGCCCTGCACCAGACGGTCGCCCAGGACCACGGCCTGGAGAAGGCCCTGGACAACGAGCTGATCAAGCTCGCCGCGGACGCCCTGGCCGCCTCCAGCGCCACCGACGCCCACCCGGTGCGCGCCCAGGTGAAGGTGCGCAACATCAACCGCACGGTCGGCACCATGCTCGGCCACGAGGTGACGAAGAAGTTCGGCGGCGCGGGCCTGCCCGACGACACCATCGACATCACCTTCACCGGCTCGGCGGGCCAGTCCTTCGGCGCCTTCCTGCCGCGCGGTGTCACGCTCCGCCTGGAGGGCGACGCCAACGACTACGTCGGCAAGGGTCTGTCGGGCGGCCGGGTGATCGTGCGTCCCGACCGCAACGCCGACCACCTCGCCGAGTACTCCACCATCGCGGGCAACACCATCGCGTACGGCGCGACCGGCGGCGAGCTGTTCCTGCGCGGCCGCACCGGCGAGCGGTTCTGCGTCCGCAACTCCGGCGCGACGGTCGTCTCGGAGGGCGTGGGCGACCACGGCTGCGAGTACATGACCGGCGGGCACGCGGTGGTCCTCGGCGAGACGGGCCGCAACTTCGCGGCCGGCATGTCCGGCGGCATCGCCTACGTCATCGACCTCGACGTCGACAACGTCAACGTCGGCAACGTGGACGCCGTCGAGGCCCTCGACGACACCGACAAGCAGTGGCTGCACGACGTGGTGCGCCGGCACGCCGAGGAGACCGGCTCCACGGTCGCCGAGAAGCTGCTCGCCGACTGGGACGTGGCCGTGCAGCGGTTCAGCAAGATCATTCCCGGCACTTTCAAGGCAGTGCTCGCCGCCAAGGACGCCGCCGAGCGAGCGGGTCTCTCCGAGACCGAGACCCACGAGAAGATGATGGAGGCGGCGATCAATGGCTGACCCGAAGGGCTTCCTGAACCACGGCCGTGAGGTCGCCGAGACCCGTCCCGTCGCCGAGCGGGTCAGGGACTGGAACGAGGTCTACGTCCCCGGCTCCCTGCTGCCGATCATCAGCAAGCAGGCCAGCCGCTGCATGGACTGCGGCATCCCGTTCTGCCACAACGGCTGTCCGCTCGGGAACCTGATCCCCGAGTGGAACGACTACGCCTACCGCGAGGACTGGACGGCGGCGTCCGAGCGCCTGCACGCCACGAACAACTTCCCGGAGTTCACCGGCCGCCTGTGCCCGGCCCCGTGCGAGTCGGCGTGCGTGCTCGGCATCAACCAGCCGCCCGTCACCATCAAGAACGTCGAGGTCTCCATCATCGACAAGGCGTGGGACGCGGGCACCGTCGCCCCGCAGGCCCCCGAGCGCCTGTCGGGCAAGACCGTCGCCGTCATCGGCTCCGGCCCCGCGGGCCTGGCCGCCGCCCAGCAGCTGACCCGGGCCGGCCACACGGTCGCCGTCTACGAGCGCGCCGACCGCATCGGCGGCCTGCTCCGCTACGGCATCCCCGAGTTCAAGATGGAGAAGCGGCACATCAACCGCCGTATCGAGCAGATGCGCGCGGAGGGCACCCGCTTCCGTACCGGCATCGAGATCGGCGTCGACCTCAAGGCGACCGACCTGAAGAAGCGGTACGACGCCGTCGTCATCGCCGCCGGCGCCACCACGGCCCGTGACCTCCCGGTCCCCGGCCGTGAACTCAAGGGCATCCACCAGGCGATGGAGTACCTGCCGCTGTCCAACAAGGTCCAGGAGGGCGACTACGTCACCTCCCCGATCTCGGCCGAGGGCAAGCACGTGGTCGTGATCGGCGGCGGCGACACCGGCGCGGACTGCGTGGGCACCGCCCACCGCCAGGGCGCGGCCTCCGTCACCCAGCTGGAGATCATGCCCCGGCCGGGCGAGGACCGCGCGCCGCACCAGCCGTGGCCGACCTTCCCGATGCTCTACAAGGTCACCTCGGCGCACGAGGAGGGCGGCGAGCGGGTCTACTCCGTCTCCACCACCCACTTCGAGGGCGACGAGGACGGCAACGTCCAGTGGCTGCACCTCACCGAGGTGGAGTTCGTCGACGGCAAGCTGACCCCGAAGCCGGGCACCGAGCGGAAGATCCCGGCCCAGCTGGTCACCCTCGCCATGGGCTTCACCGGCACCGACCGGGTCAACGGCCTGGTCGAGCAGTTCGGCGTCGACCTCGACGAGCGCGGCAACATCGCCCGCGACGCGGACTTCCAGACCAGCGTCCCCGGAGTCTTCGTCGCCGGTGACGCGGGCCGCGGCCAGTCCCTGATCGTCTGGGCGATCGCCGAGGGCCGCTCGGCCGCCAAGGGCGTCGACCGCTTCCTCACCGGAGCGAGCGACCTCCCGGCCCCGATCCGCCCGACGGACCGCTCGCTGATGGTCTGACGCACCCCCAGGAACGTCCCGTACAAAGGCGTACGGAACACTGACGGCGCCTGCCCCACAGTCCCCGACCGGACGATGGGCAGGCGCCGCCGCCTTTCCGCGATCAAGTAACCTCGGCCTCCTGAACCAGGGCGAGGGGGAGCAGGGCATGGCCGCGATCAGTCTCAGCAAGGTGGAGCGGACCGCGCCCGGCCTCGTCGGTGCCTACCGCTCCGCCGGGATCTCCCTCACCAAGCACGGTCTGGACGGCCTGCGCGCCGCCGTCTACCTGGTCGTCGACCACTCCGGCTCCATGAAGCCGTACTACGCCGACGGCAGCGTGCAGGCGCTCGCCGACCGAGTCCTCGGCCTGTCCGCGCACCTCGACGACGACGGCCGGGTGCCCGTGGTCTTCTTCTCCACCGACATCGACGCGGTCACCGACATCGAGCTGGCCGAGCACACCGGCCGGATCGAGAAGATCGCGGCCGGGCTCGGGCACATGGGGAAGACCAGCTACCACCTCGCCATGGACGCCGTCATCGACCACTACCTCGACAGCGGCGCCACCGACCCCGCCCTGGTCGTCTTCCAGACCGACGGCGGCCCGATCAACAAGCCGGCCGCGGAACGCTATCTGTGCAAGGCGGCGAAACTGCCGCTGTTCTGGCAGTTCGTCGGCTTCGGCGACCCGCACAGCAAGCAGTTCGACTTCCTGCGCAAGCTCGACGAGCTGGCGGTGCCGGGGAAGCGGGTGGTGGACAACGCGGGCTTCTTCCACGCCGGTGCGGACCCGCGACAGGTCCCGGACGGCGAGCTGTACGACCGTCTCGTCGGCGAGTTCCCGCAGTGGCTGGCGGCGGCACGGGCGGCCGGCATCCTGGGAACGGGCGTCGCCGTGGCCTGAGTTCACGTCGCCCCGTTGGCTGTGGCGGTCCGGCGTGCCACCCTGAGGGGTGATCCGGCGGGGAGGCGGGCGACGTATGGATGACGGCGCGCGAACGGTGAACGGTCAGGCGGCACGGGGGAGTTCGGCGGACCGGGCGGCGCCGCCCGGCAGGGGGGAGAAGCTCGCGGACTGGGCCGACGGAAGGCTCGGACTGTACTCCCTGGCCAAGGCCAACATGCGCAAGGTGTTCCCGGACCACTGGTCCTTCATGCTGGGGGAGATCTGCCTCTACAGCTTCCTCATCCTGATCCTCACGGGCGTCTACCTCACGCTCTTCTTCGAGCCCAGCGGCGCCGAGGTCGTCTACCACGGCAGCTACGGGCCGATGAACGGCATCGTCATGACCAAGGCGTACGAGTCGACGCTGCACATCAGCTTCGACGTGCGCGGTGGACTGCTGATCCGGCAGATCCACCACTGGGCGGCGCTGGTCTTCGTGGCCGGGATGGTCGTCCACATGATGCGGGTCTTCTTCACCGGCGCCTTCCGCAAGCCCCGCGAGGTCAACTGGCTGCTCGGCTGGACCCTGCTGTTCCTCGCCATCCTCACCGGTCTGACCGGCTACTCGCTCCCGGACGACCTGCTCTCCGGCACCGGCGTCCGGTTCGCCGACGGCGCGATCCTGTCGATCCCGATCGTCGGGTCGTACATCTCGATGTTCCTGTTCGGCGGGGAGTTCCCCGGGCACGACATCATCTCGCGGTTCTTCCCGATCCACGTGCTGCTGCTGCCGGGGATCATGCTGGGCCTGGTCGTCGCCCACCTGATCCTGGTCTTCTACCACAAGCACACCCAGTACCCGGCGCCCGGACGCGACCAGAAGAGCGTTGTCGGCATGCCCTTCCTGCCGGTCTACATGGCCAAGGCCGGCGGTTTCTTCTTCCTCGTCTTCGGCGTCCTCGCGGTCATCGGCGGCATCGCCACCATCAACCCGGTGTGGGCCTTCGGTCCCTACCGCCCGGACCTGGTGACCACCGGCGCCCAGCCCGACTGGTACCTCGGCTTCTCCGAAGGACTGATCCGGGTCATGCCCGGCTGGGAGATCAACGCCTGGGGCCACACCCTTGAGCTGGGCGTCTTCATCCCCTTCTCGCTCTTCCCGCTCTTCCTCCTCGCCATCGGCGTCTACCCGTTCATCGAGGCGTGGATCACCGGCGACAGACGCGAACACCACATCCTCGACCGGCCGCGCAACGCCCCCGTCCGCACCGCCCTCGGCGTCGCCTGGCTCACCGTCTACTTCGTCCTGCTGGTCGGCGGCGGCAACGACGTGGTGGCCACCCACCTCCATCTCTCCATCAACTCGATCACCTGGTTCGTGCGGATCTCCGTCTTCGTCGCCCCCGTCCTCGCCTTCGTCGTCACCAAGCGGATCTGCCTCGGTCTGCAGCGCCGGGACCGCGACAAGGTGCTGCACGGCAGGGAGACCGGCCTCATCAAGATGCTTCCGCACGGCGAGTACATCGAGGTCCACGAACCCCTCAGCCAGGCCCACCTGTTCACCCTCACCCAGCACGAACAGAACCCGCCGTACGAACTGGGCCCCCTGGAGGACGCGAACGGCGTACGGCGCAAGGTCACGCTCTCGCAGCGGGTGCGCGCGAGCCTGGCCAGGGGAATGTTCGGCCCGGACACCCACATCCCCAAACCGACCCAGGAGGAGTACCGGGAACTGACACGAGGAGATCACTGAAACGCGCGCCCCAAAGGGGCGCGAGGAACTGCGCGACCAGCCCCCCACCGTCCCGCAGCCTAACGACGACCCAGTACCACCCCTCTGCACTCCTCCGGCGTCCCCCAAGCCCCCCGCAGCGCCCGCGCCTTGGTCAGCCAGAGCGACAGGTCGTACTCCGCCGTGTACCCGATCGCCCCGTGCAACTGCAACGCCGCCCGCGCCGCCGCATACCCCGCCTCGCACGCGCTCAGCTTCGCCGCGGCCACATCCGCCGGACTCATCGTCACCGCCGCCCCGAAGACCAGCGGCCGGGCGAACTCCAGCGCGATCCGCACATCGGCCAGCCGGTGCCGGACCGCCTGGAACGAGCCGACGGGCACGCCGAACTGCGTGCGCTGCCGCACGTACTCCACCGTCCGGTCGAGCAACGCGACCCCCACTCCCAGCGCCTGCGCCGCCGTCGCCAGCCGCGCCCAGAGCAGCGCCCGCCCCCACGGCGGCTCCGCGCCGACCAGCTCACCGACGGGCGGCAGCGGCGTGAGCCGGCGCGCCGGATCCAGCGACCGGCGCACCGCACCGGCACCGGGCGACAACCGCAGTCCCTCCGGTGTGGCGGCCAGCCGCAGCTGCGCCGCGTCCCCGTCCAGCGCGGGTCCGTACCCGTGCCGAGCGAAGGACATCGTCACCGTCGCCATCGCCCCGCCCGACACGATCTCCGGCAGGAACCGCTTCGCCGGATCGGGCCGCTCACCGAGCAGCACCGCGGCCGCCACCGTCTCCACCAACGGCCCGGGCACCGCGTACCGCCCCAGCTCGACGAAGGCGACGGCGAGTTCGACCGGCCGGTACCCCACCCCGCCGTACTCCTCCGGCACCGCCAGTGCGAACACCCCCGCCTCGGCGAGACGACCCCACAGGGCCCGCCCGCTCGCGTGCTCCCCGCGGCTCCAGTCCCGCACCACCCTCGGTGTGTCCGCCGCCGCGAGCAGGCCCCGCACGGCGTCCCCGAAGTCCCGCTGCTCCGTGTCGAGGAGGAAGCGCATGTCAGCGGCGTCCCTTCGGCAGGCCGAGCAGGCGCTCGGCGATGATGTCGCGCTGGATCTCGTTGGTGCCCGCGTAGACGGGACCGGCGAGCGAGAAGACGTACCCCTCGGACCACGCCGTGTCCGCCGACTCGCCCTCCTCGCCGAGCAGATCGAGCGCCGTCTCGTGCAGTGCGAGGTCCAGCTCGGACCAGAACACCTTGTTGAGACTGGACTCCGGGCCCAGCGCCTCGCCGTCCAGGAAACGCGCGGCCGCCGCATAGGTGAACAGCTGATGGGCGCGGGCCCGGACGACGGCGTCGGCCACCCGGGCCGCGGCGGACTCCGGGGCGCCCCGCTCCCGCCAGAGCCGCACCAGCCGGTCCGCGGAGGCCAGGAACCGGCCCGGTGAGCGCAGGGTCAGCCCCCGCTCGTTCCCCGCCGTCGCCATGGCGATCCGCCAGCCCTGCCCCGGCTCGCCGATCACGTCCTCGTCCGGCACGAACACCTGGTCCAGGAACAGCTCGGCGAAGGCCGGCTTCCCGTCGAGGCGGCCGATCGGCCGGACCGTCACGCCCGGCGCGCGCAGGTCGAACATCAGGTAGGTGAGCCCCTGGTGGGGTCTCGGGGTGTCCGGCTCGCTGCGGAACAGGCCGAAGGCGCGGTCGGCGAAGGCGGCCCGCGACGACCAGGTCTTCTGGCCGTTCAGCAGCCAGCCCCCGGCCGTCCGCACCGCCCTGGACCTCAGGGCGGCCAGGTCGGACCCCGCCTCGGGTTCCGACCAGGCCTGTGCCCAGACCGCCTCCCCGGTGGCCATCGGCGGCAGCACCCGGGCACGCTGCTCCTCGGTGCCGTGGTCGAAGAGGGTCGGCGCGAGCAGGCTGACGCCGTTCTGGCCGACCCGGCCCGGCGCACCCGCCGCGTAGTACTCCTCCTCGAAGACCAGCCAGCGCAGCAGCCCCGCGTCCCGGCCGCCGTACCGCTCGGGCCAGGACACCACCGACCAGCGGTCGGCCGCCAGTTCGGCCTCCCAGGCGCGGTGCGCCGCGAAGCCCTCCGCGGTCTCCAGGGAGGGCAGCGGGCGGGACGGCACGTGCGCCGTCAGCCAGGCGCGGGCCTCGGCGCGGAACTCCTCGTCCTCCGGGGTGTGGGTCAGGTCCACTGCCTCCGTCACCGTCCTTCCCTAACAATTGTTTGGTAGGTTAGCGTGGCCCCATGACAGGCGTCGAGACTCCGGAGTACGTGCCCGGGCACGGTCTGCTCGCGGGCCGCACCGCCGTCATCACCGCCGCGGCCGGGGCGGGGATCGGCGGGGCGACCGCGCGGCGCTTCCTGGAGGAGGGCGCACGTGTACTGATCAGCGACGCGCACACGCGGCGGCTCGAGGAGCACGAGGCCGCACTCGCCCGTGAGTTCCCCGGGGCGGTGAGCGCCGTCGCGTGCGACGTGACCGACGAGGCGCAGGTGGCGGGCCTGTTCGAGACCGCCGTCCGCGCGCACGGGCGGCTGGACGTCGTCGTCAACAACGCCGGACTCGGCGGGACTTCGGCGCTCGTCGACATGAGCGACGCACAGTGGTCGCGGGTCCTCGACGTCACCCTGGGCGGCACCTTCCGGTGCACCCGGGCCGCGCTGCGGCACTTCCGCGACGGCGGGCACGGCGGAGTGATCGTCAACAACTCCTCCGTCGTCGGCTGGCGGGCCCAGGCCGGACAGGCGCACTACGCCGCGGCCAAGGCCGGGGTGATGGCGCTGACCCGGTGCGCGGCGGTCGAGGCGGCCGAGTACGGGGTGCGGGTCAACGCGGTGGCGCCGAGCCTCGCCATGCACCCCCACCTGGTGAAGGTGACCTCCGCCGAACTGCTGGCGGACCTCACCGCCCGTGAGGCCTTCGGCCGCCACGCCGAACCCTGGGAGGTCGCCAACGCGATCGTCTTCCTGGCGTCCGGCTACTCCTCGTACCTCACCGGAGAGGTCGTCTCCGTCAGCAGCCAGCACCCGTAGGACGAGAATGTACCCGTGCCGACCAAGAAGAAGCCCCAGGTGACCGCCGCCCCCGCCCGGCGGCGCGAACTCCTCGACACCGCCGCCGAGGTCTTCGCCGAGCAGGGCTACAACGCCACCACCGTACGCAAGATCGCGGACCACGCGGGCATGCTCGCGGGCAGCCTCTACTACCACTTCGACTCCAAGGAATCGATGCTGGAGGAGATCCTGCGGACCTTCCTCGACGAGCTGTGGGACGGCTACGACACCGTCCTGGACGCCGGGCTCGGTCCGCGCGAGACCCTCGAAGCCCTGGTCACCGAGTCCTTCCGGGAGATCGACCGGCACCGCGCCGCCGTCGCGATCTACCAGAAGGAGAGCAAGCAGCTGGTCGCGCAGGACAGGTTCACCTTCCTCGCCGAGTCCCAGCGCAGGTTCGAGAAGGCGTGGCTGGCCACGCTGGAGCGCGGGGTCGCCGCGCGCGTCTTCCGTGCCGACCTCGACGTCCGCCTCACCTACCGGTTCGTGCGCGACACGGTCTGGGTCGCCGCCTCCTGGTACCGGCCGGGCGGACAGCACAGCCCGGAGGAGATCGCCCGGCAGTACCTGTCGATGGTGCTGGACGGGATCGCCGTCCGGGAGTAGCTCACCCATTCGTGGAAAACCCCTTTCTGGGCAGGGAGTCGATGACATGGCCGAGGCCTACATAGTCGAAGCGGTGCGCACGCCGGTCGGCCGGCGCCGGGGCGGACTGAGCGGGGTCCATCCGGCCGACCTGGGCGCCCATGTGCTGACCGCCCTGGTCGAGCGCTCGGGCGTGGACCCGGCCGCCGTCGACGACGTCGTCTTCGGCTGCCTCGACGCGGTGGGACCGCAGGCCGGTGACATCGCCCGCACCAGCTGGCTGGCGGCCGGGCTGCCCGAGGAGGTGCCGGGGGTGACCGTCGACCGGCAGTGCGGCTCCTCGCAGCAGGCCGTGCACTTCGCCGCGCAGGCCGTTCTCTCCGGCACCCAGGACCTGGTGGTCGCCGGCGGCGTCCAGAACATGTCCCAGATCCCCATCGCCTTCGCCTCCCGGCAGGCCGCCGAGCCGCTCGGCCTGACCGAGGGCCCCTTCCTGGGCAGCGCCGGCTGGCGCGCCCGCTACGGCCGGCAGCCCGTCAACCAGTTCGCCGGCGCCGAGATGATCGCGGCCAAGTGGGGCATCAGCCGCCAGGACCAGGAGGAGTTCGCCCTGCGCTCCCACCGGCGGGCGCTGAGCGCCATCGACGAAGGCCGCTTCGAGCGCGAGACGGTCCCCTACGGCCACGTGGCGGTGGACGAGGGCCCGCGCCGGGACACCTCCCTGGAGAAGATGGCCGCGCTCGAGCCGGTCCTCGACGGCGGGACCATCACCGCCGCCTGCTCCTCCCAGGTCTCCGACGGCGCCGCCGCCCTGCTCCTCGCCTCCGAACGGGCCGTCCGCGCCCACGGACTGCGCCCCCGCGCCCGCGTCCACCACCTCTCCGTGCGCGGCGAGGACCCCATCCGGATGCTCTCCGCCCCGATCCCGGCCACCGCCCACGCGCTGAAGAAGACCGGCCTCACCATCGAAGCCGTCGACCTGGTCGAGATCAACGAGGCGTTCGCCCCGGTCGTCCTCGCCTGGCTCAAGGAGACCGGCGCCGACCCCGCCAGGGTCAACGTCAACGGCGGTGCCATCGCCCTCGGCCACCCCCTCGGCGCGACCGGCGTCAGGCTGATGACGACCCTCCTGCACGAACTGGAACGCACCGGCGGCCGCTTCGGCCTCCAGACGATGTGCGAGGGCGGCGGCCAGGCGAACGTGACGATCATCGAGCGGTTGTGACCGGAGTGGGCAGAGCGTGGCCGTGACGTCGGCGGACGGAGTCCGGCGCAGGCCGCCGAAGCCCGGGAGGCCCCCAGGGGCCGAGCGGTGCGAGGGGGCCGTCGGGGAGGGTGCCGATGTGCGAGGGCGGCGGCCAGGCGAACGTGACGATCATCGAGCGGCTGTGACCGGCACGTTCATCGAGCGGCCGTGAGGCGTGCCCTGACCTCCTCCGCCTCCTTCATGACCCGTGCCACCAGCTCCGCGCACGACGGCAGGTCGTCGATCACCCCGGCGACCTGCCCCGCCGCCATCACCCCGAGATCCGTACGCCCGTCCACCATCGCCGACCTGAGCAGCATCGGTGTGTTCGCGGCCAGCAGCACCTGACTCCACGACAACTCCTTGCCGTGCCGCAGCGCCAGACCGTCCCGCACCAGGTGCCGCCAGCTGAGTCCGGACAGCCTCCGGAACCCGGCCGCCCGCCGTATCGCGTGCAGCAGACGCCGGGCCCCGCCCGAACGCTCCAGCGCCGTCACCAGATCGGACCGCAGCATCCGGTGCGGCAACCCGTCGACCGCCCGGGTCACGGTGACGTCCTTGACCGTCGCCGCCAGGTACCTCGCCTTCACCGCGTCCGGCACCGTCGAGTCCGAGGTCAGCAGGAACCGCGTGCCCATCGCCACCCCCGCCGCGCCGTACGCCAGCGCCGCCATAAGCCCCCGGCCGTCGAAGAAGCCCCCCGCCGCCACCACCGGTATCCGCACCGCGTCCACCACCTGCGGCAGCAGCACGCTCGTCGCCACCTCACCGGTGTGCCCGCCGCCCTCACCGCCCTGCACGATCACCGCGTCCGCGCCCCACGCCGCCACCTTCTCGGCGTGCCGCCGCGCCCCGACGGACGGGATCACCACCACGCCCGCCGCCTTCAGCTCGGTGATCAGCTCGGGGGAGGGGGCCAGCGCGAAGGACGCCACCCGCACGCCCCCGTCGACGATCAGCCGCACCCGGTCGCCCGCGTCGGCCGCGTCCGCCCGCAGGTTCACCCCGAACGGGGCGTCCGTACGGCACCGCACCTCCGCTATCGCGGCCCGCAACTGGTCCAGGGTCATGGTGGCCGAGGCCAGGATGCCGAGGGCGCCGGCGTTGGCCGTGGCCGAGACCAGCCGGGGGCCCGCCACCCACCCCATCCCCGTCTGCACGATCGGATGCCGGATCCCGGCCAGCCGGGTCAGCGCCGTCTCCATCAGCCGGCGACCTCCCTCGTCCGCGCGCCACCGGGATCCAGCACCTCGCGGATCAGCCGCAGCTCCTCCTCGTCCGGCTCACGGGTGAACGGCACCTCCTCCGGCACCGCGAGAGCGAAGTCCGTCGCCTCCCGCACCTGGTCCACGCTCACCCCGGGATGCAGCGCCGCCAGCCGCATCGAGTGGTCCGGGGTCTCGAAGTCGAGGACGCCGAGGTCGGTGACGACCCTGTGGATCCGGTGGAAGCGTTCCGTGCCCGGGTGCCGGGCCACCCGGTCGTACCCCACTCCGCACACCATGTCGACCCGCTCCACGAACACCCGCCTGGAGTGCTTCGGGACCCAGTAACTCGTCGGGTTGTTCAGTGTGTTCAGCGACGCCCCGCGCACCCCGAGCAGCTGCCGCCGGGGCCGTGTCCAGTCGCCGACGCACGAGATGTTCTGGTTGCCGTACCGGTCGAGCTGGCTCGCGCCCATCATCACGTGCCGCCGTCCGCCGGCCACCAGCTCCAGATGCTGCCGGTAGGGCAGCCAGCCCTCGGGCGTCCCGTCCGGGCGGACGAGCGTCGCCTCGCCGTCGGTCAGCAGCAGGTCCGGTGCGAAGGTGAGCCGGGCCAGCCGTGCGCCCAGGGAGGGGATCAGGCCCATCGGGCTCGCCAGGATCTCACCCGAGCCGCGCCAGGCCTCGGCGCAGGCGATCACGCAGTACTCGGAGCGGAGAACGTTCATCGGGCCTGCTCCTCCCGCCAGTCGCGCACCGCCGACCGGTACGCCTGCTCGTCACCGGCCAGGAAGCGCGCCGAGAACTCCTCCCACGGGGTGCTCGCGTACAGCCTCTGGAAGTCCTCGTCCCGGCCGTGGTCCGGTGCGCAGGACGTGAAGTGCGCGCCCCCCGGGGCCTCCACCACCCCCGTCACGTCCAGCCGTTTCAGCAGCAGCGACTGCGGGGGCGCCGCCTTCGTCAGCTCCGCGGTGTCCACCAGCCGTTCGCAGGAGACGTAGGCGCGGTCCGCCGCCGCGCAGAACAGGTCGTCGAAGTACGGGTCCGGGCCGAGGTACTGCCCGTTGCCGAGCCGGTCGGCGCGGTTGACGTGGACCAGGGCCGCGTCCAGCCGGAGGGCGGGCATCGCCACGAACGTCTCCCCGTCGTCGTACGGCGAAGTGACGGTCCGCAGCTGCGGGTTGACCCGCATGACGTCCGAGCCGAGGCCGGCCCGCACCGGGAGGAACGGCAGCCGGTTCGCCGCCGCGCGCAGACCCCACAGGAACATGCCCTCGTCGACCTCGGTCAGTTCCAGACCGCCGCGTTCGCGGGCCGCGCGGTAGTGCGGTTCCAGGGGGACGGAGTCGAGGGTGACGAAGGCCGTCACCAGTCTGCGCACCCGGCCGGCCGCGACCAGCATCCCCACGTCCGGACCGCCGTACGAGACCAGGGTCAGATCGTCGATCCCGCTCCGGAGCAGCGCCCTGACCAGGGACATCGGCTTGCGACGGGAACCCCAGCCGCCGATGCCGAGGGTCATGCCGCTGGTCAGCCGGGCCACGACCTCGTCGGCGGTCATCGTCTTGTCAGTCACTTCCCGCACCCTCCTTCCCGAAGGTGTCGCGGACCCGGCCGCCCACCCCGCTGAGGGCGGCCTCGAAGGTGAAGCCCTGTTCGAAGCGGTAGCTCCGCCGTACGTCGACCGGGTCGATGCCGTTGATGGCGGCCTTGGCGAGCCGCAGCAGCCGGCCGTCCTTCGCGGCGATCTCCCGTGCCAGCTCCAGCGCGGTGGACCCGAGTTCCTCGCGTGCCACGACCCGCCACACCGATCCGTGCGCGTGCAGCTCTGCCGCGGTGGCCGTGCGCGAGGTGTAGTACAGCGTCCGCATCAGGTGCGGCGGGACCAGCCGGGACAGCTGGGTGGCCGCGCCCAGGGCTCCCCGGTCCAGCTCGGGCAGGCCGAACACGGCGTCCTCGCTCGCCACGATCGCGTCCGCGTTGCCCACCAGGCCTATCCCGCCGCCCAGGCAGAAACCGTGCACCGCGGCCACCACCGGGGTCTCGCACTCGTACACCGCCGCGAAGGCCTCCGCGCAGCCCCGGTTGACGCCGATCAGCGCCTCGTTCCCCTCGGCCTGTATCTCCTTGATGTCCACGCCCGCGTTGAAACCCCGGCCCTCGGCGGCCAGCACCACGCAGCGCACCGCCGGGTCACGGCCGGCGGCGCGCACGGCGTCGGCCAGCTCGAACCAGCCGCGCACCGGCAGTGCGTTCACCGGCGGGAAGCCGACCGTGACGAGCGAGATTCCCTTTTCCGGGGACGAGGTGGAGACACCCATGGACGCATCAGCTACCTTCGCACTCAGCTGCCTTTCCACCAAACATTTGTTAGGTGTGAGGCTTCGAAGCTAGCAGCCGGTACGGACGAGCGGGAGGCCCTGTGGACAACTCGCCGAGCGGCAGGACCGTGGTCGTCACCGGCGGTACCAGGGGCGTGGGCGCCGGGATCGCCCGCGCCTTCGCCGAGGCCGGCGCCCGCGTCCTGGCCTGCGCCCGCCGACCGCCCCGACACCCCCTGGACGGCGTGGAGTACGCCCCTCTCGACCTGCGTGACGCGCCCGCCGTCCGCGCCTTCTTCGACGCCCTGCCCCGGGTCGACGTGCTGGTCAACAACGCGGGCGGCACCCCCTACCGGCAGCTCGCCGACGCCGACGCCGAGCGGCACGCCCGGGTGATCGAGCTCAACCTCGTCGCCCCGCTGACCGCCTCGCTCGCCGCGTACCAGCGGCTCAGACGCGCCCAGGGGGCGGTGGTGATGGTCGGCAGCGTCAGCGGCGCCCGGCCCTCGCCGGGCTCGGCCGCCTACGGCGCGGCCAAGGCGGGACTGGAGAACCTCGCCCGGTCCATGGCGGTGGAGTGGGCGCCGGAGGTCCGGGTCAACACCCTCGTCGTCGGCATGGTCCGTACCGAGCTGGCCCACCTGCACTACGGCGGGCAGGAAGGCGTCGACGCCGTCTCCCGGACCGTCCCGCTCGGGCGCCTCGCCGCCCCGTCCGACGTCGGTGCCGCCGCCGTCTTCCTGGCCTCCGACGCGGCCGCCTACATCACCGGGGCCAGCCTGCTCGTGCACGGCGGCGGAGAGCGGCCGGCCTTCCTCGACGCCGCGACCGCCAACAAGGACCACCACAGCAGGGAGGACTGAGATGAGCCAGATCTGCGCGGGCCGGGTCGTGATCGTCACCGGCGCCGGTCGCGGGCTCGGCCGGGCCCACGCGCTCGCCTTCGCCGCCGAAGGCGCCCGGGTCGTCGTCAACGACCTCGGCGTCGGCCTCGACGGCGGGCCCGGCCCGGCCGGCCTGGCAGGCCCGGCAGGCCCCGCCGGGGCCGTCGTGGCCGAGATCCGGGCGGCCGGCGGCGAGGCGGTGGCGCACGGCGGTGACATCGCGACCGAGGCCGGCGCCGAGTCCCTGGTCGCGACGGCCCTGGACGCGTACGGCCGCCTGGACACCCTCGTCAACAACGCGGGGTTCCTGCGCGACCGGATGCTGGTCGGTCTCGCCGAGGACGACTGGGACGCGGTGATGAGGGTCCACCTCAAGGGCCACTTCCTGCCGCTGCGGCACGCCGCCGCGCACTGGCGGGCCGAGGCCAAGGCGGGGCGGACGCCGGTGGCGCGGATCGTCAACACCAGCAGCGGGGCCGGTCTGCTGGGCTCGGTCGGGCAGGGCAACTACAGCGCCGCGAAGGCCGGGATCGTGGGCCTCACCCTGGTCGCCGCGGCCGAACTGGCCCGCTACGGCGTCCAGGTCAACGCCATCGCCCCGGCCGCCCGCACCCGGATGACCGAGCGCGTGTTCGCCGCCACCATGGCCGCCCCCGGCTCGGGCTTCGACGCGATGGCCCCCGAGAACGTCTCCCCGCTCGTGGTCTGGCTGGGCTCCGCCGCGAGCGCCGGGGTCACCGGGCGGGTGTTCGAGACGGGGGGTGGCCGGATCACCGTGATGGAGGGGTGGCGGCCCGGCCCGACCGCCGACAAGGGAGCCCGGTGGACACCGGCCGAGGCGGGGGAGACGGCACTGAAGCTGCTCGCGGAGGCGGCGCCGCCGGGAGCGGTGTACGGGACCTGACCGACCGGTGGCTGCGGCCGGAGGCGCGGCCTACGTGTCGCACTCCAGCACCGTCCGGCACAGCGAGCAGCGTGCCCTGAGCCGGCCCCGGACCGGCACCCGGATCCGCTGGTGGCAGGTCGGGCACGGGAACGAGACCCGCAGCCGCCCGCCGCCGTCGGGGGTGAAGGCGTAGCCGGTGCCGGTGCCGGTGCCGGTGCCGGGCTGCTGGGCGGGCGCGGCGGGGGCGTGGCGGCGGTCGCGCGCATAGCGGCGGCGGCCCGCCCAGCCCGCCGCGGTCAGCGGCGGCTGCTCCTCGTCCTGGCGGGCCCGCGCCATCCCCTTCCGGTACGCCGTGTAGGCCTGCGGGCTGGTGAACCACACCGACGGGTCCTCGTGGAAGACCAGGGCCCGCTTGGCGAGGACGTAACCGAACTCCTCCGGGGTGAGGTAGCCGAGCTTCTGGGACGCCTCCCCGTGCTCCCGGTACGCGTCGAGCAGCAGCCAGCCCGCGCCGAGGTACGTGGCCGCGGTGTCCGTGAGGATCTCGTTCTCCCCGGTGCTCGGGAAGGACAGGTCCAGACGGTGCAGGTAGACGTGCGTCACCTCGTGGGCGAGGGCCGCGCCGATGTCCCCGCGGTGGCTGCGGAAACGGTCGTTCAGCTCGACGAAGTACTCGGGGCCCGCGGTCAGTTCGACGTTCGCCGCGTGCGTCATGTCCCGGAAGCCGACGATCATGCGGGCGTCGGGGAGGCGGAAGTGCCGGACGATCTCGTGGGCGACGCGCTGGGCGCCGAGGTGGAGGTCGTCGGTGTCGCAGAACGCGACGTCGACCGGGGCCACACTGGTGGCGAAGGTCTGCACGGTGTCGTACGACAGGCGCCGGTACAACGCCGTGATGGCGGCCCGCACGGTGTCCAGGTGCGGGTAGCCGTGTTCCACCGGGCCGCCGTTCGCCACGTCGCTACCCCCACAGAGGCTGCCGGAGCTTCTTCCACAGTATGCGGGGGACAGGGAGGATCGGGGCCCCTAAAGGGGCGCCAGCCGCACCGTTGCCCGGTTCGTCTCCTGGAGCTCCAGGATCCAGATCTCGTTCTCGCCCTCCTTCAGGACCGGACCGGGGACGTACAGCGACTCCTGCGGCCCCGCCGACCAGTAGCGGCCGAGGTTGAAACCGTTGATCCAGACGAAGCCGCGGGTCCAGCCGGGGAGTTCCACGCGCGCGTCCCCGGCGCCGGGCACCGTGACCGTGCCCCGGTACAGGCCCGGGGCGCCGTCCTCCGGAAGGACACCGAACGGCACCGCGTCCACGCCGTCCTCGAAGGCGTCGAGGTCCAGGCCGCGCGCGCGTACCCCGTGCAGGAACTGGCGTTCGTGCAGGAGGCCGCCGGTGATGCCCTTCGTCTCGCCCGAGCGGGGGCCGTAGTTGACGCGGCCCAGGGTCTCCACCCACAGCTCCACGCGCGCGGGGCCCGCGATCGGCTCCTTGAGCTGGGGCTCCTCCTCGGTGAGGACCCCGGCCCGCGTCCCGTCGACGTACACCACCGCGAGGTCGCGCAGGCCCCGCGCGGTCAGCGGGTACGGCTGGCGCGGACCGGGGACGTCCGCCTCGTAGCGGACCAGGCCACGGGCGATGCCCAGATCCTCGAAGGTCGGCGGGACGGCGTGCACGCGCTCCGCGGTGCCCAGGGTCTCCAGGACGGCGGTCAGGGGGGCCCAGCCGGTCACCGCGGCGTCCGCCGCCGCGTCCAGCACGGCCGGTGCGGGCGGCGGCTCCGGCAGCGGGCCGTCGTGGTGGGCGGCGAGCACCTCGCGGAAGCGCCAGAACTTCTCCGTGGGGCGCCCGTACTCGTCGATCGGCGCGTCGTAGTCGTACGACGTCACGTCCGCCTCCAGCGGCCCCTCGTGCAGGTCGCCGCCGGGCCGGTTGGCGCCCGCCCAGCCGGCGAAGTTGGTGCCGCCGTGCGCCATGTAGACGTTGACCGACGCACCGCAGTCAAGGATCTCCCGCAGCGCGTCCGCCGCGTCACCGGCGTCCCGTACGACGTGCTCGCCGCCCCAGTGGTCGAACCAGCCGCACCAGAACTCCATGCACATCAGCGGACCGGCGGCCTGGTGGCGGCGCAGCGTCTCGAAGGCCGCGCGCGCGTGGGAGCCGAAGTTCACCGTCGCGAGCAGCCCGGGTACCGAACCGCCGGTGAGCATGTGGTCCTCGGGGCCGTCCGAGGTGACCAGCGGCACCGTGACGCCCTGCGCGCGCAGCAGGTCGGTCAGATGGGCCAGGTAGGCGGCGTCGGAGCCGTAACTGCCGTACTCGTTCTCCACCTGCACCATGATCACCGGGCCGCCGCGGTCCAGCTGCCGGGAGACGACCTCGGGCAGCAGCCGGCCGAACCAGCTGTCCACGTACTGCAGGAAACGCTCGTCACGCGTGCGCGCGCGTGCGCCCAGCTCGCCCGTCACCCAGTGCGGCAGACCGCCGTTCTCCCACTCCGCGCAGATGTACGGACCCGGCCGCACGATCGCCCACAGGCCGGCCTCCCGCGCCGCGTCCAGGAAGCGGCCGAGCGCCTCGACGTCCCGGAAGTCACCCGGACGCGGCTCGTGCAGGTTCCACGGCACGTACGTCTCCACGCAGTTCAGCCCCATGGCGCGCAGCAGCGCCAGCCGGTGGCGCCACTGCTCCTCGTGCACCCGGAAGTAGTGCAGCGCCCCGGACAGCAGCCGCACCGGCCGCCCGTCCAGCAGGAAATCGGTTTCGCCCACCGTGAAGTCACTCATGGGTTCACTCTGGCCTGCTGGCGGGCGCCCGGACCATGGACAAAGATCGGCAGCACTTGGACGAAAGAGCCGACAGCGAGGAGCGCGCAGTGCCGGGCGGACCGCCGACCTTCCACACCTGGATGCGGTTCTTCACACCCGGCGCCGTCCACCGCCGGCTCGGTCTGGTCTGCTGGGGCGTCGGCCTCCAGTACGGGGCGGTGCCCGCCGTGGGACCGCGCCTGCTGGAGCACCACGTCGCCGTGGTCATCAGCTCGGGCCGGGGCTGGTACCGCACGCCCGACGGCCGCGGCACCGCCGTCGTCGCGCCCGCCCTGGTGTGGCTCACGCCCGGTGTCCCGCACCACTACGGACCCGACCCGGACACCGGCTGGGACGAGGCCTTCGTGACCTTCACCGGACCCGACACCGCCACCTACACGGAACTCGGCTACATCGAGCCCGAGCGGCCCGTGGTGCCCCTCGCGGACGCCACCGGGCCCCGGGACGTCATCACCCGCATCGCCCGCGCCGCCCGCCAGGGCAACCCCCTCCTGGAGGTCGAGACCGGCGCCGCCGTGCACGAACTCCTCGTCGCCCTGCGCCGCGCGCGCGCCGATCTCGCCCCCGACGGCGATCCGGTGCTGCACGCGCTCGCCCGGGACGCCTGCACCGGCATGACCGTCGCCGACCACGCGGCCCGGCACGGCATGACCCCCGCCGAGCTGCGCACCGCCGTCCGCCGCGTCGCCGGCTGCAGCCCCAAGGACTACCTGATCGGCATCCGGCTCGGCCGGGCCCAGGAACTCCTCGCGACCACCGAACTGTCCGTCGCCGCCGTCGCCCGGCGCGTCGGCTACGACGACCCGGCCTACTTCTCCCGGCTGTTCACCCGCCGCGTCGGCACCGCCCCCGTGCGCTTCCGCGCCCAGCAGAGCCGGGCCGTGCCCGAGGACCGGACCGACGCCCTCGGGGACCACCCGGCCGACCCCCCTTAGGGTTGACGTCCATGACCACCAGCAACACCGGTACCGGTGACGTCGACCCCGCCGTCCGCGCGGAGCTCGGCCGGCTGCGCGACAGCATCGACAACATCGACGCGGCCGTCGTCCACATGCTCGCCGAGCGTTTCAAGGCCACCCAGCAGGTCGGGCACCTGAAGGCGGTCCACCGGCTGCCCCCGGCCGACCCGGCCCGCGAGGCCCGGCAGATCGCCCGGCTGCGCGCCCTCGCCGAGAACGCGAAACTCGACCCCGCCTTCGCGGAGAAGTTCCTCAACTTCATCATCGCCGAAGTGATCAGGCACCACGAGTCCATCGCCGAGGACACCGTCAACAGCGGGACCGGCGACACACCCTGACCACGGGACGCGGGGGGTGTGCCCGAGGACCGCACGGCCCGTCCACACCCGCCGCCACCCCGGCACCCACCGCCCACCAGCGCCGTCGTACGGCACCACCCGTCCCCGGGGCGGACATAAGCCGCGTACCGCTCCCGCCCCTGTGCGTCGCCGGTGTGATCGGGCAGCATGGCCCGCATGTCCGTACTGACTCGCGACGAAGCGCAGAGCCGCGCCGAGCTCCTCGACGTCCACCGCTACACGATCGACCTCGACCTGACCACCGGGGACGAGACCTTCGACTCCCGCACCGTGATCCGGTTCACGGCCCGATCCGACGGCGACACCTTCGTCGAGATGAAGCCCGCCGAACTGCGCGCCGTCACCCTCGACGGACAGCCCCTCGACCCCGGGGCGCTGCACCAGGACCGGCTGCCGCTGAGGAACCTCACCGCGGGCGAGCACGAGCTGCGCGTCGAGGCCACCATGCGCTACTCGCGCACCGGCGAGGGCATGCACCGCTTCACCGACCCCGCGGACGACCTGACCTACGTCTACACGCAGATGTTCATGGACGACGTGCAGCGGGTCTTCGCCGCCTTCGACCAGCCCGACCTGAAGGCCGTCTTCGAGCTGTCCGTGACCGCCCCCGAAGGGTGGACCGTCCTCGCCAACGGGGTCACCGAGGATCTCGGCGAGGGCCGCTGGCGGGCCGCCGCCACCCCGCTGATCTCCACCTACCTGGTCGCCGTCGCCGCCGGCCCCTGGCACTCGGTGCGCACCGAGCACCGCGGACTGCCCTTCGGCATCCACTGCCGCCGCTCCCTCGCACCGCACCTCGACGCCGACGCCGAGGAGATCCTCGACATCACGCGCGCGTGCTACGACCGCTACCACGAGAAGTTCGAGGAGCCCTACCCCTTCGACTCCTACGACCAGGCCTTCGTCCCCGAGTTCAACGCCGGCGCCATGGAGAACCCGGGCCTGGTCACCTTCCGCGACGAGTTCGTCTACCGCTCCGCCGTCACCGACACCGAACGGCAGACCCGCGCGATGGTCGTCGCCCACGAGATGGCCCACATGTGGTTCGGCGACCTCGTCACCCTCAGGTGGTGGGACGACATCTGGCTGAACGAGTCCTTCGCCGAGTACATGGGCTACCAGACCCTCACCGAGGCCACCCGCTTCACCGACACCTGGGTCGACTTCGGTGTCGCCCGCAAGGCCTGGGGCTACGACGCCGACCAGCGCCCCTCCACCCACCCCGTCGCCCCCGAGGCCGTCGACGACACCGCCGCCGCGCTGCTCAACTTCGACGGCATCTCCTACGCCAAGGGCGCCTCCGCACTGCGCCAACTGGTCGCCTGGATGGGCGAGAAGGACTTCCTCGCCGGCATCAACATCCACTTCCGGCGGCACCGGTTCGGCAACGCCACCCTCGCCGACTTCATCGACTCCCTGGCCGCCGCCACCGACCGCGACGTGCACGCCTGGGCCGACGCCTGGCTGCGCACCACCGGCGTCGACACCCTCACCCCGGTCCTCGCCACCGCCGCCGACGGCACCCGCACCCTCACCGTCGAGCGCACCGGCAGCCGCCCGCACCGCGTCTGCGTCGGCGTCTACGACCAGGACCTCGCCGACGACGGCCGGCTCACCCTGCGCGAGCGCATCGACCTCGACATCCCGGGGACCGCGCCGCAGCCCCTCGGCAAACGTCCCGCACTGCTCCTGCTCAACGACGGCGACCTGACCTACGCCAAGGTCCGCTTCGACGCCGCGTCCGCCGCCACGGTCCGCGCCCACCTGTCGGGCCTGCCCGACCCGCTCACCCGCGCGGTGGTGTGGAACGCCCTGCGGGACGCCGTCCGCGACGGCGAACTGCCGCCCGCCGCCTACCTGGAGACCGCCCGCACGCATCTCCCGCACGAGACCGACCTCGCCCTCGTCCAGGGCGTGCTGGCCTTCGCCGCCGTCCACGTCGTCGACCGTTACCTCACGCCCGAGGAGCGCCCGGCCGCGCTCGCGACCCTGTCCGCCCTGTGCCGGGACTTCATCCGGCGCACCGAGGACGGCGACAACCCCGGTCTGCGCCTGATCGCCGTACGGCACTTCATCCGCGCCGCCGCCCAGCCCGACACCATCGCCGCCTGGCTCGCCGAGGGCACCGTGCCCGGCGGCCCCGAACTCGACCCCGAGCTGCGCTGGCGCATCATGGGCCGGCTCGCCGTCCTCGGCGCCGTCGACGAGGCCCGGATCGCCGCCGAGCTGGCCCGCGACCCCAGCGCCAGCGGCCAGGAGGGTGCCGCCCGCTGCCGGGCCGCGCTGCCCGACCCGGAGGCCAAGCGCGCCGCCTGGGAGGCCATGTTCAGCGGCGACGACCTGTCCAACTACCTGTTCTCGGCCACCGCCCAGGGCTTCTGGCACCCCGAACAGGCCGACCTGGTCCGGGAGTACGTGCCCCGCTACTACCAGGACGCGGTCACCGTCGCCGCCCGGCGCGGGCCCGCCATCGCCGGCGTCGTCGGCCGCGAGGCCTTCCCCGCGCACGCCGTCGACGCCGGGAACCTCGCCCTCGGCCAGGACTGCCTGCGCGACGCCGACCCGGTCACCGCCCTGCGCCGCCGCCTGACCGACGAACTGGACGACCTGCAAAGAGCACTGCGGATCCGCGGCGCGTAACCCCCCGGACCGACCGACACGGACCCCCGCCCTGCAGCCTCCCCGGCGAACAAGCCACCGGCCCGGTGACGCCGTGACGGCGGCCGGGCTCGTACCCGGCCCGGGACGCTGCGACCACGGCCGGGCGCACACCGAGGCCGGGCGCACCCCGGCCCGGGGACGCCGTGGCCGCAGTCGTGCTCGTACCGGGTCCGGGGACGCCGGGACGGCGCCGGGCTGACACCGAGTCCGGGACGCCGTGACGGCGCCGGGCTCACACCGGCCCGGGGACGCCGTGGGCGCAGTCGGGGGCTCGTGACGGGCCCGGGACGCCGGGGCCGCGGCCGGGCTCACACCGGTCCCGGGCCGCGGTCGTCCTGCCGGGGGTCGGCCGGGCTGTGGTTGGTGGTGTGCCGTGGTCGCTCCGGCGGGGGGGGGGCGGGGGTCGGCCTCTGGCTCGGGGCGTGCGGCGGTCGTCCTGGCGGGGCGGCTCGGGGCTCGGGGTGCGCCGTGGGCCCTCAGGCTCCGGTCGGCCGTAGCTCCGCCCGGCGTACGCCGCCCTCGCGGGGGCCCGCGCGGCGGTTGCCCACCTCGGCCGTGCCGGGCGTCTCGGCGCCCAGCGTGAAGCCGAGGCGCTCCAGAAACCGCTCCCCGGCGCGCCAGCCCGGCGGCACCGTCGCCGTCACCAGGGCCACCCCTTCGGCATGCGCGAGCAACGACTCGGCCAGCGCCCGCCCGAGACCCCGGCCCCGCGCCCACGGCGCCAGCAGGAACAGGCCCACCGCCACCGCGCCGGGCGCCGGATGGTTCCGCACCGCGTCCACCAGGCCCGAGACGACCCCGTCCCGCTCCAGCACCAGCAGCACCTTGTCGTCGGGGTCGGCCCCCTCCGGCAGCCCGTAGAACAGGCTCTGCACGTCGCCGGGCCCCGACGGCAGCCCCGTCGCCGCCACGAACCAGTCCTCGCAGGCCTCGAAGAGGTCCAGCAGCGGCGCCTCGTCCGAGGGCAGCGGCTCCCGCACCAGCACCCGCTCACCGGGCACGTCGATCATCCACGCGTCAACCATCCGACCGACGTTAACCCCGCTCAGCCCTCGCCTCAACGCCCCTGCCCCGCTGGGTCCGACGCCCGGCACCACCCCCCGGCCGCCGGTCCCGACAGGTTTTCCCCGCACGGCAGTACCCACTTTCGGGTTCCGATCGTTGAGCTTTATGGGCGCGCAGACCCAATCCCGTACAAGCTGGAACTCCCCCCGCGGACCACCCCCTTCGGCCAGCGACCCGAGGAGAGCCCATGGGCATGCCGCCCCTCGCATCAGGACCGCACGACCCCGACGCGTTGCGGCCCCTGCTGGACACCGTGCTCGGCGCCCTGCGCGAGGGCGGCCGGGCACGCGGTGGGCCACTGCCCGCGGGCGGCCCGGAAGCGGTCGCCGAACGCGTCGCGGACGCCGTCGGGGACGTCCTCCCCGACGACGGTGACCCCGACGCGCTGCGCACCCTGGTGACCGCCCTCGCCAAAGGCGCCGCCGACCCCGCCGACCCGCTGTGCGCGGCACACCTGCACTGCCCGCCGCTCGCCGTCGCCACCGCCGCCGACCTCGCCGTCAGCGCCCTCAACCCCTCCCTCGACTCCTGGGACCAGGCCCCGGCGGCCGCCGCCCTGGAAGCCATGGTCACCCGCACCCTCGCCCACACCATCGGCCTCGCCGACGCCGTGGTCACCAGCGGGGGCACCGAGTCCAACCAACTCGCCCTCCTCCTCGCCCGCGAGGCCCACGGCAGCGGTGTCCGGCTGGTCCTCGGAGCCAACGCCCACCACTCGCTGCCCCGTGCCGCCTGGCTGCTCGGCCTGCCCGACCCCGTCGTCGTCCCCACCCCGAACGGCACCCTCGACCCGGCCGCCCTCCACGACGCCCTCACCCACCTGCCCCGGCCCTGCCTCGTCGCCGCCACCGCCGGCACCACCGACGCCGGTCTCATCGACCCGCTCCCCGAGATCGCCGGCCTCTGCGCCGCCCACGGCGCCCGGCTCCACATCGACGCGGCCTACGGCGGCGGCCTCGTCTTCAGCGACCGGCACCGGGACAAGCTGGCCGGCCTGGAGCGGGCCCACACCGTCACCCTCGACCTGCACAAACTCGGCTGGCAGCCGGTCGCCGCCGGCCTCCTCGCCGTCGCCCGCCCCACCGAGTTCGGCGTCCTGCACCACCGCGCCGACTACCTCAACGCCGACGACGACACCGAAGCCGGCTACCCGGACCTGCTCGGCCGGTCGCTGCGCACCACCCGCCGCCCCGACGTCCTCAAGATCGCGGTCACCCTCAGGACCCTGGGCCGCTCCGGCCTCGGCGCCCTCGTCGACCAGGTGTGCGCACGCGCCCGCGAGTTCGCGTCCCTGGTCCGCGAACACCCCGGGTTCGAGCTCTACGACCGGCCGGACATCAGCACCGTGCTGTTCCGCCCCACCGGAGCCACCGACGAGGCCGTCGCCGGCATACGGCGCAGCCTCCTGCACGACGGCCGGGCCGTCCTCGGCCGGGCCCGGCTCGACGGCCGGCTCTGGCTCAAGGCCACCCTCCTCAACCCCCACACCCGGCCGGACGAACTGGCCCTCCTCCTGAAACTCGTGGAAGGAACGACCCCCAGATGACCCACCCCCCACACCACGAGCCCGAAGCACCCCGCGACCTGGTCGGCATCGGCATCGGACCGTTCAACCTCTCCCTCGCCGCGCTCGCCCACCCGCTCGCGGAACTCGACACCGTCTTCTACGAACAGCGCCCCGGCTTCGACTGGCACCCGGGACTGCTGATCGACGGCGCCACCATCCAGGTGCCCTTCCTCGCCGACCTCGTGACCCTCGCCGACCCCACCAGCCCCTGGTCGTTCCTCAACTACCTCAAGGACCGCGAGCGGCTCTTCCCGTTCTACTTCGCCGAGCGCTTCCACGTCCGGCGCGCCGAGTACGACGCCTACTGCCGCTGGGTCGCCGAGAGCCTGCCCGGACTGCGCTTCTCCCACCAGGTGGACGCCGTCCGCTGGAACTCCGAACGCGACCTGTTCGAGGTCGACTACACCCAGCTCGACGCCGACGGGGAGGCCGAGGCCCTCGGCCGTACCTACACGAAGAACGTCGTGCTCGGCGTCGGCACCGTGCCCCACGTGCCCGACCCGCTCAGGCCGCTGGTGGAGTCACCGGGCGTACCCGTGGTCCACGCGGCCGACTACCTCGACCACCGCGAGGCCTTCATCGCGGCCGAGCACGTCACCGTCGTCGGCTCCGGCCAGTCCGGCGCCGAGGTCTTCCTCGACCTGCTGCGGAACCGGCCGGCCGGCCGCGAGAAGCTGCACTGGATCGGCCGCAGCGAGGCGTTCGCGCCCATGGAGTACTCCAAGCTCGGCCTGGAGCACTTCACCCCCGACTACACCCGCTACTTCCACGCCCTCGGCGAACCCGTCCGGGATCGGCTCGTGGCCTCCCAGTGGCAGCTCCACAAGGGCATCGACGCCGACACCATGGCCGCCATCCACGACGAGCTCTACCGCCGCACCCTGCACGGCGGCTGGCCCGACGCCGTCCTCACCCCCGGAGTCCAGGTCCGTACGGCCGGACGCATCGCCACCACCAAGGTCGAACTCCACCTCGAACACGTCCAGCAGGGCGGCCGCTCCCGGCTCACCACCGACGCCGTGGTCCTCGCCACCGGCTACCGCGAGCGCCCCGTGGGCCGTCTGCTCGCCGGACTCGACCCCTATCTGCGCCGCGACAGCAGCGAACGCCCGCGCGTGGACGAGCGGTTCCGGCTGGTTCTCGACCCCGCGGTGACCGGAGCGGCGTACGTCCAGAACGCCGGACTGCACACCCACGGCGTCGGCGCCCCCGACCTGGGCCTCGCCGCCTGGCGCAGTGCCACCATCCTCAACTCCCTCACCGGCAAGGACCCCTACCCGCTGCCCGCGCGCACGGCCTTCACCAGCTTCGGCCTGGAGGGGCCGGAGGACAGGGTCCCGGCCCAGCAGCAGCCCAGGCAGCTCACCCCCCTGGTCGACTGAGACCGGGCACACGGCGCCGGCCCGCCCCGGCCGGCGCCGCCCACGCCTCAGAACACCGGCGTGCCGTCCCGCGTCAGCCGCCAGTCCGTTCAACCTCTGCGAGATGCTCATAGGAGCGGACTCCCGCACATTCAACACTTGTCAACGGGCCTTCATCCAAAGGTTGTTGGGTCGTCATGCAGGGCCGATTCTCTACCCGCCGGTAAGGCCTAGGCTCGAACCATGCGCCGAGCAAAGATCGTTTGTACTCTGGGGCCCGCCACCGACTCGTACGACCAGATCAAGGGCCTGGTCGAGGCCGGCATGGACGTCGCCCGATTCAACCTCAGCCACGGCGACCACGCCGAGCACGAGGAGCGCTACCGGCGGGTGCGCAAGGCCTCCGACGAGAGCGGTCGCAGCGTCGGGCTCCTCGCCGACCTTCAAGGCCCGAAGATCCGGCTCGGCACCTTCACCGAAGGCCCGGTACTCCTCGAACGCGGTGACACCTTCACCCTCACGGTCGAGGAAGGCGCCGAGGGCGACCGCCGGCAGTGCGGGACGACGTACGCGGGCCTCGCGGGCGACGTCACCCCCGGCGAGCGCGTCCTCGTCGACGACGGCAAGGTCTGCCTGGAGGTCACCCATGTCGACGGGCCCCGGGTGCACACCAGGGTCGTCGAGGGCGGCATGGTCTCCGACCACAAGGGCCTCAACCTGCCCGGGGTCGCCGTCTCCGTCCCGGCCCTCTCCGACAAGGACGAGGCCGACCTGCGGTGGGCGCTGCGCACCGGCTTCGACGTGATCGCGCTGTCCTTCGTGCGCAGCGGCGAGGACATCCGTGACGTCCACCGCATCATGGACGAGGAGGGCCGCCGCCTCCCCGTGATCGCCAAGGTCGAGAAGCCGCAGGCCGTCGAGAACATCGACTCCATCGTGGCCGCCTTCGACGGCATCATGGTGGCCCGCGGCGACCTCGGCGTGGAGATGCCGCTGGAGCAGGTGCCGATCGTCCAGAAGCGCGCCGTGAAACTGGCCAGGCGCAACGCCAAGCCGGTCATCGTCGCCACCCAGATGCTCGACTCGATGATCGACAACTCCCGGCCCACCCGTGCCGAGGCCTCCGACGTCGCCAACGCGGTCATCGACGGCACGGACGCGGTGATGCTCTCCGGCGAGACCAGCGTCGGCAAGTACCCGATCGAGACCGTGCGCACCATGGCGAAGATCGTCGAGGCGGCCGAGGAGGACATCCTCGCCAAGGGGCTGTCGCCGCTGACCGAGAGCAACAAGCCCCGCACCCAGGGCGGCGCGGTCGCCCGGGCCGCCGCCGAGATGGGCGACTTCCTGGGCGCGAAGTTCCTGGTCGCGTTCACCCAGTCCGGGGACACCGTCCGCCGGCTGTCGCGCTACCGCTCGCCGATCCCGCTGCTGGCCTTCACCCCGGAACCGGCCACCCGCTCGCAGCTCAGCCTCACCTGGGGCGTCGAGACCTTCCTCGGTCCGCACGTCGACTCGACGGACAAGATGGTCGACCAGGTCGACGAACTCCTGCTGAAGTACGGGCGCTGCCAGAAGGGTGACGTCGTGGTCATCACGGCGGGCTCCCCGCCCGGCGTCTCCGGCTCCACCAACATGGTCCGCGTCCACCACATCGGCGAGGACGACAGCCCGAAGTGAGTGCTACTCCGCGTGACCACTTTGTGTCACTGGCCGTGACTGCGGGCACAAAGCACTGGAGGATCACGCGAACGTGATCCTCCAGTTCGGGTGCCGGGTATGGGATTCGAACCCACACGTCCTTTCGGACAGAGGTGTTTGAGACCTCCGCGTCAACCAGTTGCGCCAACCCGGCCAGGTGACCTTGGAGGAGTGTACCGGGTCACCGATGGACAGCGCAGCTAGGTACTCTGCTAGTCAGCAGTACCCCTGCCCTGAACGAGGAGCCCCCCGTGACCGCCGCCGAGTCGCCCCAGCCAGTCGACGCACCCGACGACGACAAGTCGCACGTGCCTCCGCTGACGACCCGTGTCGTCATCGCCGAGGACGAGGCCCTGATCCGGCTCGACCTCAAAGAGATGCTGGAGGAGGAGGGGTACACGGTCGTCGGCGAGGCGGGTGACGGCGAGCAGGCCGTCGAGCTGGCCCGCGAGCACCGCCCCGACCTGGTCATCCTCGACGTCAAGATGCCCAAGCTGGACGGCATCTCGGCCGCCGAGAAGATCGCCGAGGAGTCCATCGCCCCGGTCCTGATGCTCACCGCGTTCTCCCAGCGCGACCTGGTCGAGCGGGCCCGGGACGCCGGTGCCATGGCGTACCTGGTCAAGCCGTTCAGCAAGAGCGACGTCGTCCCGGCGATCGAGATGGCCGTCTCCCGCTTCACGGAGCTGAAGCAGCTGGAGCAGGAGGTCGCGGACCTCACCCAGCGCCTGGAGACCCGCAAGCTGGTCGACCGCGCGAAGTCCGTCCTCCAGACCGAGTACGGCCTGACCGAACCGGCCGCGTTCCGCTGGATCCAGAAGACGTCCATGGACCGCCGCATGTCCATGCAGCAGGTTGCGGAGGCGGTCATCGCGGACAGCGAGGAGAAGAAGGCCGGCAAGGGCTGACGCGATCCGTACGTACGCAGGCCCGCGCCCCGGAGAAACGGGCGCGGGCCTGCGTTTGTCGGGGCGCGGGGAACTGCGCGACCAGCCCCCACGCACCCGCAGCCGACCGACTGCCTAGTCCTCGCCCAGGTAGGCCTTGCGGACCGACTCGTCGTGCAGCAGGTCCTGTCCGCTGCCCGACAGGACGATGTTGCCGACCTCCATGACATGCCCCTGGTCGGCCAGCGAGAGCGCCGCCTGGGCGTTCTGCTCGACGAGCAGGATCGTGGTGCCCTGCGACTTCAGCTCGGCGATCGTCGCCATGATCTTCTGCATCATGATCGGCGAAAGCCCCATCGACGGCTCGTCCAGCATCAGCAGCTTCGGCTGGGACATCAGCGCCCGCCCCATCGCCAGCATCTGCTGCTCACCGCCCGAGAGGGTGCCCGCGGCCTGCTTGCGCCGCTCGCCCAAGATGGGGAAGAGGTCGTAGGCCCGCTGGATGTCCTTCTCGATGCCGGGCTTGTCGTTGCGCAGGAACGCCCCGAGGCGCAGGTTGTCCTCGATGGTCATGCGCGGGAAGATGTGCCGCCCCTCGGGGGAGTGGGCGAGCCCGAGCGAGACCACCTGGTGGGCCGGGATCTTCTTCAGTGACCTGCCGTTGAACCGGATCTGCCCGCCGACCGGCTTGAGCAGCCCGGAAAGCGTGCGCAGGGTCGTCGTCTTGCCGGCCCCGTTGGTGCCGATCAGGGTGACGACCTGGCCGGCCTCGACCTTGAAGGAGATGCCCTTGACGGCTTCGATCTTGCCGTAGGCGACCCGCAGGTCCTCTACTTCGAGCAGTGCGGTCATCGGTCGTTCTCCTTGCCGGGCGCGGCGTCGGTCGGGGTGTCGGCCTCGGCTGCGGCTTCCGCCGCCTCGACCTCGGCGGCCTCCTCGTCGCCGGGCGCGTTCTCGAACGGCTCGCCCAGGTACGCGGCGACGACCCGCTCGTCGCCCTGCACGGTCGCGCTGTCGCCCTCGATGAGTTTCTCGCCCTGCACGAGGACGGCGACGCGGTCGCAGAGGTTGAAGATGAACCGCATGTCGTGCTCGATGACGAGGACGGCGATGCCCTTGTCGCGGATCGCGAAGACCAGTTCCTCGGTGGCGCGGGTCTCCTGCGGGTTCATGCCGGCCGTCGGCTCGTCCAGGAGCAGCAGCCCCGGCTCGCTGGCCAGCGCCCGCGCGATCTCCAGCTTGCGCTGCTCGCCGTAGGGCAGGTTGCGGGCGAGGTGCTCGGCCTTCTCCGCCAGGCCCACGAACTCCAGGAGTTCCATGGCCCGGGCCCGGGAGGCCGCCTCGGCCCTGTGGAAGCCGGGGCCGCGCAGCAGGGCGGACCAGAGGCCCTCCTTGGTGCGGGTGTGCCGGCCGACCAGCACGTTCTCCAGGACCGTCATGTTGGCGAACAGCCGGATGTTCTGGAAGGTGCGGGCGATGCCGGCCGCCGTGACCTTGAAGGACTTCGGCGGCAGGACCTCGCCCTTGTACCGGACCTCGCCCTCGGTGGGGATGTACAGACCGGTGAGGCAGTTGAAGAAGGTGGTCTTGCCGGCGCCGTTGGGGCCGATCAGACCGACGATCTCGCCGCTCCTGACGGTGAAGTCGACACCGCGCACGGCGGTGAGGCCGCCGAAGCGCATGGTCACGCCGCGTGCGTCGAGCACGACCTCGCCGGGGGCGGCTTCCTTGACGGTGGTTTCCGTGGTCATCGTGGTCAGGCCCCTGCCTTGGTGAGGACGGCGGGCGCTTCGGCTTCTTCGTGGAACTCGAGCTGGCGGCGCCGGTTGGGGATGAGGCCCTCCGGGCGGAAGCGCATCAGCAGGATGAGCGTGACGCCGAAGGCGAAGAGCTGGTAGTCGCCCAGGAACTGCAGCTTGGCCGGGATCAGGTACAGCAGGGACGCGCCGACCAGCGGGCCGGAGATGGTGCCCATGCCGCCGAGGACCACCGCGGCCAGCAGGAACGCCGAGTTGGGCGGGACCACGTAGGCGAACTGGTACTGCTCCGGGGTCACCGTGTAGGTGACGTGGGCCTGGACCGAGCCGGAGAGCCCGGCCAGGCAGGCGCCCAGGGCGAACGCGATCAGCTTGACCCGGAAGCCGTTGATGCCCATGGCGAGCGCGGCGGTCTCGTCCTCGCGGATGGCGACCCAGGCGCGGCCGATACGGGAGTCGCTGCTGCGCCGGAAGACGATGACCACGATGAACGTGATGATCAGCATCAGCAGCAGGTAGTTGGCGAATCGCCCGATGGTGCTGCCGAGGATCTGGTGCTCGGCGCCGAAGTCAAAGCCGAGGATGTTCAGGTTCGGGATCGAGGAGATGCCGTTGGAGCCGTTGGTGACATCGGGGCCCGAGGTGCCGTCCAGGTTGAGGACGGTGATCCGGAAGATCTCACCGAAGCCGAGGGTCACGATGGCCAGGTAGTCGCCGCGCAGTCGCAGGGTCGGGGCACCGATGACGACACCGAAGATCATGGCGACGACCGCGCCCAGCAGCGCCGACGCCCAGAACGGCCACTGCACGTGCAGCGGCGAGGACGGCGAGCCGGAGACCAGGGCCGCGGTGTAGGCGCCGACACCGAGGAAGGCGACGTAACCGAGGTCGAGGAGGCCGGCGAGGCCGACGACGATGTTCAGCCCGAGCGCGACGGTCGCGAAGATCAGGATGTAGACGCCGATCGTCGCGTACTGGTCGTTGGACTGGGTGAACGGGAAGGCCGCGGCGGCGACGAAGGCGCCGGTCATGGTGATGTTCCGGTGCTTCCCCGTGATCGCCGAGACCCGGGCCACGATCCCGGCCTTGGAGAGGGAGGCGAAACCGAAGCCGGCGATGATCAGGAAGCCGATGAACAACTGGTCGTACGACGTGCCGATGCCATAGCTGAAGACGATCAGGCCCACGGCCATGGCCGCGATGATGACCAGGATCTCGGCCCAGGACGGCAGCGGGGCCGCGGGAGCGGGGGTCTTCGCGGCGAAGGCGGCGCGGAAGGTGTTCCAGTTCTGCCGGGAGTTGTGCTTGAACAGCTCCCAGCCGGTGTCGTCCGGGTCGACCGGGTCGGGCTCCGGCCGCTCGAACGGCAGGGCGAGCGCGCCGATCACGGAGAGCAGGGTGGCAATCGCGACGAGGAAGCCGCCCGGGTCCAGGTTCACCAGGCCGCCGAGTTTCACGCTGATGGCGATCACGGTGTACCAGGCGGTGCCGAAGGTACCGAGCGCGGCCATCTTCAGCGCGCTGTCGGCGCTGCCCGGGGTCAGCCAGGACAGGCCCTTGACGCCGTAGGAGGACAGGCCGAACAGGGTGGTGAGGATGCCGCCGATCAGCACCAGGACCTGCAGGCCGCCCGGGTAACCGTAGACGGTGAGGTCACCGGGGAAGTCGGAGGTCCAGGTCCACGACATGAACGTGGAGACGATGGCGAGGACGCCGCCGCCAGTGGCGAGGGCGCGGCCGAGCGGGGCCGGCAGACCGATCAGACCGGACGCGGCGGGCGCCGGGGCGCTCGTGGTCCCGGGGGTCTCGGGGGTCTCGGGGGTCTCGGATGCGGTGGTCTCTGTGGTCATCGGTGTCACGCCCTGTCCGCGACGCGTTCGCCGAGCAGACCCTGTGGCCTGAACAGCAGTACGAGGATGAGGAGTACGAACGCCCAGACATCGGCCCAGGACTGGCTGCCGAACTGGCCCATGCCGGGGATGTCCGAGATGTAGGCGGTCGACAGGGCCTCGGCGACGCCGAGGACGAGGCCACCGAGCATGGCGCCGTAGATGTTGCCGATACCGCCGAGGACGGCCGCGGTGAAGGCCTTCAGGCCGAGCAGGAAGCCCATCTTGAAGTCGATCTGGCCGTATTTGAGGCCGTAGGCGACGCCGCCGACGGCGGCGAAGGCGGCACCGAGGGCGAACGCGATCACGATGATGCGGTCGGTGTTGACGCCCATCAGCTTCGCGGTGTCCGGATCCTGGGCGGTCGCCTGCATACCGCGGCCGGTGCGGGTGCGCATCACGAAGTAGGCGAGGAAGGCCATGCTGAGCGGGGCCACGACCACCAGGAAGATGTCACCGGTCTGGATCGTGACGTTGCCGATGGTGAAGGGGCCGCCCGGGATGGTGGGGAAGGTACGGGCGGACTTGGCCTCGGGGTACCAGGCCCACACCGCCTGTTGCAGGGCCAGGGAGAGGCCGATGGCGGTGATGAGCGGGGCGAGACGCGGGGCGGTGCGCAGGGGGCGGTAGGCGAACCGTTCCGCTCCGACGGCGACCAGGACGGCGACGATGATGGCGCCCACCAGCATCAGCGGGAGGGCTATCCACATCGAGGTGCCGTCCGGCAGTACGTACGCGTAGACCGTGAGCGCGCCGAAGGCGCCGGTCATGAAGATCTCGCCGTGGGCGAAGTTGATGAGCTGGACGATGCCATAGACCATCGTGTAGCCGATGGCGACCAGCCCGTACATGGATCCCAGTAGCAGGCCGTTGACCAGCTGCTGCGGCAGTTCGTTCACCGCATGTCCTCCGAGACGTTCGGAAAGTTCGACGAATGAGGTCGGATGCGAGTCCGCGCGGGGCGCCAGTGGAACAGCGCCCCGCGCGGCTCGGTGCTGCGTGCGGGTGTGGGTCAGCTGCTCGGCGTGAACGTGCCCGAGGTGGCAGCCTTCCAGGCCCCGCCGTCGACCTTGTAGACGGTGAGCTGCTTGTTGGTCGCGTCACCGAACTCGTCGAAGGAGACCTTGCCGGTCACACCGTCGAAGGAGACGTTCTGGACCGCGGCGGTGATCTTCGCGCGGGCGTCGGACGGCAGCTTGCCGCCGTTGTCGTCGACGACCTTCTTCACGGCCTCGATGATCGACCAGGCCGAGTCGTAGGAGTAGCCGCCGTAGGCGCCGTAGGCCTCCTTGTAGCCGGCCGCCTTGTAGTTGGCGACGAACTCCTTGGCGGAGGCCAGGGTCTCGACCGGGGCGCCGACCGAAGTGGCCAGATCGCCGGTGGCGGCGGAGCCCGCCAGCTTGAGGTAGTCGTCGGCGTAGATGCCGTCACCGCCGACCAGCGGGACCTTGGCGCCGGCGGCCTTGAGCTGCTTGCTCAGCGGACCGGCCTGCGGGTACTCGCCGCCGTAGTAGACCACGGTGGCGCCCGAGTTCTTCACCTTGGTGACGACCGCGGAGTAGTCCTTGGAGTCGGGGTTGATGTGCTCGGTGCCGACCACCTTGCCGCCGAGCTTCTTGAACTCCCCGGTGAAGGTGGCGGCGAGGCCCGCGCCGTAGGTCTTCTTGTCGTCGATGATGAAGGCCTTGGTCAGCTTCGCCGTGTTGTACACGTACTGCGCGGCGTACGGGCCCTGGATGGCGTCCGTGGTCGCGGTACGGAAGTACGACTTGTACGGACGCGACTTCGACGTCTGCCAGTTGTCGCCCTGGGTCAGCGCCGGGTTGGTGTTGGCCGGCGAGACCTCGACCAGCTTGGCGTCGTCGAAGACCTTCTGCATCGACTGGGCCACGGAGGAGTTCAGCGGGCCGACCACGCCGTAGACGCTGCTGTCACCGACGAACGCGGTGGCGTTCGCCTGGCCGGAGGACGGCTGTGCCTGGTCGTCCTTGGCCGCGATCTTGAACGTGACGCCCTTGACGTAGTTCTTCTTGTTGGCCTGGTTGACCGCCAGGTCGACCGAGTTCTTGATGCCCAGGCCGAGCGCGGACAGGTCGCCGGTCAGCGGGGCGTCGACGCCGATGGTGACGGTGGTGCCGCCGTTGCCGGAGTCGGAGCCCTTGTCGCCGCTGTCTCGCGAACCGCAGGCGGTGAGGGTGAGTGCTCCCGCTGCCAGTGCGGCGGTGATGGCGATGAGCGAACGTTGACGCACGATCAGTCCTTTCCCCTGAACAACCGCATCCCCGTGGAAACGGTCGAGTCGGGCGACCGGCCGAAGAGAGAATCCGACGGCGCCGTGACTGGCCGTGACTCTAGGCGGGTGTAGGGAACGTGTAGGAGGGTCTGGCCGATGCTGTGACGCTCTTGTTATGACACGAGGTAATGCAGAGCGGTACACCGTGCGGAGAACGGAGGAATTCCAGCCGATTCGCCCCGTCCGCATGGTGAGAACCCGCAGGACCCGCCGCGATGGGATCAGGAGTCTCAAGCCTTTTGGTGGTTACTCCACGCCGTCGCTAACTGTTGCTGCAGGCGACTTTCAGGGCGTGTGAGAGATGCTGTGCGTAGCGGGATCCCAGGATGAAACTCTGTACCTGTATTGCGCGTGTATTACGTAGAGTTACGTCCAGGAAAGGAAGTCCGGCATCCTTCGGAACTGTTCCGCAATCGGTCACATGCATGGTGATCGTGATCTCTCGGGGTGAGCCCGGTGTTGTCCGGAAGGGGGCGCGTGGCGCCTCGGACAGCGTGAGGCCGGCGTAGGGCTGCGTCATCCGGGGCACGGTGACCGGCGGCCCGTCCATGACGGTCATCCGTACCGCGAAGCTGAAGCTGCGGGGTGGCGCACCCGGTGGTGTGGACCGGCCGCCCACGAACGAGAACGCCACCGTCTGCGCGGGGTAGGGGACTTCGGGCGGCGGCGGCCGATGCGGGCGGGTCGCGACGAGGTAGCCGCCGCCCGCGAGGAGCACCGCCGCGGTGCCGAGGAGGAGGGTGGCGCGACGGCGGGCGGGGCGCGCGGGAGCGGGCGCGGCCGCCCCGGGGGCGTCCCAGGCATGGGTGCCGTCACCGGGTTCGACGGGACCGATGCCGCTCGTCCCGCTCATCGCCAGGGACCTCCGCCCGGCGCGCCGTGGCGGTACCGGTCGGCGCAGGCGGACCGTGACCGACGGTCAATCAAGCGGTCCGCGGCGGCGGCGCCTTGACGCCGTGCCACCTGCCGCGCGGCGTCCACGACGTCCCGGAGGATCTCGTACTGCCCGTTGGACAGTCCCATCGACTGGTAGTCGCCGTAGGTGCCGTTGTCGAGCGCCTCGCGCGACCAGTGCGCGACGATCCTGGCGCACAGGGCCGCGTCCGAGACCGCCGTCGACGGAGAACCGGCCGGAGTGTGCCGCGCGGCCGTGGGCGCCGTGGCGGCGCCGCAGGCCGTCAGCAGCGCGAGCCCGATCCCCAGTGCGGTCACCCCCGTCAGGGGGCCTCCTCGCCGTCCCATGCGCCGACGTTACGGGCGCCGACGGCGGGGAGCAATGGATGCGCCGCCGGTGGGTCAGCCCTGGGCGGCGGAGGGCAGCGCCGAGCCCTCCAGGTCACGCAGCAGACAGGTCAGCCGGGCGGTGCACACCCGGCGGCCCTCCTCGTCGCTGATCACGATCTCGTACGTGGCCGTGGAGCGTCCCCGGTGCACCGGCGTGGCCACGCCGGTGACCAGGCCGGAGCGGGCGCCCCGGTGGTGCGTGCAGTTCAGGTCGACGCCGACCGCGATCTTCGAGCTGCCGCCGTGCAGCATCGACCCGACCGAGCCCAGGGTCTCCGCCAGCACCGCGCTGGCCCCGCCGTGCAGCAGCCCGTACGGCTGGGTGTTGCCCTCCACCGGCATGGTGCCGACGACGCGGTCCGCGGAGGCCTCGACGATCTGCACGCCCATCCGGGTGCCGAGGTGCCCCGCGGAGAACAGGGCCGGCAGGTCGACGCCGAGCGAGGCGTACTCGTCGATGACCTCCTGCGGGAACTTCACGTGCTGCTGCTCGCCCATGGGGCCGGCTCCGATCGTCGTACGGCTGTCTCTCTCCGCTGAGCAAACGCTCAGTCGGTCGCCGATTGTTCCAGACGGATCACGACCGACTTGCTGGCCGGGGTGTTGCTGGTGTCCGCGGTGGCGTCGAGCGGCACCAGCACGTTGGTCTCGGGGTAGTACGCCGCCGCGCAGTTGCGCGCGGTCGGGTAGTGCACGACCCGGAAGCCCGGCGCCCGGCGCTCCACGCCGTCCTTCCACTCGCTCACCAGGTCCACGTACGACCCGTCGGCGACCCCCAGCCGCCGCGCGTCCTGCGGGTTCACCAGGACCACCCGGCGGCCGTTCCTGATCCCCCGGTAGCGGTCGTCCAGGCCGTAGATCGTGGTGTTGTACTGGTCGTGCGAGCGCAGGGTCTGCAACAGCAGGCGGCCCTCGGGCAGTTCGGGGAACTCGACGGGGGCCGCCGTGAAGTTCGCCTTGCCGGTGGCCGTCGGGAACCGCCGTTCGTCGCGCGGGGCGTGCGGGAGGGCGAAGCCGCCCGGGTGCGCCACGCGCGCGTTGAAGTCCTGGAAGCCGGGGATCACGCGCGCGATGCGGTCGCGGATCGTCGCGTAGTCCTTCTCGAACTCCTCCCAGGGCGTGCGGCTGTCCGCCCCGAGCACCCGGCGGGCCAGCCGGCACACGATCGCAGGCTCCGACAGCAGGTGCGGGCTCGCGGGCTCCAGCCGGCCGCGCGAGGCGTGCACCATGCCCATGGAGTCCTCCACGGTCACGAACTGCTCGCCGCCGGCCTGCAGGTCGCGTTCGGTGCGGCCGAGCGTCGGCAGGATCAGCGCCCGCGCGCCGGTGACGACATGCGAGCGGTTGAGCTTCGTCGACACGTGCACCGTCAGCCGCGCGCGCCGCATGGCCGCCTCGGTGACGTCCGTGTCGGGGGTGGCGGAGACGAAGTTGCCGCCCATCGCGAAGAAGACCTTCGCCTGGCCGTCGCGCAGCGCGCGGATGGCCCGCACGACGTCGAAACCGTGCTCGCGCGGGGGCGCGAAGCCGAACTCCTTCTCCAGGGCGTCCAGGAACGCGGGGGCGGGGCGTTCGAAGATGCCCATCGTGCGGTCGCCCTGCACGTTCGAGTGACCGCGGACCGGGCAGACGCCCGCGCCGGGGCGGCCGATGTTGCCGCGCAGGAGGAGGAAGTTGACGACCTCGCGGATGGTCGGCACCGAGTGCTTGTGCTGGGTGAGGCCCATCGCCCAGCACACGATGGTGCGCTTCGAGGCGAGCACCATGCGCAGCGCTTCCTCGATCTCCGCGCGGGACAGCCCGGTCGCCGCCAGCGTCTCGTCCCAGTCGGCGGCGCGGGCGGCCTTCGCGAACTCCTCGAACCCGGAGGTGTACTCGCGTACGAACTCCTCGTCGACCGCGCCGTCCGTCTCCAGGACCAGTTTGTTGAGGAGGCGGAACAGGGCCTGGTCGCCACCGATGCGGATCTGCAGGAACAGGTCGGTGAGCGCGGCGCCCCGGAGCATCCCCTGGGGGGTCTGCGGGTTCTTGAACCGCTCCAGACCGGCCTCCGGGAGCGGATTGACGCTGATGATCCGCGCGCCGCCGGCCTTGGCCTTCTCCAGGGCGGAGAGCATCCGGGGGTGGTTCGTCCCCGGGTTCTGCCCGGCGACGATGATCAGGTCGGCCCGGTGGAGGTCCTCCAGCAGGACACTGCCCTTGCCGATGCCGATCGTCTCGCTCAGTGCCGAGCCCGACGACTCGTGGCACATGTTGGAGCAGTCCGGCAGGTTGTTGGTGCCGAGCTCGCGCGCGAAGAGCTGGTACAGGAACGCGGCCTCGTTGCTGGTCCGGCCCGAGGTGTAGAAGACGGCCTCGTCGGGTGAGCCGAGGGCGGCGATCTCCGCGCCGATGATGTCGAAGGCCCGCTCCCAGCTGACCGGCTCGTAGTGCTCGGCGCCCTCCGCCAGGTACATGGGGTGCGTGAGCCGGCCCTGCTGACCCAGCCAGTAGCCACTGCGGCCGTGCAGGTCCGTGAGGCTGTGCGCGGCGAAGAACTCGGGCGTCACCCGCCGCAGGGTGGCCTCCTCGGCGACCGCCTTCGCGCCGTTCTCGCAGAACTCGGCGGTGTGCCGGTGCTCCGGCTCCGGCCAGGCACAGCCCGGGCAGTCGAAGCCGTCCTTCTGGTTGACCCGCAGCAGCGTCAGTGCGGTACGCCTCACACCCATCTGCTGCTGGGCGATGCGCAGCGTGTGCCCGACGGCGGGCAGCCCCGCGGCCGCGTGCTTGGGCTCCGCGACCCGCGGCGCGTCCTGAACGGGATCCCCCTGGGGCGGCTTCGTCGCCATCGCACGCTCTCCTCTATGCCGGCACCACTGCCCTGCACACCAGATCCTCGCACGGGCCACCGACAGCCATCGAGGACGGGCACCGGGCGGCTCCCGTCCCCTCACCGGCCGGCTCCCGTCTCCTCGCCGCCCTGCCTGTCAGTGCGGCGTGGCAGGATCGGGGGCGTGGCAGAGACAGCATCGAAGAAGACCGACAAGACCCCCGGCGGCACCCGTCCCCGGCTGATGCTCATGGACGGGCACTCGCTGGCGTACCGCGCGTTCTTCGCGCTGCCCGCGGAGAACTTCACGACCGCGACGGGCCAGCCGACGAACGCGATCTACGGCTTCGCGTCGATGCTGGCCAACACCCTGCGTGACGAGGCGCCCACGCACTTCGCGGTGGCGTTCGACGTCTCCCGCAAGACCTGGCGCTCGGCGGAGTTCACCGAGTACAAGGCGAACCGCTCGAAGACCCCGGACGAGTTCAAGGGCCAGGTCGAGCTGATCGGCGAGCTGCTCGACGCCATGCACGCGCAGCGCTTCGCCGTCGAGGGCTTCGAGGCCGACGACATCATCGCCACCCTCGCCACCCAGGCCGAGGCCGAGGGCTACGAGGTCCTCATCGTCACCGGCGACCGAGACTCCTTCCAGCTGGTCACCGAGCACACCACGGTCCTCTATCCCACCAAGGGCGTCTCCGAGCTGACCCGGTTCACCCCGGAGAAGGTTTTCGAGAAGTACGGCTTGACGCCCGCCCAGTACCCCGACTTCGCGGCCCTGCGCGGCGACCCGTCCGACAACCTGCCCGGCATCCCCGGCGTCGGCGAGAAGACCGCGGCGAAGTGGATCAACCAGTTCGGTTCCTTCGCCGACCTGGTCGAACGCGTCGACGAGGTCAAGGGCAAGGCCGGTCAGAACCTCCGCGACCACCTGGAGTCGGTCAAGCTGAACCGCCGGCTCACCGAGCTGGAGCGCGGCGTGGAGCTGCCGAAGTCGGTCGCCGACCTGGAGCGCGCGCCGTACGACCGCAAGAGCGTCGCGATGATCCTGGACACCCTGGAGATCCGCAACCCCTCGCTGCGCGAGCGGCTCTACGCCGTCGACCCCGGCGCGGAGCAGGCCGAGTCCACCCCGGTCGCCGAGGCGGGCGTGGAGGTCGACGCCACCGTCCTCGGCACCGGCGAACTCGCCGGCTGGCTCGCCGAGCACGGCACCGGCCCACTGGGCGTCGCCACCCTCGACGCCTGGGCCCTCGGCGCCGGCTCGGTCGCCGAGGTCGCCCTCGCCACCGGAGGCGGCCCGGCGGCCTGGTTCGACCCCGCCCAGCTCGACGAGTCCGACGAGAACGCGTGGGCGGCCTGGCTCGCCGACGCCGGCAGGCCCAAGGTCTTCCACAACGCCAAGGGGGCGATGCGGGTCTTCGCCGAGCACGGCTGGCGCATCGAAGGCGTCACCATGGACACCGCGCTCGCCGCGTACCTGGTCAAGCCCGGCCGTCGCTCCTTCGACCTGGACGCGCTGTCCCTGGAGTACCTGCACCGCGAGCTGGCCCCCGCCGCGGCGGCCGACGGTCAGCTGGCCTTCGGCGCGGACGACGGTGCCGAGGCCGAGGCCCTGATGATCCAGGCCCGCGCGATCCTCGACCTCGGCGAGGCCTTCGAGGGCCTGCTGGAGGAGGTCGGCGCCGCGGACCTGCTGCGCGACATGGAACTGCCCACCTCGATCCTCCTCGCCCGCATGGAGCGGCACGGCATCGCGGCCGACCGCCCGCACCTGGAGGCGATGGAGCAGATGTTCGCGGGCGCGGTGCAGCAGGCCGTGAAGGAGGCGCACGCGGCCGCCGGGCACGAGTTCAACCTGGGCTCGCCCAAGCAGCTCCAGGAGGTCCTCTTCGGCGAGCTGGCGCTCCCGAAGACGAAGAAGACCAAGACCGGCTACACCACCGACGCGGACGCGCTCGCCTGGCTCGCCGGCCAGACCGAGAACGAACTGCCGGTGATCATGCTCCGGCACCGAGAGCAGGCCAAGCTGCGGGTCACGGTCGAGGGCTTGATCAAGACCGTCGCCGCCGACGGCCGTATCCACACCACCTTCAACCAGACCGTCGCCGCGACCGGCCGGCTCTCCTCCACGGACCCGAACCTCCAGAACATCCCGGTCCGAACGGACGAGGGCCGCGCGATCCGCCGCGGCTTCGTGGTCGGCGAGGGCTACGAGTCGCTCATGACCGCCGACTACAGCCAGATCGAGCTGCGCGTGATGGCCCACCTCTCCGAGGACGAGGGTCTGATCGAGGCCTTCACCTCCGGGGAGGACCTGCACAACACGGTCGCCTCCCAGGTGTTCGACGTCGACCGCTCGGCCGTCGACGCGGAGATGCGCCGCAAGATCAAGGCGATGTCCTACGGCCTCGCGTACGGTCTGTCGGCCTTCGGCCTCTCCCAGCAGCTGAACATCGACGCGGGCGAGGCCAGGGCCCTGATGGACACGTACTTCGAGCGGTTCGGCGGGGTGCGCGACTACCTGCGCCGTGTGGTCGACGAGGCCCGGGCCACCGGCTACACGGCGACCCTGTTCGGCCGCCGCCGCTACCTCCCCGACCTCAACAGCGACAACCGCCAGCGCCGGGAGGCCGCCGAGCGGATGGCCCTCAACGCGCCCATCCAGGGCACGGCGGCGGACATCGTGAAGATCGCCATGCTCCGGGTGGACGGCGCTCTGCGCGAGGCGGACCTGAGGTCCCGCATGCTCCTCCAGGTACACGACGAAATCGTTCTGGAGATCGCCCCCGGCGAGCGCGCCGAGGTCGAGTCCCTCCTGCGCGCCCAGATGACCGACGCGGTCCGCCTCAGGGCCCCGCTGGACGTGTCGGTGGGCGTCGGCCCGGACTGGGAGTCGGCAGCACACTGAGTTCCGTCCCCACTGGGCCGCCGCGGTGGCTGGCGCGGTGGCCGGCGCTCAGCCGGCCGCCGCGGGCCAGGAAGAGGCGGGCCAGGAGGAGGCGGGCCAGGAAGAGGCAGGCAAGGGGGCGACGGGCAAGGGGGCGACGGGCCAGGAGGAGGCGGGCCAGGGGGTGGCGGGCCCAGTGCCGTCGCCCCGGCTCTCCGGGCCCGCGGGGCCCGTCACTCACCTGGACCCCGCCAGAACGCCCCCGCCATCGCCACCGGCAAGGATGCGGCCATGGGTATACGCATGGTTCACCGCCGGACGCCCCAGAGCAAGCCCCCGGCCAAGGCCCGCTCCGCCGCGGCGCAGGTCACGGCAGTTCCGTCGGCCCCGGCCCAGGCGGCCGACGCCAGCTCCGCCCGCATCCCCGCCGACCTCGCCGCCACCGCGCGCCGCGCGGTCACCCGCCTCCGCCGGCGGCTCCGCGCCCGTCCCGGCCCGCGTCAGTGGCTCGACCTCGGCCGCGGCTACCTCGCGCTGGTCCTCACCGCGCTCCCCGGCCCGCGCCGCCCCCGCACCATGACCGTGTTCGTGGCCACCCTCATCGAACGGCGGCCCGGCTCCGCCGCACCTCGGCCACCGGAACCGGACGCCACACCCTGACGGCCACCGCGTATCCGACCACCCCCAGCAGCAGCCCCGCGCCCGCTCCGAACAGCACGGTCGGCAGCAGCTCCCAGGGCTTCGCCGTGGACCCCCAGTACTCCCACCACCGCGTCGCCCGCTGCACCGCCGCCAGCAGGGCGCAGCCCGCCAGCGCGGCCCCGGCCCACCACCGGTCCCGTACCGAAAGCTGCGGCACCCCCACCGGCTCCCCGTCCGGCGCCCGCCGTACCGCGCGCACCAGGAACACGGCGAGGACGGCCGCCCCCACCGCCGAACTGCCGTACTGGAGCAGGGTGTACAGCGGTACTCCCGCGACGTTCCGGCCGATCGCGGGGACGAGCCGGCTGCCCCAGCGGTCGTGGTGCGTGAACGCGTCCCAGATGACATGGGTGAGACCGCCGAGCACGGCGCAGACGTACCACCGGGCCGTCAGCCGCAGCCCGGCACGCGCGCGTGGCGCACCGCAGCGCAGCAGGGCCGAGAGCCGCCCCTGCCGACCCCGGGGGAGGAGCGCCACCAGCGGCTCCCGCACCAGCAGCCACAGCACCACCAGCGCCCAGGAGAACAGCACGTCCACGGTGAGGACTCCGGTGAAGGAGTGCGTGAAGCCGCCGAACGCCATCGCGTCCGGCACCGCGCTCGCCGCGTAGAAGGTGAGATCGGGGGCGAACGACCCCGCGACCAGCACCGCCGGCACCAGCCGCCCGCGGCCGGTCCCGTCACCGCGCACGGCGGGCAGCACGGCGGCGGCGTGGCTGAGAGTGAACGGCACCGGTCCCCCTGGAGCAGTCGTCGGCCGGAGCGCCGAACAGTGATCGCTTACGACAAGTATCCGTGACACCACCGCCGTTCAACGGCGGATGGCCAACTGGTGAAAACCGGGCACCGGCGGGTGTCGGCGGAAAGCAAGTTGTCGTAGGGTCGCCTGGGTCGCAGCCCGGGGCGCGTACGGCCGGGTGCACGACCTCACCACACGAAAGAGGCAACGGGGGCAACCACAGCACCGGGTCCATCGTCACACCAGGGCGAGCAGACAGACGGAGACGGACGCCCAGAAGGCGTCCAGGGGAGGGGTTCACCACTATGGCGGCGCAATTCGGCAGGCGGCTGCGCAAGGGAGCGGCGACGACCGCCGCGGCCGCGTTGGCGGTGGCGGCTCTGTCCGCGTCCCAGGCTCCCGGTGTCACGAACGCGGACACGGGCAGACAGGCCAACGCCGGCGCCAGCACCTCCGCTGCCGGGGACGGCGGTGCGGCCGGCGGCGCCACCGGCAACTCGCCCTACTACACGGACCTGCCGCCGCTGAACAGCCCCAACCCCAGCGCCAGTCCGACCGCCTCCTCGTCGAGCATCGGCACCGCCGTCTCCCAGGGCGCGGCCGAGGCCGGCATACCCGCCACGGTCCTGGACGCCTACCAGAAGGCAGAGGCGGAACTGCGCGCCTCCAAGCCCGGCTGCAACCTGCCCTGGCAACTGCTCGCCGCCATCGGCAAGGTGGAGTCCGGCCAGGCCCGCGGCGGTGACGTCGACGCCGAGGGCAACACGCTGCACCGGATCCTCGGCCCCGAACTCGACGGCAACGGCTTCGCGCTCATCAAGGACACCGACGGCGGCAAGTACGACGGCAACAGCCAGTACGACCAGGCCGTCGGTCCGATGCAGTTCATCCCGTCGACCTGGGCGTGGGCGGGCCGCGACGGCAACGGCGACGGCCTCAAGGACCCGAACAACGTCTACGACGCGGCGCTCGCCGCCGGGCACTACCTGTGCCGCAACGGCTGGGACCTGTCCGTCCAGGCCGACATGAACAGCGCGATCCTCAGCTACAACAACTCGCAGGACTACCTGAACCTGGTCCTGTCCTGGTACGAGTTCTACCGCAAGGGCACCCACTCGGTCCCGAACGGCACCGGCACCGTGCCCTCCCACCGCAGCGGCTCCGGTTCGGGCTCCGGATCCGGTTCGGGCTCCGGCTCGGGTGGCTCGGGCGGCGCGACCACCTCCCCGTCGCCCAGTGCGCCCAGTACGCCGGGGACCTCCACGCCGCACCCCGGCGAGCCCACCCCGGGCACCCCGAGCACGCCCCCGAGCCTGCCGCCCACGGCCACCGACAGCGTGGACCACCTGGAGGACGCGGGCACCGCCAAACTCACCGCGACGGCCGGTGAGGCGTTCGCCAAGAGGATCAGCACGCGCGCGGAGACCAAGGTGGGCCAGGCCGTCGCCAAGGTGCGCGTCCGCTTCACCATCGTCGGGGACACGGACACGACCTTCACCGGCGGCGAGAACACCGCCACGGTCGTCACCGACAGCAAGGGCGTCGCCGTCGCGCCGGCGCTCCAGGCGGGCGAGAAGACCGGCGACTTCACGGTCCGCGCCAGTGTGGTCGGCCGTACGGTCAAGGGCGTCGACTACGCCGCGACCGTCACCGCGCGTGCCGCGGACACCCTCGCCCGCACCAGCGACACCGCGCTGACCTGCACCCCCGGTGGCGAGTTCGCCGACCAGGTCCAGGTGAAGGCCACCTACAAGGGCGCCGTCGCCGGCAAGGTCGCCGCCACCGCCACACTGATCAAGTCCACGGACGACCCGAGCACCGACGACAAGGGCCCCTACTTCAAGGACGCCGACGGCAACGCCGTACGCACCCTCACGGGCCTCCAGACGGACGCGAACGGTCTGCTCACGCTGCCCAAGCTGTACGCGGACGACACCACCGGCACGTTCCTGCTGCGCATCACCACCACCGGCGGCGCGACGCTCACCGTCGAACTGACGGTGGCCGCGGCGGACGCCTCGCCGAGCCCGTCGCCGACCGCCTCCGCGTCGGCCTCCGCCTCGGCTTCGGCGAGTCCGTCCGCCCCCGCCACGCCCTGATCCGCCGACCCGGCCGTACGGCCACGAGGGCGCCCTCCCGCCGACGCGGGACGGCGCCCTCGTCGTCGTACGGCCGTGTGCGACGTGTTCTCATCTCGTCCTCCCGTTGCTACCGTGCCCGGACCTGACGAACCATCAGGAAGACGTCCGCAGGGAGGTCCCGCATGCGCGCCCTGATCGCCGCCGCGACCGGCCTCGTTCTCGCGGTCGTCCTGGTGGCGACCGTCAGTGCCATGGGAGCGCCGACCGGAAAGACGTCCCCCGAGCCGCTGCTCACGACGGTGCCCGCACACCCGTAACCGCCGCCCCGGGAGGCCGAGATGCGCCGCACGGCCAGTCTGGTCCTGCTCGCCTGCGCCGTGTTCTTCGCGGCGCTGTCCCCGCTGCTGCGCTGGTACGCCTTCCCGCGCCTGGCCAAGATCCCGGCGAACCAGTACCAGGCCGTGGTCATGGTGGCGAAGAACGCCACGCTCCTCGACTACGGCACCATGAAGGCGAAGAAGGTCCCCCGGGTCACCATCGTGCAGACCCTCAAGGGCGACGTGGCGGCCGCGCAGCGGATCGAGAAGACGGCAGGACGGGACGTCGTCGTCTGGGACGGCCTGTCCTACGTCCAGGGCCCCGACGGCAAGATGGTCTCCGAGATCCCCGAGCGCTACATCTTCGACGCCCACAGCCAGGAACCCGTCCACGCCACCGGCGAGATGGTCGACGGCGACCCGGTGAAACGGGACGGCATCGAGTTCAAGTGGCCCTTCCTGACGGAGAAACGGGACTACGAGTACTTCGACGCGCAGACCCGCACCACCAACCCCATCCACTACAAGGGCACGCGGACCTTCCGGGGCGTCAAGGTCTACTACTTCGAGCAGACCATCCCGTGGACCCGGGTCGCCCTGCCCAAGAAGATGCCGGTGCAGGGCATCACCCCCGAGTCGGTCGCCAGGACCGGCACCACCCGCTGGTACACCACGGTCCGCAAGTTCTGGGTGGAACCCGTCACCGGCGCGCCCGTCAACGGCGAGGAGATCCATCAGGAGGAGCTGCGCGGCGGCACCCTGCTCGGCGGCCGCGCCAAGGTGACCGCCTTCGCCGGTGACGTGAAGATGCGCGAGGACTACGTCGCGCACACGGTCGCCCTGGTCAAGCACAACCGCACCATCGTCCTGCTGCTGACCTCCTACCTCCCCTGGGGCTTCCTCACCCTCGGCCTCGCGCTGCTCGCGCTCTCCCTGTACCTGGAGGCGCTCGGCCGCCGCCCCGCCGACCCGCGGCCGAACCCGGCCGACGTCCCCGAACCGGTCAGCGCCTGAGCCGCGCGTTGGTGTGCCGGGTGGGTTCGGCGCCCGCGGGGTCCTCGGGCCAGGGGTGCTTCGGGTAGCGCCCCCGCAGTTCGGCCCGTACGCCCCTGTAGCCGTCCCGCCAGAAGGAGGCGAGGTCGGCGGTGACGGCGGCGGGCCGCCCGGCCGGCGACAGCAGATGCACCAGCACCGGCACCCCGGCCACGGCGGGCGACTCCTGCAACCCGAACATCTCCTGCAACTTCACGGCGAGCACCGGCTGTTCCGGGTTCCCGTAATCGACCCGGATCCGCGACCCGCTGGGTACGACGATCCGCTCCGGTGCCAGCTCGTCCAGCCGCCCCGCCTCCCCGCTCGCCCACGGCAGCAGCCGCCGCAGCGCCTCCCCGGCGTCGACACGCCCGAGATCGGCCCGCCGCCGGGCCCTGCTCAGCTCCGGTTCCAGCCATTCGGCCACGCGCGCGTGCAGCGTGTCGTCGCCGACATCGGGCCAGGGCTCCCCGACCCGCAGCCGGAGGAACGCGAGCCGCTGCCGCAGTGCGACGCCGTCCGCCGTCCACCGCAACAGGCCGAGCCCCTCCTGCCGCAGCCCGTCGAGCAGCGCCTCGCGTACCAGGGCGGGGTCGGCGTCCCGCAGCGGCCGCGCCGCCAGCTCGATCGCCCCGAGCCGGGTCACCCGCCGCGCGACCACGTCCCCGTCCGCCCAGCGGACCTCGTCCCGGGTGTCGAGCAGGGGACCGGCCGCCCTGCGCGCGGTCTCCTCGTCCACCGCAGCCGCGAGCTGCACGCGCGCGTGCCCCTTCCCCACGGGCCGGTCGGCCACGGCGACGGCGAGCCAGGGCGCGGAGCGCAGCGGTGATCCCTCACGGACCTCGGCACGGGTCCCGGAGGCCATGAGATGAGAGCCACCGTCGCCCCGAGCGACCCGCTCAGGAAAGGCAAGCGCGACGACGAGCCCGGCGACATGCTCCCCGAAACCCCCTTCCCCGCCCCCGGCGTCGTCCTTCGGGGATGAGGCGTGGTGCGCCGGGCGGGAGAGTTCGGGGAAGGTGCCCCGCAGGCGCCGGACCTCCGCGCGCCACCTCGCGGCGTAGGCGTCGTCCCCGCGTCGCGCGCGCCGCAGGGCGGCCGCGAGGTCGTCCCCGTACTCCCGGGGCACCTCCTCGCTCAGCAGCGCCACCACCTCCGCGGCCGGCTCCGCCCCCACCGCCGCGGCACCGTCCACCAGGGCCCGCCCCAGCCGGGGGTGCAGACCCAGCCGGGCCAACCGTGCCCCCCGCTCCGTGGCCCGCCCGGCGGGGTCCACCGCCCCGATCGCCGTCAGCAGGGCCCGCGCCGCCGCCATCGCCCCGCCCGGCGGCGGATCCAGCAAGGCCAGCCCGGTGGCCTCGGGATCGCCCCAGCAGGCCGCCTGAAGGGCGAACGCGGTCAGGTCGGCCACCTTGATCTCCGGTGCCGGAAAGGCCGTAAGACGCGCGTCCTCGGCCTCGGACCAGCAGCGGTACACCGCCCCCGGCGCCTCACGCCCGGCCCGCCCCGCCCGCTGCCGCCCGGCCGCACGGGACGCCCGCACCGTCGCCAGGGCGCCCAGCCCGCGCGCGTGGTCGACCCGCGGCTCCCGCGCGAGCCCCGCATCGACGACCACCCGCACCCCGGGGACGGTCAGCGAGGACTCGGCGACCGCCGTCGCCAGCACCACCCGACGCCGCTCCCCGGGCGCCAGCACCGCGTCCTGCACCGAGGCCGGCGCCCTGCCGTGCACCTGGAGCATCTCGGTGTCCCCGAGGTCGCCCAGGTGCCCCGCCACGCGCGCGATCTCGCCCACACCGGGCAGGAAGCACAGCACGTCCCCGTCCCGCTCGGCCAGCGCCCGCCGCACCACCGACGCCACATGCGTCAGCAGCGCCGGGTCGACCCGCATCCCGTGCGGTGGCCGCACCGGCCGGACCGGCGGCGCCCACACCACGTCCACGGGGTACGAGACGCCGCGCGCCTCGACCACCGGCGCGCCGCCCAGCAGCCGGGCCCAGCCCTCGGCGTCCGTGGTCGCCGAAGCTGCCACCAGGCGCAGCTCCGGCCGCAGCGTCTCCCGTACGTCCCAGAGGAAGGCGGCCACCGTGTCGGCGTCCAGATGCCGTTCGTGGCACTCGTCGAGGACGACGACGTCGACACCGGACAGCTCCTGGTCGCGTTGCAGGCGCTGCAGGAGCACACCGGTCGTGACGACCTCCACGCGCGCGTGGCGCCCGACGACCCGCTCGCCGCGCACGGTGTACCCGACGCTCCGCCCGACCTGCTCGCCCAGCAGCCACGCCATCCGCCGGGCCGCCGCGCGGACGGCGATCCGGCGCGGTTCGGCCACCACCACCCGCCGCGCCGGTCCCCGGTCCAGCAGACCGGCCAGCGCCAGTGGCACCAGCGTCGTCTTTCCGGTGCCGGGCGGCGCCACCAGGACGGCGGTGCCGTGCCCGGCCAGTGCGTCGTCCAGACCGGGCAGGACCTGTCGTACGGGCAGCGCGTCCAGGGCGTCGTAACGGATCACGCCCCTAGTGTCGTACGCCCCCGTGGCCGCCCTTCACGCGCGCGTGCGCCCCGGCTGCGCGGCGGGCTCCGTCACGCACGCTCACACACGAAGATCGCCGTGCCCGGGACGAGGCCGCCGCGCAGCGGGGACCAGCCGCCCCATTCGGAGGTGTTCCAGGCCGGCCACTCCGGCTCGACCAGGTCGACGAGCCGGAAGCCCGTGGAGACGATGTCGCGGACGCGGTCGCCGAGCGTGCGGTGGTGCTCGACGTACACCGCGCGGCCGTCCTCGTCCTGCTCGACGTACGGGGTGCGGTCGAAGTAGGAGCTCGCGACCGTGAGGCCCTCGGGTCCCGGCTCGTCCGGGAACGCCCAGCGGATCGGGTGGGTGACCGAGAAGACGAAACGGCCGCCGGGGCGCAGCACCCGGTGCACCTCGCGCAGCACCCGATGCGGGTCGGCGACGAACGGGAGCGCGCCGTACGCCGAGCAGGCCAGGTCGAAGGAGGCGTCCGCGAAGGGCAGCGCGGCCGCGTCCGCGCAGACGAGCGGAAACGATCCGCCGATGCGCAGCGCGTGCTGGAGCTGGCGGTGCGAGAGGTCCAGGGCGACCGGCCGCGCGCCCTGGGCGGCCAGCCAGCGCGCGCACTGGGCCGCGCCGGCGCCGATCTCCAGCACGTCCTTGTCCTTCAGCTCCTCCGGCGGGCCGAGCAGCTCGGCCTCCACCTCGTCGAGGCCTTCCGGACCCCACACGAAACGGTCGTCGCCGAGGAACGTGCCGTGCTCGATCTGGTACTCGTCGGCGTTGCGGTCCCACCAGCCCCGGTTGGCCCTGCTGCTCTCGGCGGCCCCGGCGGTCCGCCGGGTGGCTTCCGGTTCGAGGTCGAACGAATCGGGCTCTTGGATGATCGGCTCCCTCGTCGTACTCTTCCCTGCAACCCGTCGGCGGGGCGTCGCGGAAGAGGTTTTCCGGACCTGCGTGGCCTCGCGGGACGGTTCTTGTGCCGGGTATGCGGCGATCCGCCCCGGGTGTGCGCCTTCGCGCATTGACCCTGTCCGGCTGCCCCCGTATGCTACAAGTTGCGCTGCGGGCCTGCGCACCTCAGACGTAGCAGGCTGCGCTCGCATCTGTTGTATGTCCCCTCGGTTTTCGAGGCGCCACCAGCGGTTTTGTGTGGCGCTTCCTTGGCTGTCCGGTCTTCATCAGAGCGAAACGGGCTCCCGGCGTAAGCAGTACCTACGACTTCAATGTCCGTACCGGAGCCCTTTCCCACATGACGAGCAGCACCGAGACCACCGCCACCACCCCGCAGGTAGCGGTCAACGACATCGGTAACGAGGAAGCCTTCCTCGCCGCGATCGACGAGACGATCAAGTACTTCAACGACGGCGACATCGTCGACGGCGTCATCGTGAAGGTCGACCGGGACGAGGTCCTGCTCGACATCGGTTACAAGACCGAAGGTGTCATCCCGAGCCGAGAGCTCTCGATCAAGCACGACGTCGACCCGAACGAGGTCGTCGCCGTCGGTGACGAGATCGAGGCCCTGGTCCTCCAGAAGGAGGACAAGGAAGGCCGCCTGATCCTCTCGAAGAAGCGCGCCCAGTACGAGCGTGCCTGGGGCACCATCGAGAAGATCAAGGAAGAGGACGGCATCGTCACCGGTACCGTCATCGAGGTCGTCAAGGGTGGTCTCATCCTCGACATCGGCCTCCGTGGCTTCCTCCCGGCCTCCCTGGTCGAGATGCGCCGCGTCCGCGACCTCCAGCCCTACGTGGGCAAGGAGCTCGAGGCGAAGATCATCGAGCTGGACAAGAACCGCAACAACGTGGTCCTGTCCCGCCGTGCCTGGCTGGAGCAGACCCAGTCCGAGGTCCGCCAGACGTTCCTCACGACCCTCCAGAAGGGTCAGGTCCGTTCCGGTGTGGTCTCCTCGATCGTCAACTTCGGTGCCTTCGTGGACCTGGGTGGCGTCGACGGTCTGGTCCACGTCTCCGAGCTGTCCTGGAAGCACATCGACCACCCGTCCGAGGTCGTCGAGGTCGGCCAGGAGGTCACCGTCGAGGTCCTCGACGTCGACATGGACCGCGAGCGTGTCTCCCTGTCGCTGAAGGCGACCCAGGAAGACCCGTGGCAGCAGTTCGCCCGCACCCACCAGATCGGCCAGGTCGTGCCCGGCAAGGTCACGAAGCTGGTTCCGTTCGGTGCGTTCGTCCGCGTGGACGAGGGCATCGAGGGTCTGGTCCACATCTCCGAGCTGGCCGAGCGCCACGTGGAGATCCCGGAGCAGGTCGTCCAGGTCAACGACGAGATCTTCGTCAAGGTCATCGACATCGACCTCGAGCGCCGCCGCATCAGCCTCTCGCTGAAGCAGGCCAACGAGGCCTTCGGTGCCGACCCGGCCACGGTCGAGTTCGACCCGACCCTGTACGGCATGGCCGCGTCCTACGACGACCAGGGCAACTACATCTACCCCGAGGGCTTCGACCCCGAGACCAACGACTGGCTCGAGGGCTACGAGACCCAGCGCGAGGCGTGGGAGCACCAGTACGCCGAGGCGCAGCAGCGCTTCGAGCAGCACCAGCAGCAGGTCATCAAGAGCCGCGAGGCCGACGCCGCTGCCGCCGCCGAGGGTGGCGACGCCGCGGGTGCCGCTCCGGCCGCGGGTGGCGGTTCGTACTCCTCCGAGGGTGCGGACACCTCCGGCGCGCTCGCTTCGGACGAGGCGCTCGCCGCGCTCCGCGAGAAGCTGGCCGGCGGCCAGAGCTGACGCAGGCCCCCTGGGGCTCAGCCGCTTCACCGAGGGCCCGCACCTTTCGAGGTGCGGGCCCTCCGGCGTGTTCCGGGGCGCCCGTCGAGGCGTCCGTCGCACAGGTGCGTTTCGGGAACTTCCCGGCAGCCCCCGGTAGTTGCCCTGCTGCCCCGGTGTGAAAAGGCCACGAGAGGCCGGCTGATCAGGAATGCCCGCGTCGGACGGTGCGTTGTCACGTACGAACACGAGGAGGAGCGGTCACAGTGCTTGATCCGCAGGGTTTGTACGCATGGGAGCCGAAGGGCCTGGCTGTTGTCGACATGGCGCTCGCCCAGGAGTCGGCCGGTCTGGTCATGCTCTACCACTTCGACGGATACATCGACGCGGGCGAGACCGGCGACCAGATCGTCGACCGGATCCTCGACTCGCTGCCCCACCAGGTCGTCGCCCGCTTCGACCACGACCGGCTCGTGGACTACCGGGCGCGTCGCCCGCTGCTGACCTTCAAGCGGGACCGCTGGACCGACTACGAGGAGCCCGGCATCGAGGTCCGCCTGGTCCAGGACGCCACGGGTGCGCCGTTCCTGCTGCTCTCCGGCCCCGAGCCGGACGTCGAGTGGGAGCGTTTCGCCGCGGCCGTGCGGGGGATCGTGGAGCGGCTCGGCGTGCGCCTGTCGGTGAACTTCCACGGCATCCCGATGGGCGTGCCGCACACCCGCCCGGTGGGTCTCACCCCGCACGGCAACCGCACCGACCTCGTCCCCGGCCACCGCAGCCCCTTCGACGAGGCCCAGGTGCCCGGCAGCGCCGAGGCGCTGCTCGAGTACCGCCTCATGGAGGCGGGCCACGACGTCCTGGGTGTCGCCGCGCACGTCCCGCACTACATCGCCCGCTCGCCCTACCCGGATGCCGCCCTGACCGTCCTGGAGGCCGTCACCGGCGCCACCGGACTCGTGCTCCCGGGCATCGCCCACGCCCTGCGCACGGACGCGCACCGCACGCAGACGGAGATCGAACGCCAGGTCCAGGAGGGCGACGAGGAGCTCACGGCGCTCGTGCAGGGGCTTGAGCACCAGTACGACGCGGCCGCGGGTGCCGAGACCCGGGGCAACATGCTCGCCGAGCCGGTGGAGATCCCCTCGGCGGACGAGATCGGCCTGGAGTTCGAACGCTTCCTCGCGGAGCGGGAGGGCGACAACTAGGGCTTCCCCGGATCCGGGCCCTGTCCAGGGCGGTGTCGGTGGCAGGCCCTAAGCTTCGGGGCATGCTGAAAGTTGGCCTCACCGGCGGGATCGGCGCCGGCAAGAGCGAGGTGTCACGGCTGCTGGTCGAGCACGGCGCCGTCCTGATCGACGCCGACCGCATCGCGCGTGAGGTCGTCGCGCCCGGCACCCCCGGTCTGACGGCCGTCGTGGAGGCCTTCGGCCCGGACGTGCTGGCCGCCGACGGGGGCCTGGACCGGCCGAAGCTGGGCGCGATCGTCTTCGCCGACCCCGAGCGGCTCGCCGTGCTCAACTCGATCGTGCACCCGCTCGTAGGGGCCCGCTCCCGGGAGCTGGAGCAGGCGGCCGACGACGACGCGGTGGTGATCCACGACGTCCCGCTCCTCGCGGAGAACGGCCTCGCCGCGCTCTACGACCTCGTGGTGGTCGTGGACGCCGCCCCGGAGACCCAGCTCGACCGGCTCACCCGGCTGCGCGGCATGACGGAGCAGGACGCACGCGCGCGCATGGCCGCGCAGGCGACCCGGGAGAAGCGTCTGGACATCGCCGACATCGTCATCGACAACGACGTCCCCCTGGACGCGCTGCGACAGCGCGTCGCGCAGGTGTGGGCGGACCTCGTGCGCCGCGCACGGCAGGCGGCTTCGAGCTAGCGGGAAGCGGGCCACGAAATAGCGGACACCCGTCCGCGCGTTGAACCGCTTCAGCGAGGGAAGGACTTTGCCGTGCCCGAGACCAGCGGTTCGACCGGACGTACTCCGGAGACGCATGTGATCGACTTCCGTGCCGCCGAGCAGCTGCTCAACGCACGGGACCCGCGGGGCGCGGTGAAACTCCTCGACGGAGTGATCGCCGCGCACCCCGAGAACACCGCCGCCCGGCTGCTGCGCGCGCGTGCGTTCTTCGCCGCCGCGCAACTGAGGCCGGCGGAGCTGGAGTTCACCATCGTCCTGGAGCGGGAGCCGGACAACGCGTTCGCCCACTTCGCGCTCGCCCGCACCTATGAACGCCAGGGCCGTGCCGACCTCGCGATACGACACTTCCGGCTGGCGGCCGCGCTGGACCCGAACCCGGAGTACCTGAAGGCGGCCCGGTTCGACGGCGGGACGTGAGCGGAGGCTCGCGCACGGCTCGTCACGGCGGCCGGCCGCCCATCGCCGACCGCGCCGGACCCGTGCTCAGGGGTGCCGGTGCCGCGGCGGGCGCCGCAACGGCGGGGCGTCCACCGGCGGGTACGGAGGCACGTCACGGCCCGGCTGGTAGTGCGGCCCCTGCCGCAGGTGCCTGACGATCACGGCCAGGTCGACGGTGGCCACCAGCCACAGCACCCCGCAGGCCGCCGCCCAGCCGGGACGTCCGACGACCGCGAACACCGCCGTGCCGAAGACCGCCCAGACGATTCCCCACACGCTCAGCCACAACCGCGCCCGCAGCGGACTGCGCGCGGTGACCGGTTCACTGCCTGTACGCATCGCGGATCACCACTCCTCCCAGCAACGTACTCTTCGACGAGGACGTTCACCAAAGGGGGGACCGCGTGCTGCCGGACGCCGACGACCTGCCCGACCTGCTCCTCGACCTCGCCGTGCCGCACGAGGACATCAACGAGGTGACCGCGCGCCTGCGGACCGTGACGGCCGATCCCGGCGTACGACGGCTCCTGGACGAGTGCGCCGAGGACGTGACCAGCGTCGTCCGGGAGGTCGACGACCCGGCCGGGCTCGGGGACCGGGCCGCCCACGCCCCGGCCGCCCTCGGCGAGTACTTCCTCGTGTACGCCTTCCTCGTCGCGGTGCCGCACGTGCGCGCCGCGCACCGGGAACTCGGCATCCCCAGCGACATCACCCGAATGACGCTCACCGACCTCGGCCGCGGCATGGCACTGCACCGCAGACGGTACGGCCGCGGCGGGCTGGGCGCCCGCCAGGCCCACTGGCTCACCCGCCACTTCTGCGGCACGCTCTACCAGCTGGGACGGCTGCAGTACGAGCGGGCGGGCCTCGGCACCCGCACGGCACAGGCGATCACCGGCGCCGGAACCGCGGTCGCCGCCGGCGCTCCCAGCCTGAACCTGCACATCCCCGACTTCCTCGGACCGCTCACCCCGGCCGCCTGCGACCGTTCCGTGCTCCGGGCCCGCGAGTTCTTCGCCCGGTACTTCCCCGACGAGAAGCCGGTCGTCGCGACCTGCCACTCCTGGCTGCTCGATCCGCAGCTGCGGCAACACCTCCCGGCGGACTCCAACATCATCCGGTTCCAGGAGCGGTTCCAGCCCGGCCGGGACGACCGGGAGCCGGCCGACACCACGCCGGTCGCCTTCGTCTTCGGCGACCCCGACCTGCCGGTCCCCGACCTGCCCCGGCGGACGTCGCTGGAGCGGGCGGTCGGCGACCGGCTGCGGGCCGGCGGCCACTGGTACGTCGGACACGGATGGTTCCCGTGGGACCGCTGACGGCGCACGGCGGGACCCGACCGGCCGAGCATCTGCCCGGGCGCCGGACGCCGGTCCGCGCTCAGCTCGCCGGAAAGCTCGGGAGCGGGAACAGCTGCGCGATCTTGTCGCTGGCGCGGTAGTCGTCGGGCACCCCCTCGACCAGGGCGACCATCGAGGTCGCGTGCTCCGTGCGGAGCGGCAGGATCGCCTGGTACTCCGGCGACTCGTACCACTCCTGCGCACGGGCCGTGTCGGGGAACTCGAGGATCACGATGTCGCCGTTCCAGGTGCCCTCGTGCTCGACGAGCCGTCCGCCGTGCACGAGGAAGCGACCGCCGTACGGTGCCATCGTGGCCTCGATCCGCTCGATGTACTCCGCGATCTCCGGGCCGAGGTCGACGTTCCGCAGGTATCCCACCACGTATCCGCGCGGCGCCGTCATGCCGGCACCTTGTCCAGGAAGCCGTGCACGTCCTGGATGCGGCCCGACTCGTCCAGCACCAGGACGTCGAACCCGATCACCAGCGGCTCGGCTCCCTCCGGACCCAGGCCCCACTGGAACCGCACCTGGCGGTGGTGCGCGTCGGCCTCACCGACCTGGGTGAACACGAACCCCGGGAACTGCGCCTGGACCCCGTCGACGACCGCGGTGATCCCCTCGTGGCCGCGGACCTCGGCCAGCGGATCCGTGTAGGTCGCCTCGGTCGACCAGTGCTCGGCGAGCAACGCCGCCCGCTCCTCACCGGTCGCGTTCCAGGTGGCCAGGTACTGCTGGACGATGCCCTTCATGTTCGTCTCTCCGTTCGTCTCGATCGGCTGATGTCCCACATCCTGGCCCCCGGCCGCTCATCCGATCCATGACCTCACAGGTCATGGCGGCCCGGACACGGCGCCCTAGACTCACGGACATGAGCCTCGCGGACATGAGCGTTGCGACCGAAGTCCCGCCCGTCGGCGCACTGCTGCGGACCTGGCGGGAACGACGCCGGTTCAGCCAGCAGGAGCTGTCCAACCGTTCACGGGTCTCCACCCGGCACCTCAGCCGGGTGGAGACCGGCAAGGCCCACCCGACACCGGAGATGCTCATGCACCTCTCCGACAACCTGGACGTGCCGCTGCGCGATCGCAACCAGCTCCTGCTGGCCGCCGGTTACGCACCGCGCTACCAGGACCACCGACTGGACGACGCGTCGATCGGGGTGGTGATGGACGGCCTGCGCCGGCTCCTCGACGCCCATCTGCCCTACCCCGCACTGCTGTTGGACGAGCACTGGGACATCGTCGACGCCAACGCCGCCGTCGATCAGCTGCTGGCCGGCTGCGCGCCGGAGCTGCTGGAGCCACCGGTCAACGTGGTCCGGGTGTGTCTGCACCCCGACGGGCTGGCCGACCGGATCGGCAACCTCGCGCAGTGGGGCGGCCATCTGCTGCACCAGGTGCGCCACCGGGCCGAACGCACCCACGACCAGCGTCTCCACGAGCTGGCCGGGGAGATCGCCGGACACCTCGGCACATCCGATGCCGCCCCCGCCGGCACGGGACCGGTCATCACCCTGGAAATCGACGTGGACGGCAGCCCGCTCCGGTTCTTCAGCACCTCCGCCACGCTCAGCACCGCCACCGACGCGGCCCTCGAAGGGCTGCACCTGGAGACGTTCCTGCCTGCCGACGAGGAGACCCGTCGCCGGTTCGGCGCGCCCTAGCGGAAACCTGGAAATCGAGGACGGCAGCGATGAGTTCTCCGCAGCGGGCCGGTCTACCTCTGTGACAGCAGCACGGACCGTTGCCCCAGGAGAACCTCATGTCCGAGACCGCCGCTCCCGCCGCCCTCGCCCCGTCCGCCGCCCGCGTGCCCTCCACCGTCACCGGGGCCGCGAAGCCCGGCCGGCGCCGTGCCGCCCGCGTCGCCCTGCGGGCGCTGCAGGTGCTGCTCGCCCTGTTCTACGCCGTCGCGAGCGCACTGCCCAAGCTGATCGCGTATCCGGCCGCCGTGGAGTCCTTCGACAGGATCGGCTGGGGCAGCGCGGGCATGTACGCCATCGGCGCGCTCGAACTGGCGGGTGCGATCGCCCTGTTGACGCCGGTGCTGCAGTCCCTGGCGGCGATGGCGCTCAGCGGGCTCATGGTGGGCGCGTTCATCGTCCAGCTGACCGTGTTCCACGGGCAGAACGCGGCGACCCCGCTGATCCTGCTGGTGCCGCTGGTCCTGATCGCGTGGGCCCGGCGGGAACAGAACGCGCGCCTGTGGGGACTGGTGCGGGGACGGAGGTGAGCGTCCCGAGCCGGACCCTTTCCTGGCGCCGGCCGGGCCCTGTGGCGCCCCGGTGGATCACCGACCGCCGGGGCGCCCACCGCTCGCCGGGCCCGTGCCGCCCGGCCTGCCCAGGCCCCCTGCCGGCCCGGCGAGGCCGCGGAGCCGTTCCAGCTCGCGACGGTCGCGTTTGGTGGGGCGGCCGGTGCCGCGGTCGCGCAGACCGATGGGGGCGACCGCCTCGCGGGGCGGGGGCGGCGGGGAGTTGTCGACGTAGCACTGGGCGGCGACCGGGGCGCCGACCCGCTTGCGGATCAGCCGCTTCACGATGACCACGCGTTCCCGCCCCTCCTGGCGCAGCCGGACCTCGTCACCGACGCGCACGGAGTGGGCGGGTTTGACCCGCTCGCCGTTCACCTGGACATGCCCGCCCCGGCAGGCGGTGGCTCCCATGGAGCGGGTCTTGATCAGACGCACCGCCCAGATCCAGCTGTCGATCCGCACGGTCTCCCCGGGCCCCGGCGCGGCGGCCTCGGCGGCGGCGACCGCCGCGGCGACGGCGGCGGGATCGAGAGCCTCGGCGCCCTGTGCCTGCTCGGCGGGGCCCGGGCCGTCGTGCACGTCCTGAGAAGACATGTCCCGACCTTAACGCGCCCCGAAGAGCCGCGGGGAACGCGCGGCCGGCCACGCCCCGTCCCCGATCCGGACCCGGCGGAGACACGCCCCACCCCGGGGGCCCTACCGTTGAAGCATGCAGCGCTCCCCCCTCGCCGACCTCGATCACCGGGTCAGCGCCTGTCGTGCCTGTCCCAGACTGGTCGCCTGGCGGGAGGAGGTGGCGCGTACCAAGCGCGCGGCGTTCGCCGACTGGACGTACTGGGGCCGGCCCGTCCCCGGCTTCGGTCCGCCCGACGCCCGGCTGCTGATCATCGGCCTCGCCCCGGCCGCGCACGGAGGCAACCGCACCGGCCGGATGTTCACCGGCGACCGATCCGGTGACGTCCTGTACCAGGCGCTGTACGACGTCGGGCTCGCCTCGCAGCCGACGGCGGTCAGTGCCGACGACGGTCTGCGGCTGTACGGCGTGCGGATCACCTCGCCGGTGCACTGCGCCCCGCCCGACAACAAGCCGACCCCCGCGGAGCGGGACACCTGCCGCCCCTGGCTGGTGGAAGAGCTGGCCCTGCTGCGGCCGACGCTGCGGGCCGCGGTCGTGCTGGGCGCGTTCGGCTGGCAGGCCGCGCTGCCGGCGTTCGCCGCGGCGGGCTGGACGGTGCCGAGGCCCCGCCCGCGCTTCGCCCACGGCACCCGGGTCGACCTGGGCGGCCTGGACCTCTTCGGCTGCTTCCACGTCAGCCAGCGCAACACCTTCACGGGCCTCCTCACCCCCGAGATGCTCCGCGGCGTACTCCGGACGGCGGCGCACACGTCCGACCTGCTCTGACCCGAGCGACCGGCGTGACGGGCGTGACCGGTCGGCTGCCGCTTCCCGGTGCGGTCAGTGGCCGGTGTCCTCGCCGAACAGGTGCCGCACCGTCGAGCGGTGGTTGGCCCGCACGTGGGCGAGGGCGACCGCACGGGCGCGGTCCGGGTCGCCGGAGGCGATCGCGTCGTACAACTCGCGGTGCTCGGTGAGGAGCTGCGGCCATTCCTCGTTGCGCCGGGTGAGCCAGCGGAGCCGGCCGTCGACCGGTTCCATGACCGAGATCAGCAGGCTGTTGCCCGCGAGGCCCAGGATCCCGTCGTGGAAGCGGGTGTTGACGTCGGTGATCGTCTCGGCGTCGTCGGAGCCGGTCGCCGTGGCCGCCTGGTCGAGCAGTTCCCGCAGCTCGGCCAGCGCCTCGGGCGTCGCCCGCGAGGCCGCGAGACCGGCCGCGTAGACCTCCAACGCCTCGCGCAGTTCGAAGAGTTCCCTGACGTCGGCCGGGGTCAGCCGGCGCACCACCGTACGGCGGGCCGACTCGAAGAGCACGAAGCCCTCGGCGACCAGCGCCCGGATCGCCTCCCTGACCGGCACCCGGGACACCCCGAACCGTTCGGCCAGTTCCCGCTCGACCAGCCGGTCACCCGGGGCCAGCCGGCCCTCGATGATGTCCTGCCGCAGGGTGGCGAGGACGCGTTCGCGTACCGCGCCCAGGGGTTCGGTCTTCGTCGTGGGGGAGCCCATGAGGTCATTTTCGCCGACCCGAGGGGGCTTTTACGGAGCCGTAACGGGACGGACATCGGGCAGGACGCTTGACGGGAGGACCATGACCGCAGTTTGGTATACCAAACGCGCGCAGCAGCCCACCGCGGCACCCGACGGCGCATCCCGCGGCCGTCCCTCCCTCCCCGCCCCGAAGTCCTGGAGGCTCCGTGTCCCTGGCCGACCGCGCCGAAGCCACCGGCGCACCCGCGTTCGTCCCCGACCCCCGGCTCACCAACGACGACCTCGCTCCCGCCGAGCAGCGGAACTGGAAGGTCTTCGACCTGTTCGCCATGTGGATGTCCGACGTCCACAACCTCGGCAACTACACCTTCGCCGCCGGCCTGCTGGTCCTCGGCATGAACGTCTGGCAGGTCTTCACCTCCCTCCTCGTCGGCTTCGTGCTCATCTACGTCGGCATGAACTGGATGGGCAGGATCGGCCAGCGCCACGGAGTGCCGTTCCCGGTGGTCGGCCGGATCAGCTTCGGCGTCTGGGGTGCCAACATCCCCGCGCTGATCAGGGCCGTGATCGCCATCATGTGGTACGGCATCCAGACCTACCTGGCGTCCGTCGCCGTCAACGTGATGCTGCTGGCGGCCTGGCCCGGCCTGAAGTCCCTGACGGAGACCTCGTTCCTGGGCCTGGACACGCTGGGCTGGATCTCGTTCGTCTCGCTCTGGCTGATCCAGGCGGCGATCATCAGCCGGGGCATGGAGTCGGTCCGCAAGTTCCAGGACTTCTGCGGCCCGGCGATCTGGCTGGTCATGATCGCCCTCGCCGTCTGGATCCTCGCCAAGGCCCACTGGACCATCTCGCTCACCTCCACCCCGCACCCGGTCTCGACCGGCGAGCAGTGGCGCCAGTGGTTCGGCGCGATCGGCCTGATCCTCGCCACCTACGGCACGCTGATGCTCAACTTCTGCGACTTCTCGCGCTTCGCCCCCGACTACCGGACCGTGCGCCGCGGGAACTTCTGGGGGCTGCCGGTCAACTCCACGGCGTTCGTGGTCGTCTCGGTGATCGTGACGGCGGGTTCGCTGGAGGTCTTCGGCGAGGCCATCACCGACCCCGCCGAGCTGGTCGCCAAGGTCGGCAACACCTGGGTCCTGATCGTGGCGGCCCTGACCTTCGCGGTCGCCACCATGGGCGTCAACATCGTCGCCAACTTCGTCTCACCGGCGTACGACCTGGCCAACGTCTGGCCGCAGAAGATCACCTTCAGGGTCGGCGGCATGATCAGCACGGTCGCGGCGCTCCTCGTCACCCCCTGGAACCTCTTCTCCAACCCCACCGTCGTCAACTACTTCCTGGGCGGTCTCGGCGCCTTCCTGGGGCCCCTGTTCGGCGTGATCATGGTCGACTACTACGCGATCAAGCGCGGCAGGGTCGACGTGCGACAGCTCTTCGACGCGACGCCCGGCTCCCCGTACCACTACCGCAAGGGCGTCAACCCCAAGGCGCTGTGGGCGTTCCTGCCGTCGGCGGCGGTCGCGGGCGTGTTCGCGCTGGTGAAGACCTTCAGCGACGTGGCGCCCTATTCCTGGTTCATCGGCACAGCCCTGGCCGCGGGACTGTACCTGGCGCTGTGCCGGGGCCACCGGACCCCCGAGACCGAGGAGGCCTGACGGACGTGCGGATCGTCGTCACCAACTGCAACACCACGCAGGAGATGACCGAGGAGATCGTGCGAGGTGCCCGGGCCGCCGCAGGCCCGGGCACCGCCGTGACCGGGCTGACCCCGAGCTGGGGTCCCGAGTCGGCGGAGGGCTGGCTGGACAGCTACCTGTCGGCGGCGGCGGTCCTGGACGCCCTGCGGACCTACCCGGGGCCGCCGTACGACGCGGTGGTCATGGCCGGTTTCGGCGAGCACGGACGGGAGGGCGCACGGGAGTTGCTGGACGTCCCGGTCGTCGACATCACCGAGGCCGCGGCCCATCTGGCCTGCCTGCTGGGCCGCCGCTACGGCGTCGTCACCACGCTGGACCGCTCGCGCGGGCAGATCGAGGACAGCCTGGAGACGGCGGGGGTCGCCCGCAACTGCGTCGGCGTGGCGGGCACGGGGCTGGGGGTCCTGGACCTCGCCGGTGACCCCGGACGGACGGAGACCGCGTTCCTGGCGGCGGCCGAACGGGTCCGCGACGCCGGCGCCGAGGTCCTCGTCCTCGGCTGCGCGGGGATGACGGGGCTGCAGCGGACGGTGGGGGAGAAGCTCGGGGTTCCGGTCGTGGACGGGGTCGGCGCGGCGGTGAAGCTGGCGGAGTCGCTGGTGACGCTGGGGCTCACCACCAGCCGGGCGGGGAGCTACCGGAAGCCGCTGACGAAGCGCCGCATGTGGGGATCTGCGTAGAAATGTCCGCATAAGGGCGAAGGGTTCGGGAACCCGGAGACCGTGGACGCGTGGCGCCGCCGGCCCTCGGGGTGTCCGGGACGGACTCACGTCCTCGTGAGGCACACCGCCTAGGCACACCGTCTGAGGAGACGCAGATGAGCACCCCTACCACCGACACCGGAACCGTCGCGGACCCCGGCCCGCTCGGCCTCGGTGCCTTCGCGGCGACGACCTTCGTCCTCAGCGTCTTCAACGCCGACCTGATCACCGACCAGACGCTGGCCGCCGTCGTCCTCCCGCTCGCCCTGTTCTACGGCGGCCTGGTCCAGCTGCTCGCGGCCATGTGGGAGTTCCGCAAGGGCAACACCTTCGGCGCCACCGCCTTCGGGTCGTACGCCGCCTTCTGGCTGGCCTACGCCACCTACGCCAGGTTCGTCGCGGGCAGCCTGCCACCCGCCACCGCGCACCAGGCGACCGGCCTGTTCCTGCTGGTGTTCGCGATTTTCACGGTCTACATGACCGTCGCCGCCACCCGCACCACAGGCGCCCTGCTGGCCGTGCTGGTCACCCTGTCGGCGACGTTCATCGTGCTGTGCGTCGGCGAGTTCGCGCAGTCGCCCGGCACCGTCGAGGCCGGCGGCTGGCTCGGCCTGGTCACCGCGGTGTGCGCCTGGTACGCGTCGTTCGCCGGCGTCACCAACTCCACCTTCCACCGTGCCGTCCTGCCCGTCTTCCCGGACATCGGCGAGCACCTGCGCCCGCACCGCGGCCACCGCCACGGGCCGTTCGGGGTCCACGCATGACCGACGGCGGCGGCGGGACGCTCTCCAACCTGCTGCACGAGGAGCGCCGCTTCCCGCCGCCCGCGGAGCTGGCCTCGGCGGCCAACGCCACCGCGGCCGACTACGCACGCGCCGACGCCGACCGCCTCGGCTTCTGGGCCGCGGCGGCCGGCCGGCTCGACTGGGAGCGGCCCTGGGACCAGGTGCTGGACTGGAGCCGCGCCCCGTTCGCCCGCTGGTTCACCGGCGGCCGTCTGAACGCGGCGTACAACTGCCTGGACCGCCATGTCGCCGCCGGCCTCGGCGACCGGGTCGCCTTCCACTGGGAGGGCGAGCCCGGCGACACCCGCACCCTCACCTACGCCCAGCTGACGACGGAGGTCCGCAAGGCCGCCAACGCCCTGCGGGCGCTCGGCGTCACCGCGGGCGACCGGGTCGCCGTCTACATGCCGATGATCCCGGAGACGGTGGTGGCGATGCTGGCCTGCGCCCGCATCGGCGCCCCGCACACCGTCGTCTTCGGCGGCTTCTCCGCGGAGGCGCTGCGCGGCCGGATCCTCGACTGCGACGCCCGCCTGGTGATCACCGCGGACGGCGGCTACCGCCGCGGGCATTTCTCCGCCCTGAAACCGGCCGTCGACGAGGCACTCCGCGGCTGCCCCGAGGTACGCCACGTGCTGGTCGTCCGGCGCACCGGACAGCCGGTGGACTGGGTCCCCGGCCGGGACCTGTGGTGGCACGAGACCGTCGACGGACAGCCGGCCGAACACCGGGCGGAGGCGTTCGACAGCGAACACCCCCTGTACATCATGTACACCTCCGGCACCACCGCCCGCCCCAAGGGCATCCTGCACACCACCGGCGGCTACCTCACCCAGGTCGCCTGGTCGCACTGGGCGGTCTTCGACGTCAAACCGGACCAGGACGTCTTCTGGACGGCGGCCGACATCGGGTGGGTCACCGGCCACTCGTACATCGTCTACGGCCCGCTGGCCAACGGCGTCACCTCGCTGCTGTACGAGGGGACGCCGGACACCCCGCACCGGGGCCGCTGGTGGGAACTGGTCGAGAAGTACCGGGTGTCCATCCTCTACTGCGCCCCGACCGCGATCCGCACCTTCATGAAATGGGGCGCCGACATCCCGGCCGAGTTCGACCTGACGTCGCTGCGCCTCCTCGGCTCGGTCGGCGAGCCGATCAACCCCGAGGCGTGGATCTGGTACCGCGACGTCATCGGTTCCGGCGCCTGCCCGGTCGTCGACACGTGGTGGCAGACCGAGACCGGAGCCCAGATGATCAGTCCGCTGCCCGGCGTGAGCGTCTGCAAGCCGGGCTCCGCCATGCGTCCGCTGCCCGGTGTCGCGGCCGACGTCGTCGACGACACCGGGCAGCCGGTACCCGACGGCTCCGGCGGCTATCTGGTCCTCACCCAGCCGTGGCCCGCGATGCTCCGCACCGTCTGGGGCGACGAACAGCGGTACCTCGACACCTACTGGTCGCGTTTCCCCGGCACCTACTTCGCGGGGGACGGCGCGAAGAAGGACGACGACGGCGACATCTGGCTGCTCGGCCGGGTCGACGACGTCATGAACGTCTCCGGGCACCGCATCTCCACCACGGAGGTCGAGTCGGCCCTCGTCTCCCACCCGCTGGTCGCGGAGGCGGCGGTGGTCGGCGCGACCGACGCGACGACCGGACAGGGCGTGGTCGCCTTCGTCATCCTGCGTGGCGACGTGCAGGCGGGCGCGGCCGGGGCCGAGGAGGTGGCGGCCCAGCTGCGCACCCATGTCACCACGGAGATCGGCCCGATCGCCCGCCCCAAGGAGATCCTGGTCGTCACCGAACTCCCCAAGACCCGCTCCGGCAAGATCATGCGCCGGCTGCTGCGGGACGTCGCCGAGCACCGCGCGCTCGGCGACGTGACGACCCTGACCGACTCGTCGGTCATGGACGAGATCAGACACCGCCTGCCGCCGGACCGGCCGGCGACAGGCGAGGAGACATAGGCCGCAGGAGGCCGGGGGAGTCAGGGGGAGCGGCGCCGGGACTCAGGGCTGCCAGACGTACCGGACATCCGGCTCCCGCTCCTCGTTCCCGCTCCCGTCCGTGGACTCGACGGCGACGAAGCCGTGCCGCTCGTAGAACCGGTGGGCGGGTTCGTTGACCTGGAACGTCCACAGCGTGAGGCCGTGCGGCGAGCGCTCCTTCGCCAGTGCGACGAACCGGTCACCGAGACCCCGCCCCCGCCATCCGGGGTCCAGGTACAACTGCGACAAAAGATCCCCCGAGAGCACCATCACCCCCACGACGAGCCCGCCCGCCTCCGCGAGCCAGGTCTCCCGCTCCGGCACCACGACGTCCCGGAAGTACGCCCGCACCTCGTCGTCCGAGTGCGCCCGCACGACCGTGGGCAGCGCGGCACGGTACGACCGCAGCCAGACGTCGGCCACCGCCCCGGCATCCGCCCCGCCGGCCCGCCGCAGCACCACTTCAGCGCCCACGCCCTCCACCCCTCGGGTGATCAGATCAACCACCTGATGATCCACCCCCTGCCCACGCGACGCACCCTGTTTTGTCAGCCGCCGATCACCGGGATCGACCGCGCCCGCGCCCCCGCACGCCCGAATCGGGGCCGCGCGGAATTGCGTACATAAAGAACTCGGCCCCACGGGACACTTGTCACACCCGCGCAATGCAATCGAGCCATTTCGCAAGGGAACACGATCTACCGTTGGCCAACGAAGCCGACAGCCCGGCCACCGTCGTCCGAAGGCACACCCCCGCCCTCGCCCGGACAGGAGCCCCGTGTCCCGCCGTATCACCCCGCCCCCGTGGCTCGCCCACGCCCTGCGCGCCCAGCGCGGGCCCGTGCCCTGGAGCGCGGTGACCCGAGGGGCGCTGGCCGCCGGGCCGTTGCTGCTCGCGGCGGTCCTGGCCCAGCGCACCTCCCTCGGTGTGGTCGCCGCCATCGCCGCCATGCTCGCCGGGATCAACGACCGGCCCGGCAGCCGGCGGGCCGCCGTGCGGCGGCTCGGGGCGCCCGCGGCGGCCGGTGCGGTGGGGCTGCTGGCCGGGACGTACGGCGGTGCGCACCTCACCGCCGTCCCGCTCACCCTGCTGCTCACGGGGCTCGGCCTGGCCGCCGGGGGCATCAGCGCCGTCGGGCCCGTCGCGTCCGGCGCCGGGACGCAGTTGCTGGTCGCCGCCGCCATCGGCGCCGGGATGCCGGTGGCCGAGGCGGGCTGGCAGCGGGCCCTCGCCTTCCTCGCCGGCGCCGGGTGGCTGCTGGCGCTGCGGCTCGCCCTGCCCACGCCCGGCGCGCTCGCCGGTGACTACCGGTTCGACGGGGAGCGGGACGCCGTCGCCGGTGTGTACGACGCCATCGCCGACCTCCTGGAGGCCGTCGCGGGCGAGGCCGCGCTCGGTCGGCGCACGGCGCTGAGCACGGCACTCGACCACGCCCAGGACGCGCTCACCGGGCCCCGGCTGCGGCGGTACGCCAGTTCCGCCACCGAGCGCCGGCTGCACGCGCAGTACGCCGCCGCGCTGCCCCTCGCCGAGGCGGCCACCGCCCTCGCCTGGGCGGGCGAACCGATATCCGAGCGGGCCGCGGAGGGGCCCCGCCGGCTGGCCGCCGCCGTCCGGGAGAACACCGGCACCGGACCGCTGCCCGCGCCGTCCCGTGCGGTGCCCGCCCTGCGCGCCCTCGACGACGCCCTGCTGCGGGCCGCCGAGGCCTTCGACCGGTCCGAGGGCGCGGAACAGCGGCCGCCCGCCCGGCGCCGCGGCCCCAAGGAGGTCCTGCGAGCCGCGTTCGGCAGCGGCGGACGGGAGTACGGGCTGCGGGTCGCCCTCTGCTTCGGCGCCAGCGCCGCCATCGCCCAGGCCCTGCACCACACCCGCTGGTACGGCTCTCACCAGCACTGGTACTGGCTGCCCGCCACCGCCGTCTTCCTCGTCAAGCCCGACCTCGGGCCGCTCGCCTCCCGGGTGCTGTGCCGGGCCGCCGGCACAGTGCTCGGCGCCTTCGTCTTCGCGGGCTTCGCCGCCGTCCTGCCCCGGCCCGGGGGACTCATCGTCCTGGTGGCCGTCTGCGGCGCCCTCGTCCCGGTGGCCACCAGGCACTTCGCCGCGCAGACCGCCGTCGTCACCGTCCTGGTGCTCGCCCTGGTCATGGTCGGGGGTGAACCGCAGGCCTCGGTCAGCCGGATCGGCGAGACACTGCTGGCCTGCGCGCTCGTCCTGCTCGTCGGGCACCTGCCGATGCCGGGGAGGCACGGTGGCGGCGTCCGGGGCCGGCTGGCGGCGGCCGGGCGGGCCGCGCACACCTACCTCGCCCACGTACTGAGCGAGTCCGGCGACCGCGACGAACGCTGGGCACTGCGCCGCGAGGCCTACCGCACCCTGGCCGAGGCACGCTCCGCCATCGCCCTCGCCGCCGCCGAACTCCCGGCGCTCGCCCGGCACACCGAGGGCACCGACGCGGTGGCCGCCGTACTCGAACGCCTCGTGGACACCACCACCGCCTGCGCCGTGCACCTCGACGAGACCGGCCGGCTCACCGCCCGTCACACCCGGCAGCTCGAAGACCTGGCAGCCGAGTTGACGCAGGGCGGGCAACGGCACGGGGTCGCCGTGCCGCAGATGCCGGTCGCCGCGCGGCTCGCCGGCTGACGGCAACGCCGAAGGAGAATTCCTCCGCCGCGCCGATGAGTTCTCCGTCCTCCCACGGTCACCACCCGGAACCGACGGCCGTACAGGAGGACCCATGTCGCTTCCGGAGATCGTCTCGCGTGAGCGCTGGCGTGCCGCGCGCGAGGAGCTACTGCTCAAGGAGGAGGCGGTCACCCGCGCGCGGGACGCGCTCAACGCGCAGCGGCGCCGGCTGCCCATGGTCGAGGTGGACCCCGAATACGTCTTCGAGGGCGGCGACGGCAAGGCGAACCTGCTCGACCTCTTCGACGGACGGGCCCAACTGGTGGTCCACCACTTCATGTTCGCCCCCGAGTGGGAGGCCGGCTGCCCCGGCTGCGCCGCCTTCCTGGACCAGATCGGCCACCTCGCGCACCTGCGGGCGCGCGGCACCTCGTTCGCCGCGGTCTCCCGGGCACCGTTCACCCGGATCCTGCCGTTCAAGGCACGGATGGGCTGGACGGTGCCCTGGTACTCCTCCTGCCACAGCGACCTCGGCCGCGACTTCAACCGCGACTTCGAGGCGACCATCGTGGTGGACGACGAACCCGTGGAACGTCCCGGGATCAGCTGCTTCCTGCGGGAGTCGGAGCGGGTCTTCCACACGTACTCGGTGTACGACCGCGGACTCGACGGGCTCGGCTCGGTCGCCTCACTGCTCGACCTGACGGCCCTGGGCCGGACCCCCGCGGGCAGCGACCGCGTGCGCTATCACGACGAGTACGAGGACTGACACAAGCGGTCACGGAAGTGGCCGAAAGTCAACGGACTCTCACCCTCCGCGCCGACGGAGTGTCGGCTGTGTCTCAGTACGGTCACCGGGCGAGCCATTCACGTTCCCCAGAGCGTTAACTCCTACACCTACGACGCAGCTCTGGAGGTGCAGGATGGTGAACGGGCGAACCGTGCTCGAACGCTTTCCCGCAGGCGGACCGCGAGGATCATGGCCTGCGGAGGAGTTCGCACAGGCCCGGCGGCTGGAAGGGCTGCCCGCGGAAGTGGTGATGGACCTGGCGACCGACACCTTCCTGGTCATCGTGCGCGCAGCCGAGCGCGTCGAGAACTAACCCGCCTTCCGGGTGGGCACCGCGGCCGTGAACTGGTTCGCCTGGAGCCCGTACAGCTCCGCGTAGACACCGCCGCTCGCCAGGAGTTCGTCCGGGGTCCCGGACTCCACCACCCGGCCCTGGTCGAGGACGTGCACCAGATCCGCGTGCCGGACCGACGCCAGCCGGTGGGTGATCAGTACGACCGTCTGCCCGCTGCCCGCCAGCGCCCGGATCTTCTCGAAGACCTCCAGTTCGGCCCGGGCGTCCAGGGCGGCCGTGGGCTCGTCCACGATCAGGATGTGCCCGCGCCGGTAGGCGGCCCGCGCGATGCCGAGGCGCTGCCACTGACCGCCGGACAGCTCGTGCCCGCCGCTGAAGCTGCGCGCCAGCAGCGTCTCCAGGCCGCGCGGCAGGTCCTCGACGACCTCCTGAGCGCCCGCCTCCGCGACCGACGCGGCCAGCCGCTCCTCGGTGAGCGGCGCCGACGAACGGCCGACGGCCACATTGACCTTGGCGGTGAACGGCCAGCGCTTGAAGTCCTGGGCCACCATCGCGATGCGTTCGGCGAGCCGGTGCCGGTCGGCCCGCGCCGCGTCGACGCCGTCCCACAGGATGCGGCCCCGGTCCGGCTGGTACAGCCCGGCCAGCAGCTTGACCAGGGTGGTCTTGCCGGAACCGTTCTCGCCGACCAGGGCGATGATCCGGCCGAGGGGCAGGGAGAGCGTCACGTCGTCCAGGGCGGGGCGGGGAGCGGAGCCCGGACCATCGCCCGGGTCGTCACTCGGATAGGTGAAGGTGACGTTCTCGAAGCGGATCTCCCGCGGATCCTCCGGCAGGAGGTCTCCGCCGACCGGGATCGCCCGCTCGGCGGCCTCCACGTACAGCCGCTCCAGATCGCCGACGAACAGCGCCTCCTCGTGCAGGGTGTTGATCTCCAGAACGAGTGTGTCGAGGCTCGACGAGCCGGTCCGGATCGCGATCACCGCCGTCCCGGCCACCGACAGGGCCATCGCACCGCTCAGCAGCAGCACGCCCAGCGTGGCGTAGGTCGCGACGGTCGCGAACCCGGTCCAGGCCGCCGCGATCAGGCCGGTACGGGCCGCGAGCCGCGCCAGCCGGGCCTGCTCCGCCTCCGCCGTCTCCGACATCGCCCGGAAGTGCCGCAGCAGGAACGGGCCGACCCCGTGCACCCGGATCTCCGGCGCCGCCTCCGGCTCCGTGAGCAGGCTGCTGATCAGGTGGCCCGCGCGGGCGTGCTGCACCCAGGTGTGGAACGACTCGTAGCGGCGCCGGGCGTTGGTCAGGGCGCCCCAGGCGCTCGGGATCGTCATCGTGATCAGCAGCGGGAGCAGGGCCGGGTGCAGCACGGTCAGCACGCCGGCCGCCGCGATCAGCGAGATCATCGCGTTCACCACGCGGGTGCCGTAACTGATCATGCGGCGGGCCGAGGAGGCGCCGTACTGCGCGGTGTCCAGCAGCTTGTGGAAGGCGTGGTCCTCGATCGCGGCGAGCTCGACGGCCGCCGCCCGCTCCAGGTACAGCTCGGTCGCCACCCGCTCGACCTTCGGTTCCAGGCGGCCCGTGGCGTAGGTCGACGCGGCGCGCAGCAGCGCGCCCACGAACATGACGGCGGCCATGGTGACCAGGACGGGGGCGGCGTCGCGCAGCCGCTCCTCGATGGCGCCGGTGCCGATCAGCCGGCCCAGCACGCTGTTCACGGCCAGCAGGCTCACGGCCTGGGTCACGCCGACGCCCAGCTGGGCCAGCAGCACGGTCCGCGCGTCCCGGGCGTCCGCCTGCCGGGCCAGCCGCAGGCTGGACGCGAGCATGCCGGGCAGCCGCGTCACCATGGCGCGGAAGTCCAGCTCCAGGAAGGCGTCCCCGTGCTGGTTCCAGCCCATGTCGTAGCGAAGCGGCCCCCCGAACAGCAGCCGCTCCGACTCGGACACCTCCGGCGCCGCCGCATCCCGCCGCTTCCTCACCACGATCCTCCCCGGAGCCGCCGACGAACGGCCACTATCGCGGGCCGCGACAGCCGCCGGGCAGGGCGCGCGACGGGGCTCGGGAGGCATGGGGGAGTGTGCCGGGGGTGCGGTGCGGCGAGGGGAAGGGCCGGGTTCGCGTGGCGGCCGGCTCACGCAGCGGTCACGCGCTCAGTCGGCGGGACCATTCCGGGGTCGTCCCCGTCACCCGGCACAGGGCGAGGTACAGGGGTATGGGCGGGGTGTACGGCAGCGTGCCCTGGGGGCGGTGGATCAGCCGGGCGTCGCCGGGGAGCACGGCGCCGGGGCTGTAGAGGGCGGGAGCGGGCCAGCCGAGGGCGTCGTCGGAGTCCGCCGGAACGATCCACCACCAGTGCGTGCCGTCGGAGTACACGCACCCCACCCGCGGCAGCCGGGGCGCGACCAGCGGTCCGAGCGCCGCCGGTACGGCCACCGCGTCGCGGCCCAGCGGTGCCGTCATGCCCTCGGGCACCGGCGGCCTGCGCAGGCCGGTCCCGGACCCCGGCCGTCGGGCCCGCTGCAGGCGGACCAGGGTGTCGAGGCCGAGCGGCTGCCCGGCGCCGGGAACGGTGGTCACGCCTGCCCCGCCCCGGGAAGCGGGCGCCGGGCCTCCGGCACCGTGTACCGGGTCTGCGGCCTTGCCTTCTCGTCGGTACCGGGCGAAGGGCGGTGCACCGGCTCACGCGGGGCCCCGCGGGACGAGCCGCGCGTCGGACCCGGGTCGGGACGGGCGCCCCAGCCGAGGTCGTCGCTGGGCGCGAGGGTGTCCTCCGCGGCGTCGCTCCGGCGCGGCAGCTCCGCCCACACCAGCAGGCCGGGCCCGTGCTCCTGGGCCCCCCAGGCCTGGCACAGCGCTTCGACGAGGAGCAGTCCCCTGCCGTGCTCCTCCTCGGGACGCTGCGGGGACGGATGCGGTTCGTCCGGTGCGCAGCCCTCGTCGTGCACGGCTATGCGCACGGTGTCGGCGCCGTCGTGCAGCTCGCACACCACCCGAGTGCTCGCGGTGTGCACGATGGCGTTGGTCACCAGCTCGGACAGGACGAGCAGCGCGGTGTCACAGGTGTCCGCGCAGACCGACCAACCGGTGAGCCGGGCCCGTGCCAGGCGCCTGGCCTGGGCCGGGGAGCCCGGATGAGCGGCCAGCTCGAACCGGAACCGGCGCTCGGCACCGCCCCCACCCGGGGCGACTGCCGCAGCGGCGACGGGACCAGGACGGTCCCGGACGGCGTCTGTTCCTAAAGGCGCGGACGGAATCACGCTTGCCACTATCGCTCCGCCTCGAACACTTGGCAAGTGTCACTCTGAAAAATGCAGAGTGCTGTGTGACGGAGTGAAAGGCCGTGGCACACTGCTCGCAACAGCATGTCGAGCGACGCCGGTTGGGATCAGTGAGGATCCTGCGGACCGGTCCGGCCCATGCGACCGAGGGTGCCGAACAGGTGAATGCGGGGGCTCCGCCGGGTCGTCGGCATGCCGGGTGACACCTGTAGGCGGCGGTCCGGCGCGCCCGGGGTGGGCCGGTCAGGGAACTTCATGGAGGTGGGTGGAGCGTGAGCGAGCCGCGGTCCGCGCCGACGGTGGGCCAGGTGGTCCTCGGCCGGCGCCTCCTCGACCTGCGGGAACGCGCGGGACTCAAGCGCGAGGAGGCCGCCCGGGTGCTCCGCGTGGCGCCCGCCACCGTCCGCCGCATGGAGACGGCCGAGGTCGCCCTCAAGATTCCCTACCTCCAACTCCTCCTGAAGGCCTACGGAGTCGCCGACGACGAGGCCGACCTCTTCGTCCGGCTCGCCGAGGACGCCAACAAGCCGGGCTGGTGGCAGCGGTTCCACGACATCCTCCCCGGCTGGTTCTCCATGTACGTCAGCCTGGAGGGCGCGGCGAGCCTGATCCGTTCCTACGAACCGCACTTCGTCCCCGGCCTGATGCAGACCGAGGCCTACGCGCGCGGGGTGCTGCGGTCCGGTGCCATCGGGCAGACCCGGCCCGAGGACATCGAGGGGCATGTCGCCCTGCGCATGCAACGCCAGGGCCTGCTCACCCGTCCCGACGCGCCCCGTTTCTGGGCGGTGCTGGACGAGACCGTGCTGCGGCGCCCCGTCGGCGGCCCGGAGGTGATGCGCGCGCAGGTCGACCGTCTGCTCGAGGTGACGGAACTGCCCAACGTGACGCTCCAGGTCGTCCCGTTCGCGAGCGGGCCGCACCCGGGGACGTACGGGCCCTTCGTACTCTTCCGATTCGCCATGCCCGAACTGCCGGACATGGTCTACAGCGAGTACCTGACCGGCGCCGTCTACCTGGACGCGCGCACCGAGGTGGCCACCCACCTGGAGGTCATGGACCGCATGGCGGCGCAGGCCGCCACGGCACAACGCACGAAGGAGATCCTCCGGGACCTCCGCAAGGAGCTGTGAATGGACCGCATCAAACACCAGTCCGGGCCGCGCCACCGCGCGGGGCGGATCTACAACGGCATGCCCGCGAGGGAACTGGGCAGCGAGGGCTGGCACAAGCCGTGGAGCGGCGGCAACGGGGGCAACTGCCTGGAGGCGATGAAGCTGGCCGACGGCCGGATCGCGGTCCGGCAGTCGACCGACCCGGACGGGCCGGCGCTGATCTACACCACCGACGAGATGACGGCCTTCATCGAGGGCGCCAAGGCGGGGGAGGCCGACTTCCTGCTCTCCTGACCCTGTACTGCTTGTCCGGTACTGCTTGTTCACTCTCATTCTCTTGGTAATCAATTGATCTGCGACCGCGTTCGACGCTTATGGAGTGCCTCATGACTGGGCAGGACCGCACCGTGATCGACACCGGCAAGCCGCACCCGGCCCGCATGTACGACTGGTATCTCGGCGGCAAGGACAACTACCCCGTCGACGAGGAGATGGGCCGGCAGATGCTGGCCCTCGACCCCCGGGTGCCGGTGATGGCCCGCGTGAACCGCGCCTTCATGCACCGCGCCACGCGCTGGCTGGCCGAGCACGGCGTCCGGCAGTTCCTGGACATCGGCACGGGCATCCCGACCGAGCCGAACCTGCACCAGATCGCCCAGGGCATCGCACCCGAGGCCCGGATCGTGTACTGCGACAACGACCCCATCGTGCTGGCCCACGCCGCGGCCCTGCTGCGCAGCACGCCCGAGGGCGCGACCGAGTACCTCCAGGCCGATGTGCGCGACCCGGCGGCCATCATCGCCGGCGCGCGCGAGGTGCTGGATTTCGACCGCCCCGTCGCGCTGTCGCTGGTCGCACTGCTCCACTTCGTCTCGGACGAGGACGGGGCGCACGAGCTGGTCGGCCGACTGCTGGCCGCACTGCCGTCCGGCAGCTACCTGGTGATGACCCATGCCACCGCCGACTTCACCCCGGAGGAGTCGGCGGCGGCCACCGCGAAACTCAGGGCGGCCGGGGTCACGCTGGCGCTGCGCTCGCGCAAGGAGTTCGGCGGCTTCTTCGACGGGCTGGAACTCGTCGAGCCCGGGGTGTCGGTGGTCCACCACTGGCACCCGGAACTGGGCGAGCCGGTGCCGGGACAGGACGACGGGGTGATCCCTGGGTACGGCGCACTGGGCCGTAAGCCGTGAGCCGTGAGCCGTAGGCGCTCAACGGCCGTCGGCTATACGACCATCGGCCGGTCGTACGGTGATATCGGTGCCGGCAGCTGCGAACTGCCCGTGAGATACCGGTCGACAGCCGCCGCCACCGCCCGTCCCTCCGCGATCGCCCACACGATCAGCGACTGCCCGCGCGCCGCGTCCCCCGCGGCGAACACCCCGGGCACGTTCGTCGCGAACCCGGCGTCCCTGCTGATGGTCCCGCGCGGCTCCGTCGCCACCGCCAGCTGGTCGAGGAGGCCGTCCGCGCGGTCCGGTCCGGAGAAACCGAGCGCGAGCAGCACCATGTCCACGGGCAGCGTCCGCCCGCTTTCCGGCACCGGTCGGCGGGCCGCGTCCACCTCCACCAGGTGCAACGACCGCACATGCCCGCTCCCGTCGCCCGCGAAGTGCAGCGTGGACGCAGCGAACAACCGCGCGTCCGCGTCGGCCGCGGGCGCCGTCTCCAGGTCCCGCGCCTCCTCGTGCGCCGCGGACAGCCGGTAGACCTTCGGATACGTCGGCCACGGCTCGAGGTCCTCGTCCCGCTCCGCACCCGGCTGCGCGTAGATGTCCAGCTGGGTCACCGAAGCGGCCCGCTCCCGCACCGCCGTCCCCAGGCAGTCCGCCCCCGTGTCGCCCCCGCCCACGATCACCACATGCTTCCCGGCCGCCGACATCGGCGACTCGGCCAGATCCCCCTCGCACACCCGGTTGGCCAGCGGCAGATACTCCATCGCCTGGTGTATCCCTTCCAACTCCCTTCCGGGCACGTCGAGTTCCCGCCACGCCGTCGCACCGGTCGCGATCACCACCGCGTCGTACCGGGCCCGCAGCTCCGCCGCCCCCACGTCCCGTCCGACCGTCACCGACGTACGGAACTTCGTCCCCTCCGCCCGCATCTGCTCCAGCCGCCGCTCCAGGTGGTGCTTCTCCATCTTGAACGCGGGGATGCCGTACCGCATCAGCCCACCGAGCCGGTCGTCCTTCTCGTACACGGCGACCGTGTGCCCGGCCCGGGTCAGCTGCTGCGCCGCCGCGAGCCCGGTCGGCCCCGACCCGATCACCGCGACCGTCCGCCCGGACAGCCGCTCGGGCGGCATCGGCGGGGTGAACCCCTCCGCCCAGGCCCGGTCGGCGATCGCGCACTCGACGTTCTTGATCGTGACGGCCGGCTGGTTGATCGCGAGCACGCACCCCGCCTCGCACGGCGCCGGGCACAACCGTCCGGTGAACTCGGGGAAGTTGTTCGTCGCGTGCAGCCGGTCGCTCGCCGCCCGCCAGTCCTCCCGCGACACCAGGTCGTTCCACTCCGGGATCAGATTGCCGAGCGGACACGCGTCGTGGCAGAACGGCACCCCGCAGTCCATGCAGCGGTCCGCCTGCCTGCTGATGATCGGCAGCAGCGCCCCGGGGACGTAGACCTCGTCCCAGTCGCGTACCCGCTCCTCGACCGGCCGCCGCCGCCACTCCTCGCGCTGCGTGGTCATGAACCCCTTGGGATCGGCCATGGTCGTCTTCCTCGCGTACGTTCACCCAGGCCGTGCCTCGTCGGGCGGCACTCTTGCGGCCACGATACGTCCGCCCGGAGCCGCCCGCTCAGTGGCCGACGGCCGGTCTTCCTCCCCCCTCATCCTCAGGACAGGGCCGTGGTTCCAGAACGTCCGCTCCCGGACGTGTACCGGCCAGTAGGCCGCGGCCTCCGGAGCGCCAGGCTCCAGTTCGGTGGGACGGGCGTCCACGGCCACCCCCGTGCGGAATCAACCGGTCAAACGCACCTCCACCCCTGCCTCCCACGTCCGCAGCACCGCCTCCACCGTCCCCGCGATCCGCCGTCGCGCCTCGTAGCGCGGAACCCCGCTCATCAGCAGCTGGTCGTACGGCGTGTCCACATGCCGCACCCCCGCCACCACCGCCGAGACCACCGCCCTCTCCGTCAGCGACCGCCCGGCCGCGCTACGCCCCACCCGCCCGCTGCCCCGCACCGAGGCGTGGGTCGCGATCGCCAGGGCCCGCTCCGCCGGACAGCCCGGGAACAGCCGCAGGATCTCCGCCGCGAAGGCCCGCGTGAACCGCACGTCCTGCGCCGCCCGGAGCTTCGCGTCCCGTGCCCGCCGACGCCGCCGCGCCTCGGCGTCCGCCAGACACCGCGCCTCGGCCCGGGCCAGCGCGGCCTCCTCCACCAGGACGCCCTGCCGTTCGTACCTGGCCTTGCGCCGGTTGAACCGCACCACCACCGCCGACAGCGTGCTCTCCTCCCGCGACCGCCGGGTCAGCGCGGTGTCCCCGCGCGGCAGGAACACCAGATGCCCGAGATCGGCGCACGGAAGACACCGCGGCGCCCCGTCCTCCAGCACCAGCAACGACAACGGTCCCCGCCGGCACGCCGCGCACCTCCGGTGCCGAAGTGGCTGCACGACCAGAAGCCCGCCGTGGTGAGGGGGAGTTGCGAGACGCGTCATACGCGGTTCTTTCCCCGCATCAGGGTCCGACCCCCACGTCCATCGGCGCCGCTCCCGCAGGTCGCGCATCGCCCCGGCGGCGCACCGTGCCCGTCGCCCCGGCCGTCGAAGGCCGATGGCCGAAAGCGCCTTCCGGGAGAGGCCCCGGCATGTCCGGTGGTCCCACCCGGCGAGGCATCATGGCCCCGTGCGACTCGAAGCGATCACCTGGGACCGGCTCGCCGAGCGCCTCGCCGAGCGGCTGGCCGACCTGACGCCCGCCGACGGGGGTGCCTGGCCGCGGGTCGCCTTCGACGGTGCCCCGGCGGCCCGGCCCGGCGACCTCGCGCAACGCGTCGGCGAGGCGCTGCGGGTCCGGGGCCGGCCGTCGCTCGTCGTGGACACCGAGGGCTTCCTGCGCCCCGCCTCACTGCGCCTGGAGCACGGCCGCCGGGACGCGGAGTCGTACTACGGCGGCTGGTTCGACACCAACGCCCTGTGGCGTGAGGTCTTCGGCCCCCTCGACCCCGGCGGCACCGGCCGCGTCCTGCCCGACCTCTGGGACCCCGCCACCGACCGGGCCACCCGCAGCCCCTACGTCTCCCTCCCGCCCGGCGGCCTCCTGCTGCTGCACGGACCGCTCCTGCTGCGGCACTGGTTCCCGTTCGACCTGACCGTCCACCTCCTGCTGACTCCCGGCGCCCTGCGCCGCCGTACCCCCAAGACCGATCACTGGACCCTGCCCGCCTTCGAGCGCTACACGGCCGAGACCGACCCCGCCGGCACGGCCGACGTCCTGGTCCGGGCCGACGACCCCCGTCATCCGGCGTGGAGCGGCTGAGCGTCCCGGCGGGCCCGGCCCCGCGCGGGCGCGCCGGCCTCGGGTGTCAGAGCCAGCCGTTGCGCCTGAATCCCCGGTACAGGGCCACACACGCCGCGGATATGACCCCGAGGACGAGCGGATAGCCGAACCGCCAGTGCAGCTCCGGCATGTGATCGAAGTTCATCCCGTACACGCCGCACACCATCGTCGGCACGGCGATCACCGCGGCCCACGCCGTGATCTTCCGCATGTCCTCGTTCTGCGCGACCGTCACCTGCGCCAGGTGCGCCTGGAGGATGGAGTTGAGCAACTCGTCGAAGGACGCGATCTGCTCCTTCGCCCGCATCAGGTGGTCGAGGACGTCCCGGAAGTAGGTCTGTATCTCCGGCGGGATCACCCGGGCCGGCCGGGTGGTCAGCTCCTCCATCGGCCGGCCGAGCGGCACCACCGCCCGTTTCAGCTCCAGGAGTTCACGCTTCATCTGGTAGATCCGCCCCGGGTCGGCCCGGGCACCGTCCGGCGCGAACACGTCCGCCTCGACCTGGTCGATGTCGGCCTGCACCGAGTCCGTCACGTTCAGGTAGTCGTCCACCACGTGGTCCGCGATCGCGTGCAGCACCGCGGCCGGCCCCTTGGCCAACTGCCCCGGCGTCGCCTCCAACTCCTCCCGCAGCGGCCCCAGCGAGCCGTGCCTGCCGTGCCTGACCGTGATCACGAAGTCCGCTCCGACGAACACCATGATCTCGCCGGTGTTCACCACCTCGCTGGTCGCGGTCAGCTTCTCGTGCTCGACGTAGCAGACCGTCTTGAACACCGCGAACAGCGTCTCGCCGTACCGCTCCACCTTGGGGCGCTGATGGGCCTCGACCGCGTCCTCGACGGCCAGCGGGTGCAGGTCGAAGAGTTCCGCGATGCCCGCGAACTCGCTGTCCGTGGGCTCGTGCAGCCCCAGCCAGACGAACCCCTCACCCTTCTTGCGCACCCGCTCCACGGCCGAGTACAGATCGCTGCACTCCGGGACGCGCACGCCGTCCTCGTACGTCACGCAGTTGACCACCGAGGAGCCCAGCGGGGACCGCGCGTGATGGTTCAGGTCGACGCGGGGCCGCCGCCGGGCCAACCGCGCCACCTTGCGCAGGCCGCCGGCCCTGCCCAGCCCTGTGACCTTCCGCAGATTCCCTGCCATCGTCATCCGGAACTCCTTGCGTGGATCCCCTCGCACAACCCTTCCGCGCCTTGCCGGGCAAGTCTGCCAGCCCGGTGTGAGACGCGGGTAAGCCTGTGGGAACAGCGGGTTCCGGTTGGTTCCCGGCTGTGGACGACCGGCTCCCCGGCGCCGACCCTCCAGGACAAGCCGGGCAACTGGGATCATCGCTTCATGACACAAGCCGACGGATACCTGCTCGACAACCGCCAGAGCGAGGCCCGACAGCGCTTCGACGCCTTCGCCCGGCTCTTCGACCCCACCACCTTCCGGCACCTGGAGGCATCCGGTCTCACGACGGGCTGGCGCTGCTGGGAGGTAGGGGCGGGCGGCACCTCCGTGGTGTCCTGGCTGGCCGCGAAGGTGGGACCGGCCGGCCAGGTCGTCGCCACCGACATCGACACCTCGCTGCTCGCCGCGGCCGCCCACCCGCCGGTCGAGGTCCGCACCCACGACGTCGGCGCCGACGAACCCCCGGGAGAGGGGTTCGACCTGGTGCACGCCCGGCTGGTCCTGGTCCACGTGCCGGACCGCGAACGGGCGTTGCGTTCCATGATCAAGGCTTTGCGCCCCGGCGGACGGCTGCTGATCGAGGACGCCGACCCCGCCCTCCAGCCCCTCACCTCCCCCTACGAGTACGGCCCCGAGCAACGGCTCGCCAACCGCCTGCGCCAGGGCTTCCGCAAGCTCCTCGCGGAACGGGGCGCAGACCTGTCGTACGGCCGCAAGCTTCCGCGGCTGCTCCGCGAGGCCGGACTGCGCGAGGTGGAGGCCGACGCCTACTTCCCGCTCGCCTCACCCGCGTGCACCGCGCTGGAGACGGCCACGGTCCGGCAGATCCGCGGCCGGCTCGTCGCGGCCGGGCTCGCCACGGACGCGGACATCGACCAGCACCTGGCCAACGTGGAGGCGGGTGCCATGGATCTCGCCACCGCCCCGATGATCTCGGCCTGGGGCCGCAAGGAGTAGCCCTCACGGCCGCGCCGTGTCAGCCGTGCGCCGGCGGTCTCGCCCCCACGCGTCCCACCGCCCGCGCGCCCGCCCGGCAGCCCCGCGCCGCGGCCTCCTCGGCATCGGTGCCGGCGACCAGCGCGGCGAGGAACGCCCCGGTGAAGGCGTCCCCGGCTCCCGTGGTGTCCCGGGGCGTCGCCGGTGCGGCCGGGATCCGCGCCACCACACGCCCGGCCCGGGCCAGCAGCGCGCCCTGGGCCCCCGCCTTGACCACCACCAGCGGCACCCCGCGGCTCAGCTCGGCCGCCGCGTCCGCCGGATCCGGCAGCCCCGTCAGCAGACAGGCCTCGTCCCGGCTCGGCAACAGGACGTCCACGCCCTCGACGAGCGCAGGGAAGCGGTCCACGCCCAGCGCCACGAGGAACCCGGCCGACGCCGGATCCAGGCTCACCGGCACGCCACGCGCGCGTGCCGCCGCCAGGGCCACTCCCACCAGGGCCCGGCTCGGCGCCGAGAACAGCAGGTAGCCGGAGAGATGCAGCCGAACGACCCCGTCGAGCAGCGCGTCCGACCAGTCGGCCGGTTCCAGCCGCAGGGACGCCCCGCTGTCCGTGAGGAAGGTGCGCTCCGCCGAGGCACCGCCGTCCACCAGGCAGACCACCGTCCCCGTCGCGGCCTCGGGATCCACCACCAGCCGGGGCCGCACCCCCGAGGCGACCAGTTCCCGCTCGTGCCACCCCGCCGCGTCCGCCCCGACCCGCCCCAGCAGCCGTACGTCCGCACAGCCCGCGTGCGCGGCCCAGCAGGCGACGTTGGCGCCCGCGCCGCCGGGCAGCGTACGGATCACGGCGGCCGTGTCGGTGCCCGCCGCCAGCGGCCCCCGGTGCCGCGCGACGACATCGGTGACCACGTCCCCGACGACGAGCAGCGCGCCGCCCCCGCCCCCGCCCGGCGCCCCGTCCGCGCACGGCGCCGCGCCCCCGTCCGCTGTCTCGGCGACGCCCCGGGTGAGCCGCAGGTTCGCTTCCGCATCCCTGCTCGGCGGCGTCTCCCGCGGCGTCGTCACCCCCTGGCCCATGCCGAGGCGATCGCGGCCGCCAGTCTGACGTTGCCGCGCACGGCCGCCAGGTTGGCCTCCAGCGAGGCCCCGTCGGTGTGCCGGACCAGGTAGCCGAGCAGGAACGGGGTGACCGCCTGCCCGGTGATCCCCTCCGCCTCGCACGCGTGCAGCGCGTCGGCGAGCACGCGCGCGTGCAGCGCCGGATCGAGCTGGTCCGCCTCCGGCACGGGATTGGCGACGATCAGGGCCGTGTCCGCCGCGGCGAGCCTGTCCTGGGCCCGCATGACGTCCGCGACCTGTTCCGGGGTCCGGAGGGTCCAGTCGACCGGGTGCCCGGAGTCGGACAGGTAGAAGCCGGGGAAGCGGTCGGTGCCGTAGCCGGCCACCGCCACACCCAGGGTCTCCAGGCGCTGGAGGGTCGCCGGCACGTCCAGGATCGACTTCACGCCCGCACACACCACCGTGATCCGGGTGCGGGCCAGCAGCCCCAGGTCGGCCGACTCGTCCTGGGTCACCGTCCACTCCCGGTGCACCCCACCGAGCCCTCCGGTGGCGAACACCCGGATGCCGGCCAGCGCCGCCAGCTGTGCCGTCGCCGACACGGTGGTCGCGCCGCTCGCCTCCGCCGCCACGGCGAACGGCAGATCACGGTGGCCCAGCTTGCGGATCCCGTCCCCGCTCGCCACCCGTTCCAACTGGTCCTTGGCCAGACCGACACGGGGCCGCCCGTCGAGCACCGCGATGGTGGCGGGCACCGCACCGGCCCGCCGTACCTCGTCCTCCAGCTCCAGCGCCACCTGGAGGTTGCGCGGGCGCGGCAGCCCGTGCGCGATGATCGTCGACTCCAGAGCCACCACCGCCCGGCCCGAGTCGAGCGCCTCCCGGACCTCTTCCGACACCACCAGCACCACGCGCCCGCCTCCTGTCCGTCGGTCTTCCCTCCATCCCTGGCGGGCGGCACACCGCGCTAAACGCTTGCGGCGCGTGCGGGACGCCACCAGCCTGGAGCGCATGACGAATCACGCGGTACGTCTGGACCATGTCGTCCTGTGGGTCGCCGACCCGGTCGCCGCGGCCGCCTTCTACGAGCGGACGGTGGGCCTGCAGCCGCTGAGGGTCGCCGAGTTCGCCGCGGGCGAGGTGCCCTTCCCCTCCCTGCGGGTCGACGAGGGGAGCATCATCGACCTCGCACCGCTCTCCCTCGCCGAGCGCATGCCCGCGCTCCCCGGCTCCGCCGACAGCGCGGGCCACCCCGTGAACCACATCTGTCTGGCCCTGCCCTCCGACGCCTTCGACGCCCTGCGCACCCGCCTGGCCCAGCACGCCGTCCCCATGACCGGCATCGGACACGACTCCTACGGCGCCCGCGGGAAGGCCCCGCGGAACTTCTACTTCCGCGACCCGGACGGCAACGTCGTCGAAGCACGGCACTACGCCTGACCGCCCCCGCCGGAGCGCCTCAGAACAAGGGTTCCGGCAGCACACCTTCCAGGGCGAGCAGCTTCCGCTTGGTCTCCAGGCCACCGCCGAACCCGCCGATGCCGCCGTCGCTCTCCACCACCCGATGGCACGGCACCACCACCGGCAGCGGATTGGCCCCCATCGCCGCACCCACCGCCTGCGCCCCGCCGGGCTGCCCGACCCGGCCGGCCAGATCGCCGTATCCGACCACCGTGCCGTACGGGACACCCGTGGCCAGCTCGCGGAGCACCTGGCGGTTGAAGCCGGAGATCAGCGACCAGTCCAGCGGCAGGTCGAAATCCCGCCGGTCGCCCGCGAAGTACGCCCCCAGCTGGCGTATCGCCTCGGCCAGCACCGGCGCCCCGGGCTCCTCGACCGGCTCGGTGCCCAGCCGGGCCGTCAGCCGCTCGAGAGTCCGCTCGCGCACCGCGTCCGTGGCATGGAACACCACGTTGACCAGGCCCTCGCGGGTCGCCGCCAGCAGCAGCGGACCGATGCCGGTGTCCACGACGGCCCACACCACCCGCTGCTCGCCCTGCCCTTCGCTGTCCATGCGCCCCACCGTACGGCCCGGCACTGACAACGCCCGCTCTCCGGCCCGGGTCAGCTCGCGCGCAGCGCGGCCCGCACCACGTCGGGCTTGTTGCTGATCACCCCGTCGACGCCGTACCCGACGGCCTTCCACGCCGTGACCGCGTCGTCCACGGTCCAGGTGAAGACGCGCAGCGGCCGGCTGTGCGGTCCGTCGACGGAGTGCACGGCGCGCACGTAACCGGCGGAGGCCGACCCCACCGACGGGTTGATCAGATCGGCGAAGCCCGCGTACCGCGGCAGTGTCGCCGTGGCCGGCGTGCCGAGATAACCGGTGGTCACGGCAGGCCGCAGCCGGTGCACGAGCCGCAGGCTGTCCGCGCTGAAGCTCTGCACCACGAGCCGGCCGAGATGGCCGCGGTCCAGCCACCCCTCGTCGCCCAGCTGGTTGAGGATCTGCCGCTCGACACCCGGGTACAGCTTGGGGTTCTTGATCTCCAGGAGCAGCTTCTCGTGGTGGTGTTCGACCTCGCGCATGTACTGCGCCAGCGTCGGCACGCGCGTTCCCGTGTACGCACGGGAGAACCAGCTGCCCGCGTCGAGCCGGGCGATCTCGGCGGCGGTGAAGTCCTTCACCTTCCAGGGGGCCCGGCCGGGGAAGACCTGCTCGACGTTCGTGGTGCGCCGGAGACTGTCGTCGTGGATGACGACGAGCCGGCCGTCCCTGGTGCGCTGGACGTCGTTCTCGACCCAGGTGAAGCCCAGGGCGGCCGCCTTGTCGACGGCGGCCAGGGTGTTCTCGGGTGCGTAGGCGCTGGCGCCCCGGTGGGCCACCACCGTCAGCCCTCCCGCGTCGCCGGCCCGGGCGGTGGGCACGGGGCTCAGCAGGGCGGCCGTTCCCAGGAGCGCGATGGTCGTGGCGGCAACTGCGCGCGCGTGCATGCGTACACCTCACGTCGGACGAACACGGACAGCACAAGACTGACAGCAGTGAGTCAACGGCGGGCGGTACGGGACGACCACAGATCGCACGGAGTCGGCCACGCGCGCTCACCGGTGCCGCACAAGTGAGGCAAGGCCGTGTTTCTTTGCCGGAAAATCGTTCGGCCTTTCCGGGCCGGGTCATACTCTCTGCGTCAACCCTGACCGCTCGGGCGGTCCTGGGACGGGGGCGCATTGCACATATTCCGGGACGCAAAGGGTGAAGGGCAGCCACGCATGCAGGGCACGGTCGACGGATTCAGCTATGGGGTCGTCACCCCGCTGGTGGCCTACCTGATGGCCTGCCTCGGCGGCGCCCTGGGGCTGCGCTGCACGACCCGGGCGATGCTGGTGGCCCATACCTGGCGGCCCGCCTGGCTCGCGCTCGGCTCCGCGGCGATCGGCTCCGGCATCTGGACCATGCACTTCGTCGCCATGATGGGGTTCAGCGTCAAGGAGACGCCGATCCACTACGACAAGCCGCTCACCTATGCGAGCCTCGGCCTGGCCGTCGTCATGGTGGGCGTCGGGATCTTCATAGTCGGCTACCGGGGCGCCACCGGCGCCGCGCTCTTCACCGGCGGCACGATCACCGGACTGGGCATCGCCTCGATGCACTACCTCGGCATGGCCGGCCTGCGCCTGAACGGCACCCTGCAGTACGACACCGTCACCGTGGCCGCGTCGGTCGTGATAGGGGTGGTGGCCGCCACCTCGGCCCTCTGGGCGGCCGGGCAGATCCGCGGTTTCCTGTGGAGCGTCGGCGCGAGCCTGGTCATGGGACTCGCCGTCAGCGGCATGCACTACACCGGCATGGCCGCCCTCTCCGTCCATCTCCACAGTGCCGGAGTGGCGTCCCCCGGCGACTCCCCGGCCTCCCTGCTCGCGCCCATGCTGATCGGCCCGCTGGCCTTCCTCTGCCTCGCCGCCGTCGTCGTGATCTTCGATCCGCTGCTGGTCTCGGGCCGGCCCGACCGGCGTCGCGTCGAGCACAAGCCGGGCGTCCCGGCGGCCGAGGTCACCCATCAACCGGGCCGCCGCCGGTCCCTCCGCGTCAGCCGCGGGCCCAGCCACCGGGAACACGGCGTGCGCGCTCCGCAGAACCGCTGATCAGAACCGGTTGTCAGTGCGGGGTCGTACGGTGGAACCCATGCGGCCCGTTTCCCACATCGAACGCACGGTGGCGCCCATCGAGGTCGTCAGCCCGTACCAGCCCAGCGGCGACCAGCCGGCGGCCATCGCCGAGCTGGCCAGGCGCGTCGGCTCCGGCGAGAAGGACGTCGTCCTCCTCGGCGCGACCGGCACCGGCAAGTCCGCCACCACCGCGTGGATGATCGAGAAGCTCCAGCGCCCCACCCTGGTGATGGCGCCGAACAAGACGCTGGCCGCGCAGCTGGCCAACGAGTTCCGGGAGCTCCTCCCGAACAACGCGGTCGAGTACTTCGTCTCGTACTACGACTATTACCAGCCCGAGGCGTACGTCCCGCAGTCCGACACCTACATCGAGAAGGACTCCTCGATCAACGAGGAGGTCGAGCGGCTGCGCCACTCGGCCACCAACTCGCTGCTCACCCGCCGTGACGTCGTCGTGGTCGCCTCGGTCTCCTGCATCTACGGCCTCGGCACCCCGCAGGAGTACGTCGACCGGATGGTCCCGCTGCGGGTCGGCGACGAGATCGACCGGGACGAGCTGCTGCGCCGCTTCGTCGACATCCAGTACACGCGCAACGACATGGCGTTCAGCCGCGGCACGTTCCGCGTACGCGGCGACACCATCGAGATCTTCCCGGTGTACGAGGAGCTCGCCGTGCGCATCGAGATGTTCGGCGACGAGATCGAGGCGCTGTCCACCCTCCACCCGGTCACCGGCGAGATCATCAGCGACGACCGGCAGCTGTACGTCTTCCCGGCCTCCCACTACGTCGCGGGTCCCGAGCGCATGGAGCGGGCCGTCAACGACATCGAGAAGGAACTGGGGGAGCGCCTGGCCGAGCTGGAGAAGCAGGGCAAGCTGCTGGAGGCCCAGCGGCTGCGGATGCGCACCACGTACGACATCGAGATGCTCCGCCAGATCGGCACCTGCTCCGGCGTGGAGAACTACTCGATGCACTTCGACGGCCGTGCGCCCGGCTCCCCGCCCAACACCCTGCTCGACTACTTCCCGGACGACTTCCTGCTCGTCATCGACGAGTCGCACGTCACCGTCCCGCAGATCGGCGCGATGTACGAGGGCGACGCCTCCCGCAAGCGGACCCTCGTGGACCACGGTTTCCGGCTGCCCTCCGCGCTGGACAACCGGCCCCTGAAGTGGGAGGAGTTCCAGGAGCGGATCGGGCAGGCCGTGTACCTGTCGGCGACCCCCGGCCCCTACGAGCTCTCCCGCGGGAACGGCGTCGTCGAGCAGATCATCCGCCCCACCGGCCTCGTCGACCCCCAGGTCGTCGTCAAGCCCACCGAGGGCCAGATCGACGACCTGGTGCACGAGATCCGCAAGCGCACCGAGAAGGACGAGCGCGTCCTGGTCACCACGCTCACCAAGAAGATGGCCGAGGACCTCACCGACTACTTCCTGGAGCTCGGCATCCAGGTGCGCTACCTGCACAGCGACGTCGACACCCTGCGCCGCGTCGAGCTGCTGCGCGAGCTGCGGTCCGGCGAGTTCGACGTCCTGGTCGGCATCAACCTCCTCCGTGAGGGACTCGACCTGCCCGAGGTGTCCCTGGTGGCGATCCTCGACGCCGACAAGGAGGGCTTCCTGCGCTCCGGCACCTCGCTGATCCAGACCATCGGCCGTGCGGCGCGCAACGTCTCCGGCGAGGTCCACATGTACGCCGACAAGATCACCCCGGCGATGGAGAAGGCCATCGACGAGACCAACCGGCGCCGGGAGAAGCAGGTCGCGTACAACAAGGCCCACGGCATCGATCCCCAGCCGCTGCGCAAGAAGATCAACGACATCGTGGCGCAGATCGCCCGCGAAGAGGTCGACACCGAACAGCTGCTGGGCTCGGGCTACCGCAAGCTGAAGGACGGCAAGGGAGCCAAGGCGCCCGTCCCGGCCCTGGGCGACAAGGCGGCCAAGGGCGCGAAGGCGGGCAAGGCCGCCAAGGGCAAGGCCGGGGAGACGGTGCCCACCGACCGTCCCGCGGCCGAACTCGCCGAGCAGATCGAGCAGATGACCGAGCGGATGCGTGCCGCCGCGGCCGATCTGCAGTTCGAGATCGCGGCCCGGCTGCGCGACGAGGTGTCCGAGATGAAGAAGGAACTGCGCCAGATGAAGGAGGCGGGGCTGGCCTGATCCCGCAGCCGCCACCGGACCCCGGCAAGGGCGCGAAGTGTTGCAACACCGACACAAACCACGGGCCGGGGTTCGGCACTGTCAGTACCGCTGCATAGGGTTTTGGACAGCCGCGCACGCCGCGGTGACCGGGGACATCCGACGAGGGGAACGCAGCCGTGACCGTCAACATGACCAAGGGTCAGGCCATCAGCCTGGAGAAGAAGGACGGGGGCTCCCTGAGCGCGGTCCGCATGGGCCTTGGCTGGAAGGCGGCGCCCCGCCGCGGGCTGTTCGGCTCGCGTACCCGGGAGATCGACCTGGACGCCTCGGCGGTGCTGTTCGCCGACAAGCAGCCCGTCGACGTGGTGTTCTTCCGCCATCTGGTGAGCGACGACGGCTCCGTCCGCCACACGGGTGACAACCTCGTCGGCGGTGCCGGCCAGGGCGGCGACGACGAGGCGATCCTCGTCGACCTCGCTCGCGTCCCGGTCCACGTCGACCAGATCGTCTTCACCGTCAACTCGTTCACCGGCCAGACCTTCCAAGAGGTGCAGAACGCCTTCTGCCGGCTCGTCGACGAGACCAACGGCCAGGAACTCGCCCGTTACACGCTCGACGGCGGCGGCGAGTACACCGCCCAGATCATGGCCAAGGTGCACCGGTCCGGCTCCGGCTGGACCATGACCGCCCTCGGCGTCCCGGCCCGGGGCCGCACCTTCCAGGACCTGGTGCCCACGATTCTGCCGGTCCTCTAGGAGCGGCCCGGGGCGCACGGCGACACGACACACAGGGGGGCACGGGCAATGGCGGCCGAGCTGGTGCGCGGGCAGAACCATCCGCTCTCGCAGAACCGGATCGAGATCCGGATCTCGGCCGGCGTGCCCGTGGTCGCCGGGGCCACCCTCGCCGACGAGAGCGGCCGGGTGCGGGGCGCCGACCGGGTGGCCCATCCGGGCGCGCCCCGCCTGCCAGGGCTGGAGGTCTCCCGGCAGGCGGCCGCCGGGCACCGGATCGCCGTCGACCTCGACGCCCTCCCCGAGGCCGTGCACCGGCTCGGCGTCCTGATCGCCCTGCCCGCGACACCCGGCGCTCCGCCCCGCTTCGGTGCCGTCACCGCCCCCCGCGCCTCGGTCACCGGCCTCGACGGCACAGAGATCGCCGCGTACACCCTTGTCGGCCTGGACGCCGAGTCGGCCGTCGTGGTCCTCGAGGTCTACCGGCGGCAGGGCGCGTGGAAGGTCCGGGCGGTGGGCCAGGGCTACGCGGGCGGTCTCTCCGCGCTCCTCACCGACCAAGGGGTGCCCCGGGCCGCCGAACTCGCCCGCGGGATCGAGGAAGCGGCGGCCCACGGCATGACCCGCTCGATCCCGGTGCGTACGGCGGACACCGACCGCTCCCGCCACACGGCCGCCTCCGTCGCCGGGCCCGACCTCGACCTGCCGGGTGCCGCTGCCGTCGCCGGGCCCGACCTGCCCGACGGCGCGGTCGGGTCCCCGTACGACTCCCAGGCGTCCGGTGCCGGCAGCGGTCGGCCGGTCCCCTCCGGCGGGGCGGGCGGGACGCAGCCGCCGTCCGGTGGCCGGTCCTCGGCCGCCGCCGACGACGACCCCGGCACCACGGAGGCCGCCACTTCGAGCGCCGGTGACGCCATCGACTACACGCACCCGGGGCGCCACCGGGCTCAGGGGCCCGCCGCACCGCAAGCTCCGGTCCCGGCGGACGGCCCCGCGCCGCCCGTCGCCGGTGACGCGGTGGGCTGGTCCACGGAGGAGCGGCTCTACCACCAGGTCTGGGGCATGTTCGAGGACCTGGCCCGAGCGACCGCCGCCTACCGCAGCGCCGTCGACTTCGCCGAGTCGCGCCTGGAGAGGGAACTGGACCAGGCCCTTTCCGATCCGCGCAGCCGTCTGGGCTCCTTGGCCGACGCCGCTCGCGAGGCGGCCCGGGTCCGTCAGGAGGAGCTGGTCGGCCGGGCGCGGGCGGTCCTCGACCGGGACGTCGCCCAGCTCACCGCCGAGTCCCAGGTCGTCGAGCCCGCACTGCCTCCTGCGTACGCCCGCTGGGACAATCCCGTCTGGCACGGCTACCGGGTGCCGCTCCAGCCGCCGATGGCCGTCCGGCTGGGCGACCTCCACCTCCCGGAGAGTCCCGCGCTGCGCATCCCGTTGCTGGTCAGGCTGCCGCTGGAGCGGGGGCTGTGGATCGACAGCGGCTCCCACGACGGGTCCGGGGCCGACACCGGTGAGCTGCGGCACCTGTCCGTACAGACGGCGGTGGCGCTCGCGGCCCGGCTGCTCGCCGTTCATCCGGCGGGTGAGTTCGCGGTGCAAGTGATCGATCCGGCCGGTTCCGGCGCGTCCGCGCTCGCGCCGCTGACCGGGACCGGCGCGCTGACGGCACCGCCCGCGAGAGGCGCCGCCGGTGTGGCGGACACGCTGGGGCGGCTCACCGAGCGTGTCGACCTGGTGCAGATGGCGGTGCGGGGCGGGGCGCCCGACGCCCTGCCGCCCGGTCTGGACACGTCGCGCCAGCTGCTGATCGTCCACGACTTCCCGCACGGCTTCGACGACCGTGCCGTCAACCAGCTGCGCTACCTCGCGGACGAGGGCCCGGACGCCGGGGTCCACCTCCTGCTGGTCGCCGACCGGGAGGACGCCACCGCCTACGGCCCGTTGCTCGACCCGCTCTGGCGTTCACTGATGCGACTCACCCCGGCGCCGGACGATCACCTGGCCGACCCCTGGGTGGGACATGTTTGGACCTACGAACCCTGCCTCGCACCGGCCGGCAGCCAGGTGCTCCAGCAGGTGCTCACCCAGGTCGCGATCGCCCGCACCAAGCGCATGTAAAGCCGCCCGACCTTGGTTTTTGGTCTTTCTTTTGCCGAGTGCTTTACCTTTCCTTGGTAATTGGGGTACTGTTTTCCCCACGGAGGGGAGTACTCCCTGTCTGCTGCGGCGTACCCGTCAATACGGATCCGACCGGATCCCGGGGCGTCGGCCCGTCTCGGGTGGAAGAGACCTCCGGCAGCGATGACGCTGGCACTTTGCCCGTTCACGAACCGGAGGCGCAATGGATGTGTCCGTGACCCTGTGGGTCCTCACCGTCCTGGGGCTGGCCGCCCTGATCGCGGTCGACTTCTTCATCGGCCGTAAACCGCACGACGTGTCCCTCAGGGAAGCCGGGATCTGGACCGTCGTCTGGATCGCCCTGGCCGCACTCTTCGGCCTAGGTCTGCTGCTGTTCTCCGGCGGCCGGCCCGCAGGGGAGTTCTTCGCCGGCTTCATCACCGAGAAGTCGCTGAGCGTCGACAACCTCTTCGTCTTCGTCCTGATCATGGCGAAGTTCGCCGTGCCCTCGCGGTACCAGCAGCGGGTGCTGCTCGTCGGCGTCCTCATAGCCCTGGTGCTGCGCGCGATCTTCATCGCCGCGGGCGCCGCGATCCTCGCCAGCTTCTCGTGGGTCTTCTACCTCTTCGGCGCCTTCCTGATCTGGACCGCCTGGAAGCTGATCCAGGAGGCCCGCGCCGACGAGGAGGAAGCGGAGTTCGAGGAGAACAAGCTGCTCAAGGCCGTAGAGCGCAGGTTCGGTGTGGCCGACCGCTACCACGGCACCAAGCTGTGGATCCAGCAGAACGGCAAGCGGGTCATGACCCCCATGCTGGTCGTGATGCTCGCGATCGGCACGACCGACGTCCTGTTCGCGCTGGACTCCATCCCCGCGATCTTCGGCCTGACGCAGGACCCGTACATCGTCTTCACGGCCAACGCCTTCGCGCTGATGGGTCTGCGACAGCTGTACTTCCTCATCGGCGGCCTGCTGAAGAAGCTCGTCCACCTCTCGTACGGCCTGTCGATCATCCTCGGCTTCATCGGCGTGAAGCTGGTACTCCACGCCCTGCACGAATCCGGCGTCCACGTCCCGGAGATCAGCATCCCGGTCTCCCTCGGCGTCATCTGCGCGGTCCTGATCGTCACCACGATCACCAGCCTCAGGGCCTCCGGGAAGCAGGCGGCCGCCGAGCCGGCGCGGACCGGGGGCGAGGGCGCTCCGAAGGACAGCGTCGACGCCTGACACGCCCGACCGACCGCACCGTACGACCCGGGGGCCGAGCCGCGCCGACGGCGGGCCCCCGGCCCTCGAAAGGACAGGAAATGCGAACGATGTACGCCTCTGCCACCATCGCTGCATGATCATTCGGCTCAGGTCGCTCACCCCTCAGTGGACGTTCCTCGTGCCGGTGCTCGCGGTCGCCCTCCTCGCCCTCACCTGGGGACGTGCTCTGCCCGGCTGGGTCGTGGCGCTGGTGACGCTGGTCCTCGCAGGATCGGTCCTGGCGGCGGTCCACCACGCCGAGGTCGTGGCCCACCGGGTCGGCGAACCCTTCGGCTCCCTCGTCCTCGCCGTCGCCGTCACGATCATCGAAGTGGCCCTGATCGTCACCCTGATGGCCGACGGCGGCGACAAGAGTGCGACCCTGGCCCGGGACACCGTCTTCGCCGCCGTCATGATCACCTGCAACGGCATCGTCGGCCTCTGCCTCCTCGTCGCCTCGCTGCGGCACGGTACGGCGGTCTTCAATCCGGAGGGCACCGGAGCCGCCCTCGCGACCGTGGCCACCCTCGCCACGCTCAGCCTGGTACTGCCGACGTTCACCACCACCAAGCCGGGTCCGGAGTTCTCGGGCGTACAGCTCACCTTCGCGGCCCTGACCTCACTGATCCTCTACGGCCTGTTCGTGGCGACGCAGACCGTACGGCACCGCGACTACTTCCTGCCGATCACCCGGCAGGGCGAGGTGATGGCGGCCGACGACCACGCCGCGGCCCCCTCCGCGCGCACCGCCTGGATCAGCCTCGGACTGCTCGGCCTCGCCCTGATCGGTGTCGTCGGACTCGCCAAGGGGGTGTCCCCGACGATCGAGGCCGGTGTACAGGCCGCCGGTCTGCACCAGGCCGTCGTCGGCGTGATCATCGCCCTGCTGGTGCTGCTCCCCGAGACCATCGCGGCCCTGCGCTCAGCCCGTCGCGACCGCGTGCAGACCAGCCTCAACCTGGCGCTCGGCTCCGCCATGGCCAGCATCGGCCTGACCATACCCGCGGTGGCCCTCGCCTCCATCTGGCTCTCCGGCCCCCTCGTCCTCGGCCTCGGCGCCACCCACATGCTGCTGCTCGCGCTGACCGTGGTGGTCAGCTCCCTGACGGTGGTACCGGGCCGGGCCACACCACTGCAGGGCGGTGTCCATCTGGTGCTGTTCGCCGTCTACCTGGAACTGGCGATCAACCCATAGACCGCGCCCGGCCGGTGACCGGCTCGACCGCCGCCACCGGCGCCGGGCCCGTCTCGGGCAACAGGGCGAAGCAGCCCAGACTCACCAGCCCGACCCCCGCCAGATACGCGCCCACACCCCACGGCACCCGCCCGTCGTGCTGTGTCAGCGCCGTCGCCACGATCGGCGTGAGCGCGCCCCCGACGACCCCGCCCAGGTTGTAGCCCACCGCGGCGCCGGTGCAGCGCACCCGCGGCTCGTACAGCTCCGGCAGATAGGCGGCGACCACCGAGAACATCGTGACGAAGGCGACCAGAGCCCCCGTGAACCCGATGAACATCCACAGCGGCTGCCCGGTGGCCAGCAACGCGACCATCGGGAACGACCACAGCGCCGAGACCGTACACCCCACCAGGCACAGCGGACGCCGCCCGTAACGGTCGCCGAGCAGGGCCATCACCGGCGTCAGCGAGCCCTTCACCACCACGGCGGCCATGATGCAGACCAGCATGACGGTACGGCTCACCCCGAGCCGCTCCGTGCCGTACGCCAGCGACCAGGTCGTCACCGCGTAGAACACCGCGTACCCGACCGCGAGCGCGCCCGCCGTCAGCAGCACCAGCCGCCAGTGGTGCCGTACGACCTCGGCGAGCGGCACGCGCGCGTGGTCGTCGAGCTCCAGGAAGCGCGGGCTCTCCGGGAGCGACGAGCGCACCCACAGACCGCCCAGCGCCAGCGCTCCCGCCGCCCAGAACGGCACCCGCCACCCCCACTGCGCGAACTGCGGGTCCGAGAGGGTGGCCGACAGGGCCAGCATCACGCCGTTGGCGAGCAGAAAGCCGACGGCCGGGCCGATCTGCGGAAAGCTCGACCACAGGGCGCGCCGTCCGACAGGCGCGTGCTCCGCGGTCAGCAGCACCGCCCCGCCCCACTCCCCACCGAGCCCCAGCCCCTGCAGGAACCGCAGCGCCAGCAACAGGACGGGAGCGCCGACACCGATCGTGCCGTACGAAGGCACGCACCCGACCGCGACCGTCGAGACGCCGGTCAGCAGCAGGGACAGGACCAGCACGGGCCGCCGGCCCCGCCGGTCCCCGATGTGCCCGAACAGCGCCGAGCCCAGCGGCCGGGCGACGAAGCCCACCCCGAACGTCCCGAACGCCGCCAGCGTCCCCGCGACCGTCGAGAACGTCGGGAAGAACAGCGGCCCCAGGACGAGGGCCGCGGCCGTCCCGTAGACGAAGAAGTCGTAGAACTCGATCGCGGTCCCGGCGAGCGAGGCCGCGGCCAGCCGCAGCATCGAGGGAGGAGTTACGGTGCGTACATCGTGCATGCCGGGTCAACTACCCACGGTGATCGCGGGTTACGGGGGCGCACGGCGTCCTTCGCGGGCGCTCCGGCGCACCGTGATAAACCGGTCTGAGCCGCGGTCCCACCAGGGCCGTTCGCCCGCCACACGGACCCGGAGGAACAGTGCCCCGCACCCTGACCGACGCCCCGATCATGATCCTCAACGGGCCCAACCTGAACCTGCTCGGCAGACGTCAGCCGGAGATCTACGGTTCCGACACGCTCGCCGACGTCGAGGCCCTGTGCGTCAGGGCGGCGGCCGCGCACGGTGGCACCGTCGACTTCAGGCAGTCCAACCACGAGGGCGAACTGGTCGACTGGATCCATGAGGCGCGCCTCGGCCACTGTGGGATCGTCATCAACCCGGGCGCCTACTCGCACACCTCGGTCGCGATCCTGGACGCCCTCCACACCTGCGACGGGCTGCCCGTCCTGGAGGTCCACGTCTCCAACATCCACAAGCGCGAGTCGTTCCGCCACCACTCCTACGTCTCGCTGCGCGCGGACGGTGTGATCGCCGGATGCGGTGTCCAGGGCTACGTGTTCGGCGTGGAGCGGGTGGCGGCCCTGGTCGGCGCCGCCACCGCCGAGGCCTGACCGCCGCCTCAGAGGCGCCCGGCCTCCACGATCCGCCGCAGAAAGCGCCGGGTGCGCTCCTGCTGCGGGTCGCCGAACACCTGCTCGGCCGTGCCACGTTCGAGGACGACACCGCCGTCGAGGAAGCAGACCTGGTCGGCGACGTCCCGTGCGAAGCCCATCTCGTGCGTCGCCAGCACCATGGTCATGCCCTCGTCCTTCAGATCACGGACCACGGTGAGCACCTCGCCGACCAGCTCCGGGTCGAGGGCGGCGGTGATCTCGTCGAGCAGGAGCAGCCGGGGCCGTACCGCCAGGGCGCGCACGATGGCCACCCGCTGCTGCTGACCGCCGCTCAGCCGGTCGGGGTAGGCAGCCGCCTTCCCGCCCAGCCCGAGGCGCTCCAGCAGCTCCCCGGCCCGTTCCTCGGCCTCGGCGCGGGGGACACCGTGCACCCTGCGGGGGGCCAGGGTGATGTTGTCCAGCACGGTCATGTGCGGGAAGAGGTTGTACGCCTGGAAGACCACGCCGATACGCCGCCGGACCGCGTCCTGGTCGGTACGCGGATCGGTGATCTCCTGGTCGTCCAGCCAGATCGCGCCGTCGTCGATCTCCTCGAGGAGGTTGGCGCAGCGCAGCAGCGTCGACTTGCCGGAGCCGGAGGCACCGATCAGCGCGGTCACGGTGTGCGGGGCGACCTCAAGGTCCACGTCCCGCAGGACGACCGAGTCCCCGAACGTCTTGCGGACGGACTCCATGCGCAGGACGGGCGCCTCACTCATATGGATCCTCCCTGGGCCCGCTGCCGGTCCGTCCTGGCCGTCACCCAGTCCGTGAAGCGCGTCATGGGGATGGTCAGCGCCACGAACACCAGCCCTGCGACGATGTACGGCGTGTAGTTGAGACTGCGCTGGGCGATGATGTCGGACGCCCGTACGGCGTCGATCGCGCCGCCGATCGACACGAGCCCGGTGTCCTTCTGCAACGACACCAGGTCGTTGAGCAGGGGCGGCACCTGGCGGCGCACCGCCTGGGGCAGCACCACGTGGCGCAGTGCCTGCCGGTTGGTCAGCCCCAGCGAGCGGGCCGCCGCGCGCTGCGAGGGGTGCACGGACTCGATGCCCGCGCGGAAGACCTCGGCGACGTACGCGGAGTACGTCAGCGTCAGCGCCGTACCGCCCAGCAGCACGGGATCGACGGTCACGCCCTGGAGCCGCAGCGCGGGCACCCCGAACACCACGATCATCAGATTGATGATCAGCGGCAGACCGCGGAAGAAGTCCGTGTACGCCGCCGCCAGCGCACGCAACGGGAAGAACACGGGTCCCGGCAGCGTGCGCGCGATGGCGATCAGCATGCCCAGGACGAGCACCAGCACGCCGCAGATCAGCAGCAGCCGGATGTTGAGCCACAGGCCGTCGAGCACCTTGGGGAACGCCTCGCGCGCGTACTGCCCGTCGAAGAACGTCTCCTTCGTGCGCTCCCAGCCCGGCGCGCTGACCACGACCAAGTACAGGACGACGGCCGTGACCAGGGTGGACAGCGCGGCGATCGCGGTCGCGCGACGCGCCCTGACGCGCTTGTGGCGCTCGCGGTCCAGGCGCCGCTGCGAGGGGACGTAGGCGTCGCGCATTCCGTCCTCGCCGGAGTCCTCCCCGGACTCGGCCTTCGTGACCGTCACTTGAGCACCGGAGCGTCGACGGCGTCGGACAGCCACTGCTTCTCCAGCTTCGCCAGCGTGCCGTCCCCGCGCAGGGCGTCCACGGCCGAGGTCACGCAGGAGGTGAGGGCACTGCCCTTGTCCAGCACCAGGCCGAACTGTTCGGGCGTACCGCCCTGGTTCTCGAACTGACCGACGATCTTGGCGTTCGTCACCTGGGCCGCGGTCACGTAGAAGGCGGTCGGCAGGTCGGTCACGATCGCGTCCACCTGGCCGTTCTTGAGCGCCGAGATGGCCTGGTCGTTCTTGGAGTAGGCGGCCGCCTGCCGGGACGGCTTCACCACGTCACTGATGTAGTCGAGGCTCGTCGTACCCACCTGGGCGCCCAGCTTGAGGCCCTTGAGGTCGGCGATGCTCGTGGCCTTCGCGGCCTTGGTGCCCTTGAGCGCGATGACCGCCTGGCGCACGTCGTAGTAGCCGGAGGAGAAGTCCACGGCCTTCTTGCGCTCGGCGCTGATGGAGACCTGGTTGATGTCGAAGTCGAACGTCTTCACGCCGGGGGCGAACGCCTTGTTGAACGGCACGCTCTGCCAGACGACCGCGCTCCTGTCGTACCCCAGCTGCTTCGCCACGGCGTACGCGACCGCCGACTCGTAGCCCTTGCCGTTGGCCGGCTTGTCGTCCTTGAACCACGGCTCGTACGCGGGTTCGTCCGTCGCGATCGTCAGTTTGCCGGCGGTCCGGGTGGCCAACTTGCCCTTGGCGCAGGTGGTTCCGGCCGACGAGGAGGACGCGCCGGACGCCTTGTCGTCCGGCTGCGGCGCACAGCCGACAGCGGTGGCGAGCAGGGCTATGGTGGCGGCGGCGGCAGCGCGACGCAGCGCGCTCGGGGCAGGGTGCATGGCGGGAGAGTGACAGCGAACACCGCGTTTGTCCAGGTCAAGCGGGTAATTGTCCGCATAGTGGGAACGGGTGTTGCGGTTCTGTGAACGCGGCCGCTCACCGGGCGCGCGGACCCGCCGGGGCCGCCGGCCGAGGGCGGGGAATGATGACCGGCGGCCCGTACCGCCCAGGAGCCGTCATCCTGTGCGGGGCTGCCCCCAGTTGACCGCGCCACCACGCGCGCCGGGAGCGTGCGCTGGGCTCCGGCGCGTGCGAACTGTTCACACGGGGCGCGCGATTGATATGCACGCCCCCTGTTCACCACCCGCGCGCGTGCCACTCCGGCAGGTGCGGGCGTTCCGTACCCAGGGTGGTGTCGTTGCCGTGGCCCGGATACACCCAGGTCTCGTCCGGCAGGACCGCGAAGATCTTCGTCTCGACGTCGTGGATCAGGCTGGCGAAGGCCTTCGGGTCCTTGTGCGTGTTGCCGACCCCGCCGGGGAAGAGGCAGTCGCCCGTGAAGACGTGCGGATGGCCGTGCGGGTCGTCGTAGACCAGGGCGATCGAGCCGGGGGTGTGGCCGACGAGGTGGCGGGCGGTCAGTTCGACCTGGCCGACCCGGATGACGTCGCCGTCGTCGACGAGGACGTCCGTGGTGACCGGGATGCCGGTGGCGTCCTCCCGGCCCGCGTACGTGCGCGCTCCGGTGGCGGCGACGACCTCGGCCAGCGCCTGCCAGTGGTCGCCGTGCCGGTGCGTGGTGACGACGGACGCGATGCCGTCGTCACCGATCGTGCCCAGGAGCGTCTCCGCCTCGTTGGCCGCGTCGATCAGCAACTGCTCGTCCGTGGCGCGGCAGCGCAGCAGATAGGCGTTGTTGTTCATCGGCCCGACCGCGATCTTGGTGATCATCAGGTCCTTGAGCTCGTGCACGTCCGCCGGCCCGCCGACCGTGACCTCTCCGCTGTACGTCATGGCGGTCAGCCTATAGCGGGCACGGTCCCGTCGGACGGTTCGCCCGCTTACAGGGGCGGCAGCTTCGGCAGCTCTCCGCCGGACGGCTCCAGCGCGGTTCCGTCGCGGCGTCCGCAGAGCCAGCCGAGCAGGTCCGCGGGCCGGCCCTGGACGGTGACCTCCGTCTGCGGTGCCTGCCGTCCCGTGCGCCACGCGCGCGTGCCGTCCGTGATCCGGGTCGCCGGTACGTCGGGGTTCCCCAGGAAGCGGTCGGCGAGGAAGCCGATCTCCCGCTCGGTGAACTCCTCCGGCAGGTCCTCCAGCTCGTACCCGGTCCCGAGGTCGACATGGTGCAGCTCGACCTCGACCCAGCGCCGGAACGGCACCCGGTCCGCCGTGTCGGTCACGCCGTTGCGCAGCTCCACCGTGCGCGTCCAGTCCGCGGGCACGTCCGCCTGGGCCCGGAACGCCGTGTGACTCGCGCGCAGGTCCGCCAGCTGCGCGTCCAGCGGGCGCGGCGCGTCCCGCTCGATGTCGGAGTCCCGCGCCTCGGCGGAGGCGTACATGGGGCGGCCGTCCAGGACGTTCACGAGCGCGTCCGCGTTGCGGGCGAGGTGGGCCAGCACGTGGCCGACCGTCCAGCCGGGCAGCCGTGACGGCCGGGCGACAGCCGCGTTGTCCAGTGCGGCGACCGCGCTGAGCAACCGGTCGGTCGCTTCCTGTACAGCCGCCAGGTCATGAGCGTGATCAATCATGGGGCTGACAGTAGTGCGGCCACCCCTTCGGGTGAAGGTTTCCGGCGGGCTCCGTAAATCGAATGCGCGTGCTATATCGTCGTTGACGGCGTCGGGCATGCTGGATGGTCCGGGATTGTTTACGCATCCAGGAATCCGTCCGGCGTTGTCAGTGGCTCCCCCTAGTCTGAAGAAGCACGGGGCCCTGCCCCTGTCACTTCTCTCAAGAAAGGTGCGGACCGGCTGTGGCCGACCGTCTCATCGTCCGTGGCGCGCGCGAGCACAATCTGAAGAACGTCTCGCTCGACCTGCCTCGTGACTCGCTCATCGTCTTCACGGGGCTGTCCGGGTCGGGCAAGTCCTCCCTGGCCTTCGACACGATCTTCGCCGAGGGCCAGCGTCGCTACGTGGAGTCGCTCTCCTCGTACGCCCGCCAGTTCCTCGGGCAGATGGACAAACCGGACGTGGACTTCATCGAGGGCCTGTCCCCGGCGGTGTCCATCGACCAGAAGTCGACCTCGCGCAACCCGCGCTCGACGGTCGGCACCATCACCGAGGTCTACGACTACCTCCGGCTGCTCTTCGCGCGCATCGGCAAGCCCCACTGCCCCGAGTGCGGCCGCCCGATCTCGCGCCAGTCGCCGCAGGCCATCGTGGACAAGGTGCTGGAGCTGCCGGAGGGCAGCCGCTTCCAGGTGCTCTCGCCGCTGGTGCGCGAGCGCAAGGGCGAGTTCGTCGACCTCTTCGCCGACCTCCAGACCAAGGGCTACAGCCGCGCGCGCGTGGACGGCGAGACCGTCCAGCTGTCCGACCCGCCGACGCTGAAGAAGCAGGAGAAGCACACCATCGAGGTGGTCATCGACCGCCTCACGGTGAAGGGCACCGCCAAGCGCCGTCTCACCGACTCCGTGGAGACCGCCCTCGGCCTGTCCGGCGGCATGGTCGTGCTCGACTTCGTCGACCTCCCCGAGGACGACCCGGAGCGCGAGCGCATGTACTCGGAGCACCTGTACTGCCCCTACGACGACCTCTCCTTCGAGGAGCTGGAGCCCCGCTCCTTCTCCTTCAACTCGCCCTTCGGCGCCTGCCCCGAGTGCACCGGCATCGGCACGCGCATGGAGGTCGACCCGGAGCTGATCGTCCCGGACGAGGACAAGTCCCTGGACGAGGGCGCCATCCACCCCTGGTCGCACGGTCACACCAAGGACTACTTCGGCCGCCTGATCGGCGCCCTCGCGGACGCGCTGGGCTTCCGCACCGACATCCCCTTCGCCGGTCTGCCGCAGCGTGCCAAGAAGGCCCTGCTCTACGGTCACAAGACCCAGATCGAGGTCCGCTACCGCAACCGGTACGGCCGCGAGCGGGTGTACACCACGCCCTTCGAGGGCGCCGTGCCGTTCGTCAAGCGCCGGCACAGCGAGGCCGAGAGCGACGCCAGCCGTGAGCGCTTCGAGGGCTACATGCGCGAGGTGCCCTGCCCGACCTGCCAGGGCACGCGTCTGAAGCCGATCGTCCTCGCCGTCACCGTCATGGAGAAGTCGATCGCCGAGGTCTCGGCGATGTCGATCAGCGACTGCGCGGACTTCCTGGGTGAGCTCAAGCTCAACGCACGCGACAAGAAGATCGCCGAGCGCGTGCTCAAGGAGGTCAACGAGCGGCTGCGCTTCCTGGTCGACGTCGGCCTCGACTACCTCTCGCTGAACCGCGCGGCAGGCACCCTCTCCGGCGGTGAGGCCCAGCGCATCCGCCTGGCCACCCAGATCGGCTCCGGCCTCGTCGGCGTCCTGTACGTCCTGGACGAGCCGTCGATCGGTCTGCACCAGCGCGACAACCACCGCCTGATCGAGACCCTGGTCCGGCTCCGCGACATGGGCAACACGCTCATCGTCGTCGAGCACGACGAGGACACGATCAAGGTCGCCGACTGGGTCGTGGACATCGGTCCCGGCGCCGGCGAGCACGGCGGCAAGGTCGTGCACAGCGGCTCCCTCAAGGAGCTGCTCGCCAACGCCGAGTCGCAGACCGGTCAGTACCTGTCGGGCAGGAAGTCGATCCCGCTGCCCGACATCCGCCGCCCGCAGGACCCGTCCCGCCGGCTCACCGTGCACGGCGCCCGGGAGAACAACCTCCAGGACATCGACGTGTCCTTCCCGCTGGGCGTGTTCACCGCCGTCACCGGCGTGTCCGGCTCCGGCAAGTCGACGCTGGTCAACGACATCCTCTACACCCACCTGGCCCGCGAACTGAACGGCGCGCGCAACGTGCCGGGCCGGCACACGCGCGTGGACGGCGACGACCTCGTCGACAAGGTCGTGCACGTCGACCAGTCGCCCATCGGCCGCACCCCGCGGTCGAACCCGGCGACCTACACCGGCGTCTTCGACCACATCCGCAAGCTGTTCGCCGAGACCACCGAGGCGAAGGTCCGCGGCTACCTGCCGGGCCGCTTCTCCTTCAACGTCAAGGGCGGCCGCTGCGAGAACTGCGCGGGCGACGGCACCATCAAGATCGAGATGAACTTCCTCCCGGACGTCTACGTCCCCTGCGAGGTCTGCCACGGCGCCCGGTACAACCGGGAGACCCTGGAGGTCCACTACAAGGGCAAGTCCATCGCCGAGGTCCTGAACATGCCGATCGAGGAGGCCACGGAGTTCTTCGAGGCCGTCCCGTCGATCGCCCGCCACCTCAACACGCTCAAGGACGTCGGTCTCGGCTACGTCCGCCTGGGCCAGTCCGCGACCACGCTGTCCGGCGGTGAGGCGCAGCGGGTGAAGCTCGCCAGCGAGCTGCAGCGCCGCTCCACGGGCCGGACCGTCTACGTCCTCGACGAGCCGACCACCGGTCTGCACTTCGAGGACATCAGCAAGCTGCTGAAGGTCCTGTCCGGTCTCGTCGACAAGGGCAACACGGTCATCGTCATCGAGCACAACCTCGACGTGATCAAGACCGCGGACTGGGTCATCGACATGGGTCCGGAGGGCGGCGCCGGCGGCGGACTCGTCGTCGCCGAGGGCACCCCCGAGGAGGTCGCCGGCGTCCCGGCCAGCCACACCGGCAAGTTCCTGCGCGAGATCCTCGGCGCCGACCGCGTCAGCGACGCCAGCTCGGTGAAGGCACCGCGCAGGACGACGGCGAAGAGGACGGCCGGGGTCACGAAGAAGGCGGCGCCCGCGAAGAAGACGACGCGGGCCCGCAAGGCCTGACCCCCACCCGGTCACCGGATTCGACAAATCCAGACATGTGCGGCGCCCCGCGGGAACTTCCCGCGGGGCGCCACGCGTTGCATCATCAGCCGCCCGATCTCCGCGGGCAGGACGAACCTTGACTCCTCAACAGCGGAAACGAAGCCGAACCGGCAAGGTCGACGACACCGGCCGACAGCGCCGACCATCCCTCAGGGAATCGCGAGTTCGGCAGCGTACGGCGGCTCGGCGCCCGCCCGTGAACAGGTGACCGCGGCAGCCCGGGCCGCGAAGCGCAGCAGCGTCGTCCAGCCGTCGGCGTCCAGCCCCAGGAGCGCCTCGGCGGACAGCGCGTCCCGGGCCGCCAGACCGTGCAGCAAAGCCGCGTTCACGGTGTCACCGGCGCCGATCGTGTCCACGACGGCGACCTCCTCACCCGGGACGGAGTACACGGTGCCGTCACGGGTGAAGGCGCTGAGACCGTCACCACCATGGGTGATCACGACCGCCGACGGCCCCGACGCCAGCCACTCGTGCGGGGTGCCGCCCAGCCACAGCGCGTCCTCCTCCGAGAGCTTCAGGAGCGTCACCGACGGCAGCCAGCTCTTGAACCGCGCCCGGTAGGCGTCCGGATCGGGGATCAGAGCTGTCCGGATGTTCGGGTCGAGGGCGATGAACAGGCCCTGCCCGGCCGCGCCGCGCATCAGCTCCTCGTAGGCGCCCGCCCCCGGTTCCAGGACGAGCGAGAGAGTCCCGAAGGAGACCGCACGGGTGGCTGCGGGAAGGGCGACCGGGGCGGTGAACAGACGGTCGGCCGTGCCGTCGACGTAGAAGGAGTAGGAGGCGGAGCCGTGCGGGTCGACGGTGGCGACCGCCAGGGTGGTCGGCTCCGCACCGCGTGCCACGAGGGAGACGTCCACCTCCGCCCGCCGCAGCCCGTCCAGCAGGGCCTCGCCGAACGCGTCGTTCGAGGCGCGGGAGCAGAACGCGGTGGGGGAGCCCAGGCGGCCGAGCGCCACGGCCGTGTTGTACGGGCCGCCGCCGAGCGCCGGCCGCAGGGCGGCGAGGGCGCCCGTGCCCTGCGGTACCAAATCGATCAGCGCTTCACCGGCGACGACGATCACGAGAGAGTTCCTTCCCTGGAGGGCTCGGGGTGCTCGGGCTGCTGCGGACACCCGCACGAGGTCCGGTGCACGAAGGCGCAGGGGAGCCGTACGGTGCGGGCGGGCCGGTCGGGTGCGGCCAGTCGCTCCAGGAGCACCCGGACCGCCTCGGCACCGATCTGTCTGCTGGGCTGGGCGACGGCGGTGAGCCGGGGCGAGAACAGATCGGCCCAGGCGAAGTCGTCGAAGCAGCACAGGGCGATGTCGTCGGGCACGGAGCGGTCGTGGGTCTGGAGGGCGCGCAGCGCGCCGATGGTCATCGCGTTGTTGGCGGTGACGAGCGCGGTGGGCGGCGCCGCGAGCGCCATCAGGACGGCGACGGCCCGCTCGGCACCGGTGGACTCGGAGTGGCCGGAGACGATCAGGTCCTCGTCCGGGGCCAGCCCGGCGGCGGCGAGCCCCTGCCGGTACCCGGTGATCCGCTCGTCGGTGGTGCTCAGTCCGGGCAGCCCCGCGACCAGGCCGATCCGTCGGTGTCCCAGGGCGGCCAGATGGGTGACGAGCCGGGCGGTCGGTCCGGTGTTCTCGGCGCAGACCTGGTCGAAACGCGGGGCGGGGTCCGCGCCGCAGTCGATCACCCGGTCGAGCAGGACGGTCGGCACGGCATGGCGGCCGAGGTAGGCGAGAAGTCCGTCCGGGGCGGCGGAAGGAGCGACGATCATGCCGTCGACACGGCGTTCGTGGAGGAGCTGGACGACCTTGCGTTCATGGTCGGGGTCGTCGTGGGGGTCGGCGATGAGCAGGCTGTAGCCGTGCTCCAGGGCGGCGGCCTCGACACCCTGGAGGATCTCGGTGAAGTAGGGGTTGCTGATCGCCGAGACCGCGAGCCCGATGGAGCGGGTGCGGGAGGTCACCAGGGAGCGGGCGAGAGTGTTCGGGGTGTAGCCCAGTTCCTCGACGGCGTCGAGGACGGCCTGGCGGGTGTGCGGCAGCACCGGGCGGGTCTCGTTCAGCACATGGGAGACGGTCGCCACGGAGACACCCGCACTCCGCGCCACGTCGGCCATGGTGGGCATGGATTCCCCTTCTCCGCTTCCCCGCCTGGGCAAGGACCCGGGCAGGGCTCCCCTCTAACGCCGGGCCTGCCGCGAGCCTCCGGCCGGGAAGCTACCCCATCCGACGTCTCCGCGTAAACGCTTGCGCAAGCGTTTACGTCCGGCGCGGGCGAGCTGCGCCCGAGTGCCGACCCGCCCGAAGCCGGACAGACCGGCCCGGGTATCGTCGCCCTGCGCGATTCGGGGCGGCCGTTCCGTGACGGCGCTCCCCGCTGCCGCGGTCCGCCCCCGGTCACGTACACCAGACGCCTCCGCAGACCCCGCCCTCGACCCCTGGGAGCCCCTCATGACCGCCCGTCCCTCCGCGAGCCGTCGTACCGTCCTGCGCGGGACGGCGGCCGTCCCGGTCGCCGGACTGGGACTGGCGGCCTGCTCGGCGCCCGGTGGGGGAGCCGCGGCGGACGCGACGCCGACCGCGCCCGTCGACCTCGGGGCCGAGCGCGAGGTCGTCAAGGGCGGTGCCAAGCTCTACCGGGAGCACAACGTCGTCGTGAGCCGGGCCGGCGACGGCACCCTGAAGGCGTACAGCACGATCTGCACGCACGCGGGGTGTCCGATCAACAAGCTCCAGGGGACGACGCTGGTCTGCCCCTGCCACGGCAGCGAGTTCGATGCCGTGACCGGGAAGGTGGTGCGGTCACCGGCCACCGAGCCGCTGAACGAACTGCCGGTCAAGGCGGCGAACGGCCGGATCGTGGCCGGGCCGGGCGCCTGAGACCGGGTCAGTCCCAGTCCCAGCCGATGCCGAGCAGACCCGGCCGTACCCGGGGCTCGACCAGGTGGACGGAGCGGTGCAGCCCGCTCAGCGGCAGGTTCTGCCGGCCGCTGCGCGGGGCCGCGGCCGAGTGCTGGGCGAACCGTTGACAGCGGGCCGGCAGCGCGCCGGCGGCGAAGTGCACCTGGAGGGTGTACTGACCACCGGGAAAGCCGAAACCGCGCACGTACTCACGGGAGACACCGGCCGTGCCGTCCTCGACGGCGTAACGGAAGAGAAAGGTGTCGCCGGAGCGCAGCTGGGTGTCGAAGAGCAGCTCGGCCACGAGCAGGCCGGTCTCCTGGTCCGAACGGACGCGCCCTGTACGGCAGTTCTCCAGCGCGTGCACGCTCATGTGCTGCGGGGCGCAGCCCGGGTCGCCGTGGTGGACGGCCACGAAGCGGTCGATGCCGTCCCGGTGGGCGCGCACGATGTGCTGCGACTCGCGGCCGGCCAGTTCACGCCGGGCGCCGATCCGCACCCGCTCGTGGTGTCCGAGGGTGTGCAGGCCGCCGTCGAGGGACCAGCCGAGCTCGGCCTGGAGCCGGTCGACGACGTCGGAGGCCTCGACCAGCGAGCGGTAGGAGCGGGCCCCGGGACGGCGCACGGCGGAACCCTGCTCGGTCTCGGCCAGGAGACGTATCAGGGACTCGTCCGGGAGCTGCAGGATCTCCTCCAGCGCGCGGACGGCCCGCAGCGACTCCGGACGCTGGGGGCGGCGGGCGCCCTGCTGCCAGTAACTCAAGCTGGTGACGCCCACCTTGACCCCGTGACGCGACAGATGGTGCTGCACGCGCTGGAGGGGCAGCCCGCGGGCGGCGATCGCGGCGCGCAGGGCCACATGGAAGGGGCCGCCGCGCAGGACCGTGTCCAGTTCCGCGATGGCGACGTCCGCGTGCTGTGTGCCGTGCCGCATGCAGGGGCCTTTCTCTTGGGGGGTTCTCAACGGCTGGTCAGGCCGTCGGCGCGGTCCGGGGCCACCCCGTCGGTGCCGGGGCGGCCGCGCTTGGGTACGCCGCGTCCGCGGGCCGTCGCTCGCGGCCCCGAGTTCCCCCGCATTGAAGCGTGTTGACCAATCCCCGACAACACCTCGGGCCGGCCGGGGGCGGCCACCTGGCCGAGGCGTGACCCCCGGCGCGGGGATCCAGCGGGCTCGGCGGTGCCGGACGTGTGCCGTCGAGCGGAGATCGTCAGAAGGAGGGGTGAGGAAGGGGGGAAGCCGCGCACGCCCGTCGTGACCGGCTCGGCGGCTGCACAGGGGACAAGGGCGCGGCCGCCGGCCAGCCTCCGGCACGCGCCGCGCCCCAGCCGTTCGCTGCGGCGCCGACGTGGCCGATTCCAAGACCGGGACGGACTGGACTTCCGGGCGGACCGGGACGACCGCCGACCGGGACGACCGCCGATCGGGACGACTCACGACCGCGGACCGCGAACGAACGTCACCGCACGGTTCCACGCCCCGGGCCCCCCGCTCCCGGCCCCCGCCACAGGCCGTCATCCCGACGGTCTCCGGCGTCAGGGCCCCGGACCGGCGTGCCGCCCCGGCTCCCGGCCGTTCCGGACGCCCCCGGGGGCCCACAGGGCGTCGCGGTGTCGGCGCTCGCCAGTAGGGTGTGAGACATGGCCGACCCCTCCAGCTACCGCCCCAAGCCGGGACAGATCCCGGACTCTCCCGGGGTGTACAGGTTCCGTGACGAGCACCGCCGGGTGATCTACGTCGGAAAGGCGAAGAGCCTGCGCCAGCGCCTGGCGAACTACTTCCAGGACCTGGCGAGCCTGCACCCCCGCACCCGGACGATGGTCACCACCGCCGCGTCCGTGGAGTGGACCGTGGTGTCCACGGAGGTCGAGGCGCTCCAGCTGGAGTACTCCTGGATCAAGGAGTACGACCCCCGGTTCAACGTCAAGTACCGCGACGACAAGAGCTACCCGTACCTCGCGGTGACGATGAACGAGGAGTTCCCCCGCGTCCAGGTGATGCGCGGTCACAAGAAGAAGGGCGTGCGCTACTTCGGCCCGTACGGCCACGCCTGGGCCATCCGGGACACCGTCGACCTGCTGCTGCGCGTGTTCCCGGTGCGCACCTGCTCCGCCGGGGTGTTCAAGAACGCCGCCCGCACCGGCCGCCCCTGTCTGCTCGGCTACATCGGCAAGTGCTCGGCCCCCTGCGTCGGCCGGATCGACCCCGAGGACCACCGCGAACTGGCCGAAGAGTTCTGCGACTTCATGGCCGGCCGCACCGGCACCTACCTCCGCCGTCTGGAGAACCGGATGACGGAGGCGGCCGAGGAGATGGAGTACGAGCGGGCCGCCCGGCTCCGTGACGACATCGGGGCCCTCAAGAAGGCGATGGAGAAGAACGCGGTCGTGCTCGCCGACGCGACCGACGCCGACCTCATAGCCGTCGCCGAGGACGAGCTGGAGGCGGCCGTCCAGATCTTCCACGTGCGCGGCGGACGGGTGCGCGGCCAGCGCGGCTGGGTGACGGACAAGGTGGAGGAGATCACCACCGCCGCTCTCGTCGAGCACGCCCTTCAGCAGCTCTACGGCGAGGAGACCGGGGACGCCGTTCCCAAGGAGGTGCTGGTCCCGGCCCTGCCAGACCCGCTGGAGCCGGTCCAGGAGTGGCTCACCGGCCGCCGCGGGTCGAACGTCTCGTTGCGGATTCCGCAGCGCGGCGACAAGAAGGCCCTGATGGAGACCGTGGCGCGCAACGCCCAGCAGGCGCTCGCCCTGCACAAGACCAAGCGTGCCTCCGACCTCACCACGCGTTCGCGCGCGCTGGAGGAGATCGCCGAGGCCCTCGACCTGGACAGCGCCCCGCTGCGCATCGAGTGCTACGACATCTCCCACCTCCAGGGCGACGACGTGGTGGCCTCCATGGTCGTCTTCGAGGACGGCCTCCAGCGCAAGAACGAGTACCGCCGCTTCCAGATCAAGGGCTTCGCCGGGCAGGACGACGTGCGCTCCATGCACGAGGTGATCACCCGCCGCTTCCGCCGCTACCTCGCCGAGAAGGAGAAGACGGGGGAGTGGGTCGAGGACGGCGACACGGGAGGCCCCCTCACGGACGCCGCCGCCCCCACGAACGCCGCCCTCACGGGCGCCGACGCCTACTCCGACGGCGCCCCTGTCAACGGCTTCAAGGAGGAGGACGGCCGCCCCAAGAAGTTCGCGTACCCGCCCCAGCTGGTGGTCGTCGACGGCGGCCGGCCGCAGGTCGCCGCCGCCAAACGCGCACTCGACGAGCTGGGCATCGACGACATCGCCGTCTGCGGTCTCGCCAAGCGCCTCGAAGAGGTCTGGCTGCCCGAGGACGAGGACCCCGTGGTCCTGCCCCGCACCAGTGAGGGCCTCTACCTGCTCCAGCGCGTCCGCGACGAGGCGCACCGTTTCGCCATCACCTACCAGCGCACCAAGCGGGCCAAGCGGTTCCGCGCCGGCCCCCTGGACGACGTACCGGGCCTGGGCGAGACCCGCAAACAGGCGTTGATCAAGCATTTCGGCTCGGTGAAGAAGCTGCGGTCCGCCACAATCGAACAGATCCAGGAAGTCCCCGGGATAGGCCGCAAGACGGCCGAGACCATCGCCGCGGCCCTCGCCCAGGCGGCCCCGGCCGCACCCGCCGTGAACACGGCGACGGGAGAGATCATGGATGACAGGGAAGACGAGGCGCCCGAGACGACGGCGGACGCCTCGGGGGAGCCCGTACCCGCGGGCGCCCCGGACGATCGACGGGGGCAGGAGAGATGACCGAGCGAGACGTACAGGGCACGGCCGGGCGAGATCCGGCGTTCGGTGAGACACAGGGCGAGCCCGGGCGGACGCCCGGCGAGGCGCGCCGGGATCAGCCGCAGCAGGCGGAAGCGGTCCAGGAAAACGGAGCAGAAGTGAGCACGGACGTCACCCCGGCCGGGGCCGCCGAGGCGGCCATCCCCGAGCTGGTGATCATCTCCGGCATGTCGGGGGCCGGTCGTTCGACGGCGGCGAAGTGTCTGGAGGACCTCGGCTGGTTCGTCGTCGACAACCTCCCGCCCGCCCTCATCCCCACCATGGTGGAGCTGGGTGCCCGCTCGCAGGGCAACGTGGCCCGGATCGCGGTCGTCGTGGACGTGCGCGGCCGGCGCTTCTTCGACAACCTGCGGGAGTCCCTCGCGGACCTGGACAGCCGGGGCGTCACCCGCCGGATCGTCTTCCTGGAGTCGTCCGACGACGCGCTGGTCCGCCGCTTCGAGTCGGTGCGCCGCCCGCACCCCCTGCAGGGCGACGGCCGGATCGTCGACGGCATCGCCGCCGAGCGGGAACTGCTGCGCGAGCTGCGCGGTGACGCCGACCTGGTGATCGACACCTCCAGCCTCAACGTGCACGAGCTGCGCGCCAAGATGGACGCCCAGTTCGCCGGCGAGGAGGAGCCGGAGCTGCGGGCGACGGTGATGTCGTTCGGGTTCAAGTACGGCCTGCCGGTCGACGCCGACCTGGTCGCCGACATGCGGTTCCTGCCCAACCCGCACTGGGTTCCGGAGCTGCGCCCGTACACCGGGCTCAACGAGGAGGTGTCGGCGTACGTCTTCAACCAGCCGGGCGCCAAGGAGTTCCTCGACCGGTACGCCGAGCTGCTGCGGCTGATCGCGACCGGGTACCGGCGCGAGGGCAAGCGTTACGTGACCATCGCCATCGGCTGCACGGGCGGCAAGCACCGCTCGGTCGCCGTGTCGGAGAAGCTCGCCGCCCGTCTGGCCGCCGAGGGAGTGGAGACCGTAGTCGTGCACCGGGACATGGGGCGCGAGTGACCGGACGTTCTCCGCGGCTGGGCAGGCTGCGCCGGATGGTGCCGGAGAGCCGCGCGGGCCGTCCCGTCGAGGTCCGCGGCGCCCGGCCGCGCCGCCGGGGCACCCAGCCCAAGGTGGTCGCCCTGGGCGGCGGCATGGGCCTGTCCGCCTCGCTCGCCGCGCTGCGCCGGATCACCGGCGACCTCACCGCCGTCGTCACCGTCGCCGACGACGGCGGCTCCAGCGGGCGGCTCCGCGACGAGCTGGGTGTGCTCCCCCCGGGTGATCTTCGCAAGGCGCTCGCCGCGCTGTGCGGGGACGACGACTGGGGCCAGACCTGGGCCCGGGTCATCCAGCACCGCTTCCAGTCCAAGGGCGACCTGCACGAGCACGCGGTCGGCAACCTGCTGATCGTCGCCCTGTGGGAACAGCTCGGTGACCATGTCCAGGCCCTGGACCTGGTCGGCAAGCTGCTCGGCGCGCACGGCCGGGTGCTGCCCATGTCCGCCGTGCCGCTGGAGCTGCAGGCCCTGGTCAAGGGGCATGATCCGGGGCGGCCCGACGAGGTGGACATCGTCCGGGGCCAGGCCACCGTGGCCCTGACGCCGGGTGAGGTGCAGTCCGTGCACCTGGTGCCGCACGACCCGCCGGCCGTGCCGGAGGCCGTCGAGGCGGTCCTGGACGCGGACTGGGTGGTGCTCGGCCCCGGCTCCTGGTTCTCCTCGGTGATCCCGCACCTGCTCGTCCCGGAGCTGAGTGACGCGCTCATCGAGACGAAAGCCCGTAAGGTCCTGTCCCTGAACCTGGCACCGCAGCCGGGAGAAACCGAAGGCTTCTCCCCGCAGCGTCATTTGGAGGTTTTGGGGCGACACGCCCCTAAACTCGCCCTGGACGTGGTGCTGGCCGACGAGGCCGCCGTGCCCGACCGCGACTCGCTCACCGAAGCCGCCAAGCGGCTGGGAGCCGCGGTCGAGCTGGGCCCCGTGGCCCGGACCGACGGTTCACCCCGGCATGACCCGGAGCTGTTGGCCGCCGCGTACGACCGTATTTTTCGGATGCATGGAAGGATCGGCCCATGGCGATGACGGCAGCGGTGAAGGACGAGATCTCCCGGCTACCCGTCACCCGGACCTGCTGCCGGAAGGCGGAGGTCAGCGCCATTCTGCGGTTCGCGGGCGGCCTCCACCTGGTGAGCGGGCGCATCGTGATCGAGGCGGAGCTGGACACCGCGATGGCCGCCCGGCGCCTCAAGCGGGACATTCTGGAGATCTTCGGCCACTCTTCCGAGCTGATCGTGATGGCCCCCGGCGGACTGCGCCGCGGCTCGCGCTACGTCGTACGGGTGGTGGCCGGCGGCGACCAGCTGGCCCGCCAGACCGGGCTCGTGGACGGCCGGGGCCGGCCGATCCGGGGCCTGCCCCCGCAGGTGGTCTCCGGGGCCACCTGTGACGCCGAGGCGGCCTGGCGCGGCGCATTCCTGGCGCACGGCTCGCTGACGGAGCCCGGCCGTTCCTCCTCCCTGGAGGTCACCTGCCCCGGCCCGGAGGCCGCCCTCGCGCTGGTCGGCGCGGCCCGCCGGCTGTCCATCGCCGCGAAGGCCCGCGAGGTGCGCGGGGTGGACCGGGTGGTCGTCCGTGACGGTGACGCGATCGGTGCCCTGCTGACGCGGCTCGGCGCGCACGAGTCGGTGCTGGCCTGGGAGGAGCGCCGGATGCGCCGCGAGGTGCGCGCCACCGCGAACCGCCTCGCCAACTTCGACGACGCCAACCTGCGCCGCTCCGCCCGCGCGGCCGTCGCCGCCGGCGCCCGGGTGCAGCGTGCCCTGGAGATCCTCGGTGACGAGGTCCCCGAGCACCTCGCCGCGGCGGGCCGGCTGCGCATGGAGCACAAGCAGGCCTCCCTGGAGGAGCTGGGCGCGCTCGCCGACCCGCCGCTGACGAAGGACGCGGTGGCGGGCCGGATCCGCCGGCTGCTCGCGATGGCCGACAAGCGCGCCTCGGATCTGGGCATCCCGGGCACCGAGGCCAACCTCTCCGAGGAACTGGCCGACAACCTCGCGGTCTGAGACAGCGTCGAGACGCCGGTGCCGACGACCGATCGTGGTCGTCGGCACCGGCGTTTGCGAGCTTATGGTCCGCTTGTGTACTACCGGTGGGCTGTCCGTGAGTCGCCCTTGACTCGATCATGAAGTGTCATGAGCCTGGCATGAGTTCGCCGCCGTGGCGGACCACTGCTAGGGGGGTACATGAGACACAGAGCGAGATCGATCCTCGCTGTCGGCGCGCTCCTGATCGGCGGAGCCGCTCTCGCACCCATGGCCCAGGCGCAGACCGCCGGTTCGGGCACCACCGGCCCGGACGAGGTGAAGGTCTTCCACGCCGACGTCACCAAGAAGCAGATTCCCCTGTTGCTCGAGGCCGGCCAGGACGGCAGCGAACTCGGCGACCAGGTCACCGGATCCGGGAAGACGGAAGTCGAGCTCTACCTCACCGACCAGCAGGCCGGGAAGCTGCGGAAGCAGGGTGTCGCCCTCACCGAGCACACACTCTCCGCCAGGGCCGAGGTGCGGGTCGGCAACGCCGCCCAGGGCGTCTTCCGCCCCTACAGCGGCAGCGGCGGGCTGAAGGAGGAGATCCTCCGCACTGCCCGGGCCAACCCCGGCCTCACCAAGGTCGAGTCCATCGGGAAGACGATCGGCGGCCAGGACATCCTCGCGCTCAAACTGACCAAGGGCGCGAAGAAGTCGAAGGACGGCTCCAAGCCGTCCGTGCTGTACGTGTCGAACCAGCACGCGCGGGAGTGGATCACGCCGGAGATGACCCGCCGGCTGATGCACTACTACCTGGACAACTACCGCACCGACAAACGCATCAAGAAGATCGTCGACTCGACCGAGCTGTGGTTCGTCCTTTCGGCCAACCCCGACGGCTACGACTACACCTTCCGGAGCCCCGACACCCGCCTGTGGCGCAAGAACCTGCGGGACGTCAACGGCGACGGGGTCATCGACACCGGTGACGGCGTCGACCTCAACCGCAACTTCGGCTACAAGTGGGGCTACGACGACGAGGGTTCGTCACCCAACCCCACCAGCGAGACCTACCGCGGCGCCCGCCCCGAGTCCGAGCCGGAGACCAGGGCGCTGGACGGGTTCGAGAAGCGGATCGGCTTCACGTACGGCATCAACTACCACTCGGCCGCCGAACTGCTGCTCTACGGCGTCGGCTGGCAGGTGGCCACCCCCACCCCGGACGACGTGCTCTACAAGGCGCTCGCCGGTACCCCGGACAACCCGGCGATCCCCGGCTACCACTCGCAGGTCTCCTCGGAGCTGTACACCACCAACGGCGAGGCGGACGGCCACGCCTCCAACGTCAACGGCATGGCGATGTTCACCCCGGAGATGTCGACCTGCCAGACGGCCTCCGACCTCGACCCGAACGACGCCTGGAACGCCGCGGACTGCCAGTCGGTCTTCAACTTCCCGGACGACGAGAAGCTGATCCAGGACGAGTTCGTGAAGAACATTCCGTTCGCGCTCTCCGTCGCCGAGACCGCCGCCCACCCCGACCGGCCGAGCTCCTCGGTCGGGCTGAGCGCCGCCGACTTCACCCCGGCGACGTTCAGCACCTCGTACGCGCGCGGCGCCGACCAGGAGGTCTCCGTCGTCGTCCGCAAGGCGGTCCGCGACAAGAGGCTCAGGTACCGCGTCAACGGCGGCCGGACGCACGACACGGCGCTCAGGCACTGGAAGGGCGGCGAGACCTACGGCGGCGCGGACGACCTCTACTTCGACGAGTACCGGGCCAAGGTGAAGGGCGGCGCGCCGGGCGACAAGGTCGAGGTGTGGTTCACCGGCGAGAGCCGGGGCGGCAAGAAGGTCTCCAGCAGCCACTTCACGTACACCGTGGCGCGGCGACCCGCGGCGGACACCCTGGTGGTCGCCGAGGAGGGCGCCAAGGCGACCCAGGCGGGCGCCTACGTCGACGCGCTGAAGGCCGCCGGGCACAAGGCGGTCGTCTGGGACGTCGCCACCCAGGGCGCGCCCGACGCGCTCGGCGTGCTGGCGCACTTCAGGACGGTCGTGCACTACTCCGGCACGAGCGGCCCCGGCAACGACACCCAGCTCCAGCTGCGCGCCTACCTCAACGAGGGCGGCAAGCTGATCGAGGCCGGCGAGCTGGCCGGCGGCAGCGTCAACCTGGGTGACGGCACCCCGTCGGACGACTTCAGCCAGTACTACCTGGGCGCCTACTCCCGTACCTCGACGCCGGGGGCCACCGGCTTCACCGGCTCCGGCGCGCTGGGCGGGTTCTCCGGCCCGCTGAGCGGTACCGCCGCCAACCCCCTCGACAAGGCCGGGACCTACTCCGTCACCTCGGACGAGCTCGCCGCCGACACCCATCCCCAGTTCGCCAGTGCGGGCGCGGGACAGTTCGCCGGGACCGTCAACCCGTACGGGCCGTACTCCGGGTCGTACATGGCCGCGGCCGTCCACACCGACGACGCCTACAAGCGCCTCACCCGCACCGTCGACCTCACCGGTGTCACCGCGGCCGACCGGCCGACCCTCAGCACCAAGCTGCTGTGGGACACCGAACCGGGCTACGACCACGCGATCGTCGAGGTCCACACGGTCGGCGCCGACGACTGGACGACCCTGCCCGACAAGGAGGGCGCCGCCAAGGACGCCGTACCGTCCGAGTGCGGGGCGGGCTTCCTGATCGCCGAGCACCCGTGGCTCAAGCACTACCTGACCATCGGGGACGGCCAGTGCGCCGCGACCGGCACCAGCGGCACCTGGCACAGCTTCACCGGCAGTTCGGCGGGCTGGCAGACCGCGAGCTTCGACCTGAGCGCGTACGCCGGCAGGTCCGTCGAGGTCTCCGTCTCCTACGTCACCGACCCGGGCACCGGCGGGCACGGCGTCCTCCTCGACGACGCCTCGCTCGTGCTCGACGGCAAGGCGGCCGAGACGGAGGGCTTCGAGACGTCCCTCGGCCCCTGGAGCGTCGCCGCGCCGCCCCCGGGCAGCCCGGCCGTCCTCAAGGACTGGACGCGCACGGGAGCCCTGTTCCGGACGTACGGCGCGGTCACCACGGACCGCAGCGTGCTGCTCGGCTTCGGTCTGGAACAGGTCACCTCGGCCGCCGATCGTGCCGCTCTGGTGAAGAAGGCGTTGACGGCACTCGACAAGTGAGCCGACCCGCTCACGAACGAGTGAAAGAAGGGTGAGTACGGGTCGGCATTCCCGGTCAGAACCGGGCAATTCGATCCACGATCCGAGGTGGTCCGTACCCCTACTGGCGGGTACGGACCGCCTCGCCGTGTATGGGGCATCTGGATGTCACCACGGGAGCCTCAGGGAGGTAGGGTCGTGGGTGGTCGGGGACATCCCAAATACAGCTCGCCGGCACCGCATGGCCGGCGTACCAACGAGGAGATCGGTTCGTGACGATCCGCGTAGGCATCAACGGCTTCGGTCGTATCGGTCGCAACTACTTCCGCGCGCTGCTGGAGCAGGGCGCTGACATCGAGATCGTGGCTGTCAACGACCTGGGTGACACCGCGACCACCGCGCACCTGCTGAAGTACGACACGATCCTGGGCCGCCTCAAGGCCGAGGTGTCGCACACCGCCGACACGATCACCGTCGACGGCCACACCATCAAGGTGCTGTCCGAGCGCAACCCCGCCGACATCCCCTGGGGCGAGCTGGGCGTCGACATCGTCATCGAGTCGACGGGCATCTTCACGAAGAAGGCCGACGCCGAGAAGCACATCGCCGGCGGCGCCAAGAAGGTCCTCATCTCGGCTCCGGCCAAGGACGAGGACATCACCATCGTGATGGGCGTCAACCAGGACAAGTACGACCCGGCGAACCACCACGTCATCTCCAACGCCTCCTGCACCACCAACTGTGTGGCGCCGATGGCGAAGGTCCTCGACGAGAATTTCGGCATCGTCAAGGGCCTGATGACGACGGTCCACGCGTACACCAACGACCAGCGCATCCTGGACTTCCCGCACAAGGACCTGCGCCGCGCCCGGGCCGCCGCCGAGAACATCATCCCGACCACCACGGGTGCCGCGAAGGCCACCGCGCTGGTCCTCCCGCAGCTCAAGGGCAAGCTGGACGGCATCGCCATGCGCGTCCCGGTCCCGACCGGCTCCGCCACCGACCTGGTCGTGACGCTGCAGCGCGAGGTCACCAAGGACGAGGTCAACGCCGCGTTCAAGAAGGCCGCCGAGGACGGCGACCTGAAGGGCTACCTGGCGTACACCGAGGACGAGATCGTCTCCTCGGACATCGTCAGCGACCCGGCCTCCTGCACCTTCGACTCCTCCCTGACCATGGTCCAGGAGGGCAACACGGTGAAGGTCCTCGGCTGGTACGACAACGAGTGGGGCTACTCGAACCGCCTCGTCGACCTCACGGTCTTCGTCGGCAGCCAGCTCTGATCGACCGAGCACGCACCTCGATGCGGTAGCAGGGCTCGGGCAGCGCACCGTCGCGCTGCCCGGGCCCTGACGCACGTAAGGATCGACCCGCCGTCTACGGTTCGATCAGCCCTCGTACGATCAAGAGCCCTCCTGTAGGAGTCCCCAACCATGAAGACGATCGACGAACTCCTCGCCGAAGGCGTCGACGGCAAGCGGGTCTTCGTCCGCGCCGACCTCAACGTGCCGATGGCCGACGGCCTCATCACCGACGACGGCCGCATCCGCGCCGTACTGCCCACCGTCAAGGCCCTCGCCGACGCGGGCGCCAAGGTGGTCGTCGCCTCCCACCTGGGCCGCCCCAAGGGCGCCCCGGACCCGCAGTTCTCCCTGCTGCAGGCCGCCGAGCGGCTCGGCGAACTCCTCGGCGCCCCGGTCGCGTTCGCCCAGGACACCGTCGGCCCCGCCGCCCACGACGCCGTGAACGGCCTCGAGCCCGGCCAGGTCGCGGTCATCGAGAACCTGCGCTTCAACGCCGGCGAGACCGCCAAGGACGACACCGAGCGCGGCGAGTTCGCCGACCGGCTCGCCGCCCTCGCGGACGTCTACGTCGGCGACGGCTTCGGTGCCGTGCACCGCAAGCACGCCTCCGTCTACGACCTCCCGGCCCGGCTGCCGCACTACGCCGGCTACCTCATCGCCACCGAGGTCGGCGTCCTGAAGAAGCTCACCGAGGACGTCCGGCGGCCCTACGCCGTCGTGCTCGGCGGCGCCAAGGTCTCCGACAAGCTCGCCGTGATCGACCAGCTGCTCGGCAAGGCCGACCGGATCCTCGTCGGCGGCGGCATGGTCTACACCTTCCTCAAGGCCAAGGGGTACGAGGTCGGCAGCTCCCTCCTCCAGGAGGACCAGCTCGCGACCGTTACCGAGTACCTCGAGCGCGCCGAGAAGACCGGCGTCGAGATCGTGCTGCCCGTCGACACCGTGGTGGCCGCCGAGTTCCCGGACCTGTCGGCCAAGGCCCCCACCCACCCCGACACGGTTCCCGCGGACGCCATGCCGGCCGGCCGGATGGGCCTGGACATCGGCCCGGAGACCAGCAAGCTGTACGCCTCGAAGCTCGCCGACGCCGCCACCGTGTTCTGGAACGGCCCCATGGGCGTCTTCGAGCACCCCGACTACGCCGCGGGCACCCGGGCGGTCGCCCAGGCCCTCGTGGAGTCCGACGGCTTCACCGTCGTGGGCGGCGGTGACTCCGCAGCCGCCGTCCGCATCCTCGGCTTCGACGAGAACGCGTTCGGACACATCTCGACCGGTGGCGGCGCCTCCCTCGAATACCTCGAGGGCAAGACGCTCCCCGGCCTCGCCGCACTGGAGGACTGACCCCGTTATGACCACCCGCACGCCGATCATGGCGGGCAACTGGAAGATGAACCTCAACCACCTCGAGGCCATCGCACACGTCCAGAAGCTCGCCTTCGCCCTGGCCGACAAGGACTACGAGGCCGTCGAGGTCGCCGTCCTGCCGCCCTTCACCGACCTGCGCTCCGTGCAGACCCTGGTCGACGGCGACAAGCTCAAGATCAAGTACGGCGCCCAGGACATCTCGGCGCACGACTCCGGCGCCTACACCGGTGAGATCTCCGGCCCGATGCTGGCCAAGCTGAAGTGCACGTACGTGGTCGTCGGCCACTCCGAGCGCCGCCAGTACCACGCCGAGACCGACGAGATCGTGAACGCCAAGGTGAAGGCCGCCTACAAGCACGGTCTGACCCCGATCCTGTGCGTCGGCGAAGAGCTGGACGTCCGCGAGGCGGGCAACCACGTCTCCCACACCCTCACCCAGGTCGAGGGCGGTCTCAAGGACCTCCCCGCCGAGCAGGCCGAGTCGATCGTCATCGCCTACGAGCCCGTGTGGGCCATCGGCACCGGCAAGGTCTGCGGCGCCGCGGACGCCCAGGAGGTGTGCGCCGCCATCCGCGGCAAGCTCGCCGAGCTGTACGGCCAGGAGCTGGCCGACCGGGTCCGCATCCAGTACGGCGGCTCCGTCAAGTCCGGCAACGTCGCCGAGATCATGGCCCAGGCCGACATCGACGGCGCCCTGGTCGGCGGTGCCTCGCTGGACACCGACGAATTCGTCAAGATCGTGCGTTTCCGCGATCAGTGAGCGCACCCGCGAGTAGGCGCTAGCGACGATCCGTCGTACCCTTGCGGGGCCGAGACCTGAAGGGAAGCCGCTCCACGCTCCGCGTGACGGTCCCGGCCCCGCAGTCCATCCGTATCCGAGGAAGTTGGTCCAGCCGTGGTTTTGGGGTTCTCGATCGCCCTGATCGTCTTCAGCCTGCTGCTGATGCTGCTGGTGCTGATGCACAAGGGCAAGGGCGGCGGCCTCTCCGACATGTTCGGTGGCGGCATGCAGTCCTCCGTCGGCGGCTCCTCGGTCGCCGAGCGGAACCTGGACCGGATCACCGTGGTGATCGGTCTGCTGTGGTTCGCGTGCATCATCGTCCTCGGCCTGCTGATGAAGACGAACAGCTGATCCGCGACTCGCACACACGCACAATCCGCACGTAAGGCCCCATGTTCGGTACGCGCACCTGAGCGCGGCCTATCATGGGGCTTGCGTCTAGGTGCGGGGACGGTAACTCCCAACACTGGACGCGCGTTGGGCCTTACGTAGACTGAGGCGCTCGCAACGAAGCGACACGCCGACTCGCTTCGCGGCACCATCACGCAGGGAGTTACGACCGTGGCAAGTGGCAACGCGATCCGAGGTAGCCGGGTCGGGGCGGGGCCGATGGGCGAGGCCGAGCGCGGCGAGTCCGCGCCGCGTCTGCGCATCTCCTTCTGGTGCTCCAACGGGCACGAGACGCAGCCCAGCTTCGCCAGCGACGCGCAGGTGCCCGAGACCTGGGACTGCCCGCGCTGTGGCTTCCCGGCAGGTCAGGACCGGGACAACCCGCCGGACCCGCCGCGCACCGAGCCGTACAAGACGCACCTCGCGTACGTACGGGAGCGGCGCAGCGACGCGGACGGCGAGGCGATCCTCGCCGAGGCGCTCGCCAAACTGCGGGGCGAGATCTAGGAGTTGGTACCGGCCGGGAGCCTTCGGGCGTCCGGCCGGAGTCGTCTGCGCGGCCGGTGCCCGGCCCGTTGTCACGGCGCCCCGCGCTGATCAACTAGGTTGGGACCGGCAGACGGGGCAGCCGTGCAACAGGACAGGTGCAAGGAAGAAGGCTGAAGTCGCACATGAACGCAGACGGCCGTACCAGGCTCGACCAGACGCCCGAGTGGACCGCGCTCGTCAGGCACCGCGAGGAACTCGCCGACACCCGTCTCCGGGACCTGTTCGCGGCCGACCCGGGGCGCGGCACGGGCTACACGCTCCAGGTCGGCGACCTCCACATCGACTACAGCAAGCACCTGGTCACGGACGAGACCCTGGCCCTGCTCCAGGAGCTGGCCGCCGCCACCGACGTCTTCGGGCTGCGGGACGCCATGTTCCGCGGCGAGAAGATCAACATCACCGAGGGCCGCGCGGTGCTGCACACGGCGCTGCGCGCCCCGCGGGACGCGGTGATCGAGGTCGACGGCGAGAACGTCGTACCGCGGGTGCACGCGGTCCTGGACAAGATGAGCGCCTTCGCCGAGCGGGTCCGCTCGGGCGAGTGGACCGGCCACACCGGCAAGCGCATCCGCAACGTCGTCAACATCGGCATCGGCGGCTCCGACCTGGGTCCCGCGATGGCCTACGAGGTGCTGCGCAGCCTCACCGACCGCGACCTCACGGTCCGCTTCGTCTCCAACGTCGACGGCGCCGACCTGCACGAGGCCACCCGTGACCTGGACGCGGCGGAGACCCTGTTCATCGTCGCCTCCAAGACGTTCACCACGATCGAGACGATCACCAACGCGACCTCGGCCCGCAACTGGGTGCTCGGTGAACTGAAGGCCGGTCAGGAGGCCGTCGCCAGGCACTTCGTGGCCCTCTCCACCAACGCCGGCAAGGTGACGGACTTCGGCATCGACCCGGACAACATGTTCGAGTTCTGGGACTGGGTCGGCGGCCGCTACTCGTACGACTCCGCCATCGGCCTCTCCCTGATGATCGCCATCGGCCCGGACCGCTTCCGCGAGATGCTGGACGGCTTCCACCTGGTCGACGAGCACTTCCGCACCGCCCCCGCCGAGGCCAACGCGCCGCTGCTGCTGGGCCTGCTGGGCATCTGGTACGGCAACTTCTTCGACGCCCAGTCGCACGCGGTGCTGCCGTACTCGCACTACCTGTCCAAGTTCACCGCCTACCTCCAGCAGCTGGACATGGAGTCCAACGGCAAGCACGTCACGCGGGACGGCAAGGACGTCGACTGGACCACGGGCCCGATCGTCTGGGGCACACCGGGCACCAACGGCCAGCACGCCTACTACCAGTTGATCCACCAGGGTACGAAGCTGATCCCGGCGGACTTCATCGGCTTCGCCGAGCCGGTCGCCGA